>JBNJDK010000094.1:0-6985 GCA_051744805.1 Bacillota bacterium
CGAATCCCCTTGAGGGTACCATGGGCGAATAGCTCAGCTGGGAGAGCACCTGCCTTACAAGCAGGGGGTCACAGGTTCGAGCCCTGTTTCGCCCACCATTTAATAAAAAACGGAGGCGTAGCGAAGTGGTTCAACGCGCCGGCCTGTCACGCCGGAGACCGCGGGTTCAAATCCCGTCGCCTCCGCCATTTTTTATTGTAATACCTTTTTAAGATTTAATAATTGTGCCGATGTAGCTCAGACGGTAGCAGCGCTTCCATGGTAAGGAAGAGGTCACCGGTTCAAATCCGGTCATCGGCTCCATTGAAGATTTCTGGGGGATATAGCTCAGTTGGGAGAGCGCTACACTGGCAGTGTAGAGGTCAGGGGTTCGAATCCCCTTATCTCCACCAAAAAATTATAAAAAAATATTATAGTTATATTATACTAATGGATATGGAAATAGATATTATATAATGGAGGGGTGCCCGAGTGGCTAAAGGGAGCAGACTGTAAATCTGCCGGCGATGCCTACAGAGGTTCAAATCCTCTCCCCTCCACCACTGTGCGGGAATAGCTCAGTGGTAGAGCGTCACGTTGCCAACGTGAATGTCGCGGGTTCAAATCCCGTTTCCCGCTCCATTTTTAAATTTACAGGCACCTAATAGAAGGGTGCTTTTTTTGTTTATTAATTTTTTTGAAATAGATATTAGTAGGTGATAAAATGAGAGATGAAGAAGATATAAATCAGAAAAAATTTTGGAAAATCATTATTTTGTCAATAATATCTTTATTTGTTGTTTTTATATTTTCTATTTCTATTGGTTCAAGTTACATATCATTTGGTGATATTATAAAAATTTTAACTGGATTTGAACAAAACCATTTGGAAACACAAAAAATAATAGTTAATAATATTAGATTACCGAGAGTAATTATGAGTTTTATAGTTGGTTCTGGTCTTGCGATAGCAGGAGTTATATTTCAAGGTATAATCAGAAATCCTATGGCAGATCCTTATATTGTTGGTATTTCAGCTGGAGCTGGTACAGGTGTAACTTTAGCTATTGTATTGGGACTTAATTTTACTATTTTTGGTATAGGTACTTTACCTATTATGGCTTTTATTGGAGCAATTTTAACTGTTTATGCAGTTTATAATCTAGCACGTGTTAATAATAAAGTTCCTGTAATGACTTTTTTACTAGCTGGGGTAGCAGTAGGTTATGTTTTGAATGCATTTACATCTTTTTTAATGGTTATTGGATCAAATGAATTACATCAAATTGTTTACTGGTTAATGGGATCTCTTGCAAATAGTAATTGGCAGGAAATTAAAATGATATTGCCTTATTATATTATTGGATTAATACCTGTTAGTTTTTTTCTCAATGATCTAAATATTATTTTATTAGGTGAAGAAAATGCTCAATATTTAGGTGTAGATGTTGAAAAAGTAAAATTAATTTTAATAGTATCTGCAACTTTAATTACAGCAGCAGTTGTTTCTGTTAGTGGCAGTATTGGATTTGTTGGTCTTATAATTCCTCATATAACTAGAATGTTGGTAGGTCCTGATCATAGAAAATTATTGCCATTTGCAGCCATTTTTGGTGGTATTTTTATGATGATCTCAGATGACTTAGCAAGATTCCTTCTTTCACCACTTGAAATACCTGTAGGAATAATAACTTCTCTTGCTGGTGGTCCTTATTTTATATATCTTTTGCGTAAGAAAAAGAATAGTAGTTGGTGATTTAGATGTTAAATATTAAAAATTTAAGTTTTAAATATAATAATGAAGAAGTACTTAAAAATATAGATTTACACCTAGAAAAAAATGATTTTGTAGGAATAATTGGACCAAATGGTTCTGGCAAATCTACTTTACTTAAAAATATAAGTAGAATTCTTAATCCTGACAAGGGAGTAATTTATCTTGACCAAAAAATATTAAATAATTACAGTAGTAAAGAATTAGCTAAAAAAATGGCCGTTGTACCTCAAAACACTAATGTGGATTTTAATTTTACAGTTTATGATATCATTATGATGGGAAGGAATCCTTATCAGGGAAAATGGGGTAAGATTAATGAAAAAGATAGTGAAATTGTAAATGAAGTAATGGAGGTTACTGACACTAAATACCTGGAAGATAAAAAAATAAATCAATTAAGTGGTGGAGAAAGACAGCGAGTAATTATTGCTAGATCACTGGCTCAAAAGCCAGATTTATTATTACTTGATGAACCAACTTCTAGCTTAGATATCAATTATCAAGGAGAAATTTTCGATCTGATATCTGAATTAAATCAAAAATTGTCATTAACTATAATTGTAGTTTCTCATGATTTGAATTTGGCAAGTCAATATTGTGATGAGTTAATTTTATTGTCCAAGGGAAAAATTTATGCTGGAGGTAGTCCTGAAGAAGTTTTGACTGAAAAGAATATAAGAGAAGTATATAATACTGATGTTATCATTAAAAGAAATAATATTACTGATAGACCTTATGTTACTTTAATACCTAGAAATTATCAAGTTATGAACACAAAAAAAGGAGAAAGGATCCATGTCATAGCTGGTGGAGGTTCAGGAAGTGAACTTTTTAAAAGATTAAATAAAGAAGGATATACAAATGTTAGTTGTGGAGTATTAAATCAGGGTGATAGAGATTGGGAAACTGCTCGAAAATTAAATTATAAAATAGTAGAAATACCACCTTTTGATTATGTAGGTGAATTAAGTTCATCAGAAAATGAAAAGGAAATGGAAAAAGCAGAGATTATAATTGTGACTAATACTCCTTTTGGCCATGGAAATGTTGGTAATCTTAGAACAGTTTCAGAAATTAAAAATAAAGAAATAATAGTTGAAGCAAAAAAAGATTTTTCTAAAAGAGATTATACTGATGGAAAAGCTGAAAAATTATGGAAAAAAATCATTGATAAAAAAAACACATATATTTGCAAAAACACTTCTGAAATAATAAAAAAAATAAAAAAATTGCTAAATTGAATTATTATTTTTGTTATGCTATTATGAAAACATGTTAAGAACCAAAAAAATTTTAAAAAAGGATGCCGATAAAATATGATAGAGTCAGCTTCTTTAGAAGATGAATATTTTGTAGTTTTAACACTTAAGGGTAAAGTTTCACGTTTAGCTAATAGAGTTCAGAAATTAATTGCTGAACATTATGAATTATATAATGGTGGTAATTATCCGGTTTTACATGTGACTATAGATCGTATTTATAAAGATAAATTAAATGAAGCTGTTAAAATTTTAAATGAAATAATTGATGATATAGACCCAATAAAAATAAAAATTGAAGAAATCAATTGTTTTGAAGTATCTGAAGGAGACGATTTATTACTTTTAGATGTTAAAAATACAGGATCTCTTTTATCATCAGCTGAGTTAGTTCACAATAAATTTATTAAAGAAAATATCTCTTCTATTAATAATTATCAAGATTGGAATTTTCATATTACAATTATAAATAACAATTTTGCTACTAATCCTATTTCTAAAGAAGATTTTTCTGATATTAAATATTTACTTGAAGATTTTAAAGTACCTTTTGATTCTTATGCTGATAAATTAGAAATTTGGCAGGCAAGCCTCAAACCAGAAGAAAGAGTATTAAAAAGCTATAATTTATCAGGTGGTGAAAAAGAAAATGAAAAATAATCTGAAAGCAATTATATTTGACTTAGATGGAGTTGTAACTGATACAGCTGAATACCATTATAAAAGTTGGAAAACATCTTTAAAAGAAGAAGGAATAAATTTTACAAAAAAAGATAATGAAAAATTACGCGGTCTTTCTAGAAGAGATTCAGTTAAAACTATTGCTCAAACAAAGGATATTTATTTTTCTAAACAAAAAGAAGATGAAATTATGTATAAAAAAAACAATTATTATCAGGAAATAATTGTTGATTTAGATAAAGAAGATATGATAGATGGAATTTATGAGATTCTTTTAGAGTTAAAAAATGAAGGTTATAAAATGGCAGTTGCTTCTGCTAGCAGAAATGCTAAACAGGTTATAAAAAGTTTAGAATTGGATGATTTTTTTGAAGTAATTGCTGATGGAAACAGTGTTAATAAATCTAAACCTGCTCCTGATTTATTTTTATTTACTGCAAAAGAAATGGGTTTTAAACCTGAAAAATGTCTAGTAATTGAAGATTCAAAAGCAGGAGTGAAAGGCGCTAAAAAAGCAGGAATGAAAGTAGTCGGAATTGGGCCGAAAGAAAGAATTGGAGAAGCAGATTATTGTTATAAAAAAGTATGCCATATAAATTTAAAAGAAATACTTTAAAATATATTTTCCCCATAAATATTTTTGATAATTTGTTAGATATATTTGCATAATTATAAGCTGTTCTAAGGGGGATTATTTATGAAAAAAGAATTAATAATTGGAATTGTTTTTGTTATATTGGTAATTTCTATTTTCAATTTTTATACCAACCACAAAAAAATAGATAATCTTGAGGCAGAAATAAATAATTTAAGTCAAGAGATACAAGAGGCAAAAGAAAAAAACGAAGAATTAAATGAAAAATTAGTGGATGTACAAAGTGATGAATTTATTGAAAAGACAGCTAGAACGAAATTAGGTTTAGTTAAACCAGGTGAAGTTTTAGTAATTCCTGTTGAAGAAAAGAATGATAGAGAATCAGAAAATGATAAATAAAGGTGATATAAATGCAAGATATTATTTCAAGAATTGCTAAAAATAATAATTTCAAAGAAAATCAAGTAAAAGCTGCTGTGGAATTACTTGATGATGGGAATACCATTCCTTTTATAGCCAGATATAGAAAAGAAATGACTGGTAAGCTTGATGAAGAGGAATTAAGGGTAATAGATGAAAGACTTGATTACATAAGAAACTTGAATAAAAGGAAAGAAGAAGTCATTAGATTAATAGATGAACAAGATAAATTAACAGAAGAATTGGAAGAAAAAGTTAAACAGGCTGAAATATTACAGGAAGTTGAAGATTTATATAGGCCATATAAACAAAAAAGACAGACTAGAGCGACTAAAGCAAAAGAGAAAGGACTTGAGCCCTTAGCAGAAATAATCTGGAATCAAAATCAGAAAGACATTAATTTAAATGAATTAGCTGAAGAATATATAGATCCTGAAAAAGATTTAAATAATTGTGAGGAAGTTTTGCAGGGTGCAAAAGATATTATTGCAGAATGGATATCTGATGATGCAGAAACAAGGAAAAAAATTCGAAAAATTTCTTTTAAAAAAGGGATAATTTCCAGTTCAGTAAAAGATGAAAAATTAGATCAAAAAGCTAAATATAAAATTTATTATGATTATAATGAATCAGTAGAAAAAATACCACCTCATAGGATTTTAGCTTTAAATAGAGGGGAAGATGAGGAAGTATTAAAAATAAAAATAGAAGTTCCTGAAGAGAAAATATATGATTATATTGAAAATAAAATAGTTGAAAATAATTCTCCATTTAAAAAAGAGCTAATCGAAGTTATTAAAGATGCTTATAAACGACTGATATTTCCTTCAATTGAAAGGGAAATTCGAAATGAACTTACAGATAAGGCTGAAGAGCATGCTATTGAAGTTTTTGGAAAAAATTTACGTTCTCTTCTTTTACAACCTCCATATAAAGGTAACGGAGTAATTGCAATTGATCCTGGTTTTAGAACAGGTTCAAAAGTTTGTGCAGTAGATAAGACTGGTAAATTGTTAGATACAGCAACTATTTATCCTCATCCACCCCAAAATGAAAAAAAAGAGGCTAAAAAAATTATAAAAAATATTATAAATGAATACGAAATAAAAACAATTGCTATTGGTAGTGGAACTGCATCCAGGGAAACTGAATTTTTTATTTCTGAATTAATTGAAGAAGACCAGGATTTAAACTATATTATTGTTAATGAAGATGGTGCTTCAGTTTATTCTGCCTCAAAATTAGCTAGAAAAGAATTTCCTGAGTTAGATGTTGCTATGCGAGGTGCAGTTTCAATTGCAAGAAGGTTACAGGATCCTCTCGCTGAATTAGTAAAAATAGATCCAAAATCAATTGGAGTAGGTTTGTACCAACATGATGTAGATGAAAAAAAATTAAATGAATCATTAAAAACTGTTGTAGAATCAGCAGTAAATTATGTAGGAGTAGATTTAAATACAGCTTCACCTTCTTTATTGCAATATGTAGCAGGGATAAATAGTAGTGTAGCTGAAAATATTGTTGAAAGAAGAAAGGAAAAAGGAAGCTATAAAAAAAGAACTGAATTAAAAGATGTTTATGGATTAGGACCAAAAACTTATAAACAGGCAGCTGGATTTATAAGAATTTTTTCTTCTGAAGATCCTCTGGCCAGGACTCCTATTCACCCAGAATCTTATGATACAGCTGAAAATTTACTTGAAGATCTTAATTTTTCTGTTGAAGATATAAAAAATGAAGAAAAGCTAAAAGAGTTAAATAATAAATTATCTGAAATTGATTTAAGAAAAAAAACAAAACAAATATCTGCTGGTTTACCAACATTAAAAGATATAGTTAAATCCTTAAAACAACCGGGTCGTGATCCTCGCGATGAATTAACAGCAGCTAACTTCAGAGATGATATTTTAAAATTAGAGGATCTAAAACCTGAAATGATTTTAGAAGGAACTGTTCGGAATGTAGTAGATTTTGGGGCTTTTGTTGATATAGGAGTAAAAGAAGATGGACTTGTTCATATTTCAGAGATGAGCACAAGTTATATAGAAGATCCATTAGATGTGGTTCAGGTAGGAGATATTGTAAAAGTGAAAATTATTGAAATAGATAAAAAAAGGAAAAGAATAGCATTATCTATGATACTATAATAAAATTATAAAATTAAAAGGGTATAATTTTTGGAGTTTCCCCATTTTTTAAAACAGCAGTTGAAAATGAGTTTTCAACAGGCAAAATGTAAATAAATTGGCTTGAGAAACCTTTAGAACAAATTAT
>JBNJDK010000095.1:0-6953 GCA_051744805.1 Bacillota bacterium
TTATTCATTTTATAATTCCTCCTCTGTTTTTTCATAAAAAAAGACCTGCTAAAAAGATAAGCAGGTAACAGAGTTGAGAAATATGAGCAAATTTGGGCTATTTAGTCCCAAACATATTATTTTTATGTACTATAAAATCAGCTCATCTCAACTCTACTAAACTCATCTGATTTTAATTATACCAACAATACTTTAGCATGTCAAATCATTAAATTATTTATTTTATTATTACAAGATTAAAAATCCAATTAATAGGCCACTAATCATACCAGCATTGGCAAAATGGCTTTGCATATGATTGGATTGTGGAACCAGTTCATCATTAACAATATAAATCATTGCTCCTGCAGCAAAACCTAATGAACCACCAATAAATACTGGTGATATACTGAAAATCAATTTACCTATGATTGTTCCAAGAGGTGTCATAAGTCCAGCAAGTAATGTAAATATAAATATTTTTAAATTGTTTATACCTCCTGCTTTGAGTGGTCCAGCAATTGCTAAACCTTCTGGTATATTATGAAAGGCAATAGCAACAGCTATTAGTAAGCCTACTTCAGGACTTGATTCAAAACCAGCTCCAATAGCCAAACCTTCAGGCAAATTATGAATAGCAATTCCAAATAAAACTAAATATCCAGTACGTAAAATAGGATCATTCACATGCATTTTTTCTGGATTTTCAATAGCCAGATCATCAGAAGTAGATAAATGAGAATGAGGTACCAATTTGTCCAGTCCCCACATCATTAAAGCTCCTAATAAAACTCCAATAATCATAATGAATTCTGAACCTAGTTTTACTGATTCTGGTATCAATTCAAAAACCGAAATAGCTAACATTATTCCGCCAGCAAAGCCAAGTAGAGAAGCCATGGATTTTTTACCAGGATTTCCAAATAACATTAAAATAAATACACCAATTGAAGTAGAGACTCCTGCTAAAAAACTATATAAGATTGTTTGCATTTTATTTTCCTCCGATTATTAATTATTGTTATCAATATCTTGTTATTATAATGATATATTATTTATTGAAAATTTCAAGGGATAAATTTGATAAAATAAAAATTATTCATAAGTATTTAAAAGGATTTATAAAAATATTGTCGAAAATATTATTTAATTAAAGATTTGATTTAGTTAAATCATTTACTAAGAGAAGAGGTGTTATTTTGAAGAAAAAAATTTTTATAATTATAAATTTACTATTTATAGTTTTTTTGTTTACTGCCTGCTCTAAGGAAACTCCACAATTATACTTAAATAGTTATCCGGAAAAAATAATTTCAAATGAAAGTTTTGATATCAAGGGAGAGTATTTAACACAAAATCCTAATGAATATGAAGAAATTAAGATTTTATTATCTATAAAAGAGGTTGAAAATGACCAGTCTCTTCTCAATGTAGAAAAGACTTTAACTGATGATCAAAGCCAACAATTTTCTTTTACAAATCTTGTTTTAGAAAAAATTGAAAAAGCTGTTTACTTTGAACTAAAATTAGTAGCTGATGGTGAATATATTGTTAGTGTTGATAACAAAGAAAACGCAATTTTTCGAGGGGATTGGAAAAATAATATTGTGACCACATATTTTGATGGTTCAGGTGCAACTAATTCCTGGGGTGAGCCATTGGATGAGGGTAATCAATATTATTTTGCCTTACCCTATCGTGATTTTGCTTTTGAGATAGATGATGTTGATCAGAAAAATGTTGGG
The DNA here is from genome assembly GCA_051744805.1 of Bacillota bacterium. GTDB lineage: Bacteria > Bacillota > Halanaerobiia > Halanaerobiales > DATFIM01 > DATFIM01. Next base: position 1,725 of record JBNJDK010000095.1, read on the forward strand.
GAAGATTATTATGGGATTGAAGATGTAAAAAATCGATGGATAGAAATTAGTTATGAAGGTAAATCTGTATATGCTCAATGGAGAGATGTTGGACCCTGGAATATTTATGACCCTCATTATGTTTTTGAAGACGAACGTCCTTATGCTGAAATGGGTATTGATATGGGCTGGTTAGGATATTATCGTGAGACTAATAAAGCTGGTTTAGATGTTTCACCTGAAGTTATGAAATATTTAATTGGTCAGGATGATGGTGAAGATCCTGATAAGGGAAAAATTACGACTAATTGGCGTCTGGTAGATGAAGAAGATGTTCCTGATGGTCCCTGGAAGAAAAATATTAGTACTGAAAAAGCTGATACAGAAACGATGAATTTAGAAACTGAAACTTTAAAAAATATTGAGTAAAATATTTTTGAAAAGGTGAGAATAAATGAAAGATAAAAAGAAACTAGAATTCAAAAATGGTTTAAAGTCTGGCTTTCCTGTTGCGATAGGGTATTTGCCTATAGCTCTTACCTTTGGACTTCTGGCAAGAAATAGTGGACTGTCTTTTATAAATACTTTTCTTATGTCAGTTATGGTTTTTGCGGGAGCCAGTCAATTTGTTGCTGTTAATTTAGTAGCTTTAGGGACAGGAATTGGAGAAATTATTTTAACTACTTTTATTCTAAATTTTCGCCACTTTTTAATGTCTGCATCTCTTTCTCAAAATTTAAAGGATAAAATTTCTAAAAACTGGCTTTTTTTACTTTCTTTTGGAATTACAGATGAAACTTTTTCTGTTGCTTCAATGCAAAAAAATAAATTAGGTCCTCCTTTTATTTTGGGACTTAATTTGATTTCTTATTCTGCCTGGGTTTCTGGATCTGCAGCTGGTTATTGGTTAGGAGCAAGTTTACCGGAAATAATACAGGCAAGTATGGGAATTGCCCTTTATGCAATGTTTATTGGATTATTGGTTCCCAATTTGAAAAAATCGAAACCTGGAATATTTACTGCTTTATTAGCAGTGATATTTAGCAGTGTATTTTATTTTATTTCAGATATAATTAATATTTCTGAAGGATGGGAAATAGTTTTAGTTACAGCAATTACTTCTATGATAGCAACTGTATTTTTTCCAGAAGGAGTGAGGGGAGATGGAAAATAGATTTATTATGGTTTTAGGGATGGCCCTGGTTACTTATATTCCAAGAATGATTCCTTTAGCCATTTTACCAGATATTAAAATACCTACATATTTAAAATCTTTTTTAAGCTTTATTCCGATAGCAGTATTAAGTGCTCTTATATTTCCAGGATTTCTCAATTCAACAGGTGAACCATTTACTGCAATTTTAGGTGCAATAACAGCATTTTTCCTAGCTTATAAAGAAAAAAATTTAATGATTGTAGTGTTAGGAGCAATTTTTGTTGTTTTTATAACTTCGTTAATTTTATAGAATTTAAGAATAATAAATTGCTCTTAAAAAATATTTGTAATATAATGAAAATAAGGAAAAAAGTCAGGAGGTATAAAATGGCTAAATTTAAAGATTTTAGAAAAATTGATATAAGAGTTGGAGAAATTATTGAAGCAAAAGATTTTGAAAAAGCTCGTAAAGATGCTTATAAGTTAAAAGTTGATTTTGGAGAAGAGATTGGAATAAAAGATTCAAGTGCACAAATAACAGATAATTATGATTTGAATGAACTTGTTGGGAAACAGGTTTTAGGAGTTGTAAATTTTCCTCCAAAACAGATAGCTGATTTTATGTCAGAAGTTTTAGTCCTGGGTATTTATTCTAAAAAAGGAGTAATTCTTATAACTCCAGATGAAGAAGTTGAAAAGGGTGATAAGCTTGGCTAAGGGGCAAAACATGAATAAAATAAAAAGGATAAGGAATTATAATATATCTGTAGGAAGTTTAACTCCTGGCAAAAAAAATGCAATTACTGATATTAGTGGGGTGAAAGTGGGTCATTATACTCTTGATAGAGATAAAATCAAAACAGGTGTAACTGCTATATTACCTCATAATGAAAATCTTTTTAAGAAAAAAGTAGTAGCAGCGACTCATATTATAAATGGTTTTGGAAAATCCACTGGACTTATTCAAATTGATGAGTTGGGAACAATTGAGACGCCAATTATTCTTACTAATACTTTAAATGTAGGTATAGCTCATCAGGCAGTTGTTAAAAAAATGATTGATCAAAATTTAGATATTGGAAATGAAACCGGTACTGTAAATCCTGTTGTTTGTGAGTGTAATGACCAATATTTAAATGATATCAGAGGATTGCATATAAAAGAAGAACATGTTTTTAAAGCTTTGGCTAATGCAGATGATATTTTTCTAGAAGGTGCAGTTGGATCAGGGACTGGAATGAGTTGTTATGGTTTAAAAGGAGGAATAGGCTCAGCCTCTCGAGAATTAGAATTTAATGATAAAAATTTTCATTTAGGAATTTTAGTATTATCTAATTTTGGTAAAAAAGAAGATTTTAGATTAGATGGAATAAAAGCCGGTAAGATCATTAAAGATATAGAAGAAAAAAAAGGTAAAAAAACTAGAGAACCAGAACAAAAAGGGTCTATAATAATAATTTTAGCAACAGATTTACCTCTAAATTCCAGACAATTAAAGAGAGTTATTAAAAGGACAGGTGTTGGAATAAACAGAACTGGGGCTTATATTGAAAATGGGAGTGGGGAAATAGTTATAGGATTTTCTACTGCTAATAGAGTAGATCATTATGAAAAAAATGGTATAGTAAATATAAAAAGATTTAATGAAAATAAAATAAATAAAGTATTTAAAGCTACTGTTGAAACAACGGAAGAAGCAATTTATAATTCTTTGATTACTGCAAAAACCACTAAGGGAAAAAAGGACAGAGTAAGATACTCATTAAAAGAATATATTAATGAAATTGATGAAAAATCAAATAGGATGTGATAAAATGGGAACTAAAATAATTGTTGATAGTGCCTGTGATCTTCCTGAAAAAATTTTAAATAAATATGATATTGAAGTATTACCATTTAATATTCATATTGGAGATAAAAGTTATAAAGATGGATTGGAAATAACAGTTGATGAATTATATACTGCATTAAGAGAAGAAAAAAATCCAAAAACTTCTCAGATTAGTCCGGAAGATGTCCAAAAAGTTTTTAATAAAAATGCAGAAGCAGGTAATGATTTAATTTATATTAGTTTTTCTTCTAAAATGTCAGGCGCCTATCAATTAGCAAATTGGATAGCAGATGAAGTAAAATCAAAATATGAAAATATAAATATAGATGTTTTAGATAGTAAGGCTGGGTCAGTGGCCACAGGAATTATTGCCTATAAGGCAGCTCTTTTATTAGAAAAAGGCAAAAAAAGAGAATTTATTATAGAAAAAATAAATTTTTGGGCCAATCATATTGAACATATATTTATGTTAGATGATTTAAAAACGCTTGTGCAGGGTGGACGAATAAGTAAAACCCAATCTTTTATTGGAAATATTCTTAACATCAAACCGATTTTATATGTAAATGATGGTAAAATAGAATTATTACAAAAAGCTCGCGGAACTAAAAAGGCTATTACTAAAATTATTGAGTTTGTAAAAGATAAAAGTTATGATCTAAAAAAACAATTAATAGGTATAGCACATGCTGATGATCCTGAGCAGGCGGAAATTTTACAGGAAGAAATAGAAAAACTTGGTGGAGAAATTTTTTGCATAGAAAAAATCGGAAGTGTATTAGGAGCTCATTTAGGAATAGGTGGAATAGGAGTTTTTTTCTTGAATAAAAAGGAATCATAAATTTATTGACAATTAAAAATTCTTGTGATACTCTTTAATTGTATACAAATATTCTAGAATGCTAATATCCAGAAAGACTACTGTTATTTTAGCTAAATGGAGGCAGATTTATATGGAATTAAGGCCTATAGAAACGAAAAAAAAATCTACTGCTGATATAGTTTATGAAACTTTAAAAGATGCAATTATCACCATGGATTTAGCTCCAGGTGAAAGGTTAATTGAACAAAATATTTCTAAAAAACTTGAAGTTAGTCGTACTCCTTTAAGAGAAGCCATTAAACTTTTAGAATTTGAAGGTTTTCTAAATAGAAATGTTAGTGGAGGAGTTACTGTCAGTAATTTATCTATTAAAGAATTAAAAGATATCTATGAAATGGAGAGATTGTTAGAAAAAGTTGCAATTGAAAATATTGCAAAAAATTGGGAAGAAGGAGATTTAGATAAATTAGAAAAGATAGTTACTCAAATAAAAACTGGTTATGAACGTGAAAAAAATAGTGAAACTCCAATAGCTGAAAAATATTTAAAAGAATATAATGAATTAAATGTTAAATTCCATTTTGAGATACTTAATATTTATGATAACAAATTATTTATTAATACTTATAAAAACTTTGAAGGAAAACATTTGCGTTATACTCATATTTCATTTTCTAATGATAAAGAAAGATTTTTAAGTGCTTCTAAAGAGCATATTGAATTATTTAAATTAATAAAAAATAGAGAGTCAAAAAAAGCTGTTAAAAAGTCTTTAAATCATAAATTAAATGCTGAAGAGAAAATAATATCTAATTTAAAAGAATTTTTAGATTAGAATATTTTTTGTAAAAGATTGTATACAATAATGCAATTAAAGTATTTTATAAATTTTCATTTTAATTTTAATAGAATTTCAAAAAACAATAAATTACATAAGAAAGGAGAGTTTATATGGCTGATAAAAGGATAAAAGTACTTATAGCAAAACCAGGACTTGATGGACACGATCGTGGTGCAAAAGTAATAGCCCGTGGTCTAAAAGAAGCAGGAATGGAAGTTGTTTATACTGGTCTTAGAAAAACTCCTGATGATATAGTGAGAGCTGCCATTCAGGAAGATGTAGATGTTATTGGCTTAAGCATCCTGTCTGGTGCTCACAAACATCTTTTTCCTGAGGTAATGAAAAAACTTGAAGAAGAAGGAGCAGGAGAAGTTGTTGTAATTTCTGGAGGTATTATTCCAGAAGAAGATCATCAATTTTTAAAAGATTTAGGTATTGAAGGAATTTTTACTCCTGGTACCCCAATTAAGGAAATAGTTGACTTTATAGAAGAAAATGTAAAAGAGGAGGACAAATAAATGTCAACAGAAGAAAAGCATGAAGAATTAAAGAAAAGAAAAGAGAAGATAGAAAAAGGCGGAGGAGAAAAAAGGATAGAA
>JBNJDK010000096.1:0-6926 GCA_051744805.1 Bacillota bacterium
CTCTATTTTCAGAGATGTTATGTATAATTCAAGATTAGGAGCATGGGCCATTAGAAGAGCTGGTTATGCTACAGATCCTAGGTATCCTATTAAATTAATAGATCTGATAGATAGATATGAACTTAAAAAATTAGATGAAATTCAGTTTTAATTATCAAAGATTAGCAAGTATACTTGCTAATCTTTTTTTGAATTTAATTATAAATGAGTAAATAAACATTTATTTTAGTCTAAAATCATAAAAAGTTTGACAAATGAAAATCAAAGTAGTATACTTTAAAAAAAGAAATCGTAACCGGTTACGAAAAAGGAGAAATATGAGTATATCAATAAATGAGATCGCTAAAAAGGCAAACGTTTCCAAAGCAACTGTATCAAGGGTATTAAATGATAAACCAGATGTAAGTGATAGAACTAGAGAAAAAATTTTTAAAATTATAGAAGAAAATAATTATGTTCCAAACGAGTCAGCTAGAAATTTATCTTTAGGAATAGTAAATACTGTAGCAATGATAGTACCATCAGATAATCCATCTTATATAAATATTATCAAAAGAGTTAATAAAAGGTTATTTGAAAAAAATATGGATCTTTTATTTTATGTTACTAATCACAACTCTGAATTAGAATTAAAACAATTAAAAAAATTGGAGGAAAAAAACTTAGCTGGTTTAATATATATAAAATCATTAGAGTCTAGTAATAGTGATGTAGAGAAATATTTAGATGAATTAAATTTTCCTATATTGTTAATTAATTCAAAAATAGATGTTGATTTACACTTTGATCAAATTTGTTATGACGAGTTTGATATAAGTTATACATGCGTTCAGAAGCTAGTTGATGCTGAGCATAAAAATATTTCTATACTTTCAACTCCTTTAAATTTAAATTATGAAAAAACAAGATATAATGGAATATTAAAGGCATTAAATGATAACAATATTTCAATAGATAAAACTAATGTATATTATCCAGAAGAAATAACAATACAAGAAGGATATAGATTGTCAAAAGAAATTCTAAAAGGTGATAATAAAGTTATTTGTTCATTAAGTAATATCTTAACATTAGGATTAATAAAAGCAATTAATGAAATGAATTTAAAAATATCAGATTACTCGATTATTTCATATGGAGAATTAGATACTCTAAATAAGGTTGGTTATAATCTTTCAACAATCTGGTTATCAGTAGATGATTTAGTAGAAAAAATAATTAAAACAATTTTTTATAGAATGAAAAATCCAAATAAAGACAGTAAGAAAGTAATTTTAGATAAACAAATAAATTTAAAAGGATCGGAAAGATAAGATATTTATCGTAACCGGTTACGTCTATGAAGGAGGGCTAATGTATTTAGAAACTATTGATATAATTATTATGATTTTTTATGGAATTTTAATAATTGCTTTAGGTTTTTATTTAGGTAAAACAAATGAAAGTCAAGAAGATTATTTCATTGGTAGCAGATCTTTTAAATGGTGGGCAATAGGTTTATCGGTAATTGCTACACAAGTAAGCGCAATAACTTTTATAGGTGCTCCAGGATGGGCTTATCAAAGTGGATTAGTTGCTATTATAATGACTATGAATATTCCAATTGCAATGTGGTTAATAGGAGGTTATTTTGCACCATATTTTTATAATAGCGGTGTAATGTCAGTATATTCATATTTAGAAAAACGTTTTGGAAATAAAATTAGATTAGTTATGTCTTTGGCATTTATTTTCAAAATGATCATGGTTGTAGGTACAATAGTTTATGCACCAGCTTTAATATTATCTAAAATAACAGGTTTAGGTTTAAATATAACAATTGCTATTATGACTATTTTTTCAATTTTTTATACAATTTTAGGTGGAATTAAAGCAGTTATATGGACTGATGTTATACAAATGGTTGTATTGTGGTTAGGTTTAATAATTAGTTTCTTCTTGATAATTACAAATTTACCTCAATCTTTTTCAGAAACTATACAAATAGCAAGACAAGCTGGGAAAATAAAAGCCTTAGATTTTAGATTAGGATTTGATATTCCAAATACAGTTTGGGCAGGAATTTTTGGAGGAGGTATTTTACACTTAGCATATTTTGGTGTGGACCAAGCCCAAGTTCAAAGATTTTTAACAGCTAAATCTATGAGAAATGTGAAAATATCAACAAAATTTAGTAGTTTTGTAGTAGTAATACAGATGTTTATTTTTATGTTAATGGGTAGTTTACTATATGTTTATTACGATGGTCAAGCATTTGATAATCCTAATAATGTCTTTTTAAAATTCATATTAGAAAATATACCTAACGGTGTATTAGGATTAATAATTGCAGCCCTTTTTGCAGCTTCAATGTCTAGTATTGATTCTGCTCTAAATTCTATTACTACTGTATTAGTAAAAGATATATATGAAAGATATTTTAAATCAAATCATGATAAAAGTTTAAAAGTATCTAGAATATTTACTTGTATAATAGGTATATTTATTGCTGGATTTGCATTTTTAGTTAGCAATACAAATCTATCTATATTAGAAGCAATAAGTAAATATGGTTCATATCTTTTAGGTTCAATGTTAGGAGTATTTGTTTTAGGATTGTTTACTAAAAATGCTAATGAAAAAGGAAGCATATTAGGTTTTTTTATTGGAGTCATTAGTGTTTCATATATAGCTCAAAATACAAATACATTTTGGATGTGGAATAACTTAATAGGTTTAATTGTTACATTTACAATTGGTTATTTAACTAGTTATTTATTAGGTGGAGAGAGTAAAAAAATTGATTATTTAACTATCCAAGGTCAAAAAGAATATTTTGAAAATAATAATTTGAAAGTTTCTGAAGAAGGGTATTATATTCAACCAGGTAAGTTTGAAAAAGGTTCTTATATTCTACTAATATATTTTGTATTTACCATGGTTTTTTTATATTTCTTTGCTTAGATTAAAATTTATATAGATTATTAAGGATTTAGGAGGGGTTATGTCAAAAGAAAAAAAGAACAAGAAAGAAAAAGCAAGTAAAAATCAAAAAAGTGAAAAAGGAGTGAAAATGAGTAAAAAATTAGATTCAAATAAGATTTTTTATGGTGATAGTTCAAAAGTTAATTCTGTTGGATACAAGGATTACAATGATTATTTAAAAAATAAAGATAGTTTGCAAAATATGAAAGGATTTGATTCAGACTATAATGATTTTGTTGATTATATTTTGAAAATTACCCATAGAATTTGGGAAGAAAAAGGAATTGGAGTAATTTATGATACTTATCATAATAATGTAGTAATGCATGCAGCTTCAAGAAATATTTCAGGTATACAATCAGTAATTTCAGGTACATTACAAACTCTACATGCTTTTCCTGATAGAAGATTAATTGGACAAAATGTTGTATGGACTAACTATAAAAAAGATGGATATATGTCATCACATAGGATATTATCTACAGCAACTAATTTAGGAGATAGTAGTTTTGGACCAGCAACTGGTAAAAAAATAAACTTTAGAACAACAGTTGATTGTGCAGTTCATAATAATAGAATACATGAAGAGTGGTTAGTAAGAGATAATTTATGGATTGTTAAACAACTAGGACTTGATCCAAATGAAGTGGCTAAAAATATGGCTAAAACTGAAATGGATGAAAGTATTCAAAATGATTTTGGATTGAATGAAAATATGGATGGACAATTTTTCCCTGAAAAATATAAAGCTAAAGATGATTCAGTTGGTGAATTTATGTTAGAGATGTTAAATTCAATTTATCAAAGAAAAATGATAAATAAAGTTAAAGATTATTATGAAGATAATTCTGTTGTTCATTTTATATGTGATAAAGATTTAATAGGTTTTAAAGAAATTCAAGGTATGTTTATTAGTTTATTTGCTTCTTTTCCAAATGCAGAATTTATTATAGATAGAATAGGATGTAATAAAAGAAGCGATGATGAAGGATATGATATAACAGTAAGATGGCATTTAAAAGGAATCCATGAAGGAATTGGTTATTTTGGGAAACCATCAGGTAATCCTGTTGATATTTTAGGAATTAATCATTATCATGTTAAGAATAATAAAGTTTTAGAAGAATGGGTAACTTTCGATGGCTTAGATGTTTTAAGACAGATATATAAAGGAAAAGTAGAAAAAAAAGAAAAGAATGAAGAAAAATAAAAATTTTTTTAAGAATTTTCGTAACCGGTTACGAAAAAAAGGAGGAAAAAAAATGAGTGAAACAGCACAAAAAAATGTAAAGAAAAATGATGATGAATTAATAATTTTAGGTAAAGATAGGAATAATTTTCAAAGAATAATTGCTTTTTTATCAATTTTAGTTATATATTTCTTTTATTGTTATAATTTTATGGTAGGAACATTTGTTAGACCAACAATGGTTAAAGCAGTAGCAGAAGGTGGATTTGGATTTAAACTTTCTCAAGCTTCTTCGATATTTGCTATTATGTCTATTGCAACAGTTCCAGGAACATTGCTATTTGGAACAATTGCTGGTAAAATTGGTAAAAAGAGAACATTAATTATTATAGCTTTATCAATTTCTGCAACTACTTTTTTACCTTTATTAGACCATACAAACTATACTTTGTGGAGATTTGGTAGATTTATGACAGGTTTATCTTTAGGAGGAGTATTTGGTACAGCAGTACCTTTAGTTTCAGAAATGTTTCCGCAAAAATATAGAGGTAAGTTAGCAGCTATAATGACTTCTACATTTTCAGTAGCTATGATTTTTGCAGGATGGTTATATGGACTTTTAGGAGATACAAATTGGAATATTTTAGTATTAACAGCAGTAATTCCACCTGCAATTGGCGCTATTTTAACTTTTATATTTGTTCCAAGTGATTATGAATATGCACAAGAATTAAGAGAAAAAGCAAAAGATGATGGGGAAAAAATTAACTATCTGAATATGTATAAAGGAAAATATTTATGGATAGGAATTGGAGTAATTCTTTTATCAGGTGCTAACTTTACAGCATATTCAGCATTTTCAAATAATGCAACTACGTATTTGAAAAATGTTTTAAATATGTCTGCTGTAACTGCAGGATCAATTTATAGTTTACAAGGAATTGGCCAATTAATAGGTTATAATTTTTGGGGCTTCATTGCAGATAAATTTGGTAGAAAAGTTCCACTTATAGGAATGGCTTTATGTGCAGTCTTTTTATTTGTATATATGAATTTAGGACCTAAAAATGTAGCATTTTTTAAAGTTGTTTCACTTTTATTAGGTTTAAGTATTGGATTTAGTGGTGCTTGGGGAGCTTATTATACTGAATTATTTCCAAAAAGATTTAGTGGTTTAGCACCAGGAATTTCATTTAATGGTGGACGAATTATTTCATCAGCTGCTTTGCCATTTGTAGCGGGTATTGCTGCTACTTCAGCAGGAATGCCAGGAGTTTTTAAAGCAGTTATGGCTATTTTTGTAGCTGGTGCAATTTTATGGGCATTTTTACCTGAAACTTTAAATAAACCAAGAGAAGAATAGGAGGATTATATGTCACAAGGATTTCAAGAAGAAAAGAAATTAGTTTTAGAATATTTTGATAAAATGGAAAAAGCAGATGAAGATTCAATAGGTTCTGTTATAAAAAAATATACTAGTGATGATTATGATTGGCGAGGAGTATATCCATTTAGAAGACAAACTAATAAAGAAGACGTAATAGATAAATTTTGGAAACCACTTAAACATGGATTAAAAAATATTCAAAGAAGACAAGATATTTTTATAGCAGGTGTAAACGAAATAGGTGGAGAAAAATGGGTTATGAGTATGGGTCATTTTATGGGATTATTTGATAATGAATGGTTAAATATTCGTCCTAATGGTAAAATGATGAGTTTACGTTATGCTGAGTTTAATTGTATTGAAAATGGAGAAATAACTAAAACAGGATTATTTATTGACATAATTGGGTTTATGAAACAAGCTGGAATAGATCCTTTACCACCGTCTACAGGGCAGTATTTTGTATATCCAGGACCTAGAACACACGATGGTATTTTATTAGATGATGCGGATCCTAAAGAAGGAAAGAAGACTTTAGATTTAGTAAATGAAATGGTAGATGATTTATCACAGTTAAATGAAAGTGGTTCAATGGGATGCCCACCTGAAATTTTAGAAAGAACTTGGGCTAAGGATATGATATGGTATGGACCAGGAGGAATAGGAGCGAGTTATACTATTCCTAGATATCAGATACAACATCAATTACCTTTTCGAAATAATTTAGATGATAAAAAGTTCAATGGTCATGTTTGTAGATTTGCTGAAGGTAAATTTGCTTGTTTCTTTGGTTGGCCAAATTTATCTAATACTCCAATAGGAGGTTTCTTAGGTCTTCCAGGTGGCAAAAATGCAGATATGCAAGTAGTTGATGTATATTGTAGACAAGGAGATAAATTATCTGAAAACTGGGTATTAATTGATATTCCTTATTGGTTAAAGCAACAAGGCCTAGATATAATTGAAAGAACAGGAAATATTTTAAATCCAGATTTATAAAAATTAAAGGTGCCTTAGGGCATCTTTTTTCTTAATATTTGATTAATTTATAAAAAATGATATAATACTTATGGGATTGAAAATGAAATTCATTAGTATTAAGTAGGAGGATTTATGATTATAGACTCTCATGTTGATTGTATTTCATGTATAATAGATAGAGCCAATAAATTAGCAGATAAATATCTAGATGGAAAAGAAAAAAAATATGAATTCATGCAAAAAACTTTAGAAATTATTAAAAATACTGAATATAAAAAGACTTCTCCTTTTTTAACTATGAAAGTAATGAATCAATTAGAAACAATTGATCAAGTTAATAAAGATTATGAGATAAAAAAACAAGAGTTTAATAAAAAAATTATGTCTCTTAGTGATGAGTTTAAA
>JBNJDK010000097.1:0-6897 GCA_051744805.1 Bacillota bacterium
TTTCCTGTTCCCGGACCACCTCTGACTAAATAAAATCTTTCAGGAATTAATCCGCCTTTTAAAATCTCATCTAATCCTTTTATACCTGTTTTTATTATTTTATTATCCATATTTCCTCCTTACCAAATTTGTTAATTATTTAACTAATTATATTTGTCTAAATTTTCTGATATTTTAAATTTAATAATTTTTTAAGAGATCAATGTTATTTTTACTGAGATTCAGTGACTTTAACTCCGCTCTATATAAAAAAATCACCTATAACATTTTTACAAATGCCATAGGGAATTCTTCTATATATGGCAGCAACTATTATGGAACTTCATTCTTTAGACCCGCAGCTTTGCGTCACTTTTTAAAAGTTTCTTCGTATTTTTATTTAACTTTATACATAAATTTTAATTACACTGAGTTTACCATATATATACATGAAAGTCAATAAAAATTGGTACAATTTTACTACAATAATAACTCAAAAGTTTAATATTTATTAATTTATATTTACTAAATGTATTAAAATGGACATCCCCAAGTATTCTTTCAATTTTAGCACCAAAATGATGAAGTTTTACATAACTTTTTCTTGAATCTATCTGGCCATCTTTAAACATCTCATTTATTACAAAATAACCATCATTTTTATATTGTCATCTTTCAATAAATATTTTTTTATTTTTTGACATAAAAATGGCACGGGCAAGAGGACTTGAACCCCTAACACCGAGATTTGGAGTCTCGTGCTCTGCCAATTGAGCTATGCCCGTGCGTTAGTTAACTATTAAATTATAAAATTAAAGCAAAAAGATCGGTGCGACGGACCTCAATGGTCCTAGTACCAAAATTAACCTTTTTGTTCTTAGAATGTTAATTTTGGTGGAGGTGGTGGGAATCGAACCCACGTACTATATGGCTCATCCCACAGTTTCTACGAGTGTAGTCTGTTCTTTAGTTTCACAGTATAGGCTCCAACAGACAGGATACTATACTGCTAGCCTGTTGGTGTTCCATCTACCTACAGGCTTCAGTAGATGGTTAGTCTGCTCATTTATGACACTTGACAGCCTGCACAGACAACAGACTGGCAAGCGTTAGCTAGCTACGTAAAATTACGCAGCAGCTAAGGCGTAATCGTTATCGTTTGCGGATAACTTTAGTTCCAGTGTTTAACGAGTGAAAGGAGTCCTCGACCCGCTTCTGAGGGATTCACCATATAGGCGAAGCCAAAACACCCCCGAAGGTGTTTTCAATTTTGCGTATACTATTATAACCTAAAATCAGGGTCTTGTCAAATTATCTGACCATATTTTTGAATTTAAGTTCTTCCTTTTATATGATCTTTAAATGCTTTTTTCATTTCTCTTTGAGCTGTTTTCTTTTTAATTTCTCTTCTTTTATCTCGTACATTTTTACCTTTAGCCAGAGCTAATTCTATTTTAGCAAGATTATCTTTTAGATAAACTGCGATAGGAACTAAAGTAAAACCTTCTCTCTGGGTTTTTCCATATAAACTATCTATTTCCCGCTTATGAAGCAAAAGTTTTCGTGTTCTATCTGGTTTGTGGTTATACCTATTTCCCTGTTTATAGGGACTTATATGCATATTAAGAATAAAGATTTCTCCATTTTTAACAATGGCATAGCTATCTTTTAAATTAACTTTTCCCTGTCTAACAGACTTGATTTCTGTACCTTTGAGTTTAATACCTGCTTCATAAGTTTCTTCTATATGATAATCATGTTTTGCCTTTTTATTTCTGGCAACTACTCGAATATTATCATCTTTTGCCATAAAATCCCTCCTTCCCAGTTTTACTGGAAATATTATTCAGTTAAGACAAAATCAAGCTGTCTTTGGTCAAGATCAACTCCTGTAACTTTTACCTCAACTTCATCACCTATTTGATACATTTTCTTTGTTCTTTCACCAATTAAAGCATGTTGATCTCTCTGGAAAATATAATAATCATCTTTTAGATCTTCAACATGTACAAGTCCTTCAACAGTGTTATCCAGGCGGACAAAAAATCCAAATCCTGTTACTCCACTTATAATACCAGTATATTCTTCATTTATTTTGTCTTCCATAAATTCAATTTTCTTTAAGTCTACAGAATCTCTTTCAGCTTCCATAGCTCTTCTTTCCTGTAATGAACTGTGGTCAGCTACATTCACTACCTGTTTTTTAATTTCTTCTCTTCTTTGGTCATTAAGATATCCGTTATTTATAACCTCTTTTATAATTCTGTGAATCATAAGATCTGGATATCTTCTGATTGGTGAAGTAAAATGGCTGTAATATTCTAAACCTAAGCCAAAATGGCCAATATTAAGATCAGAGTAAACTGCTTTTTTCATTGAGCGAAGTAAAACTGTTTCAATAATATTTTGTTCAGGCTTACCATCAACTTTTTCTAAAAGTTCCTGTAAAGCACGAGGATGAACCCCATTTTTTACTCCTTTTAAGTGATAACCAAAATTATGGATAAATTCATTAAATTCCTGCATCCTATCTGTATCTGGTTCATCATGAACTCTGTAAATAAAGGGAATATCTCGCCAGTACATATCTTCTGCTACAATTTTATTGGCAGCTATCATAAATTCTTCTATAAGTTTTTCAGGAACTTCATGTTTCCTTTTTTCTAAGTCAGTTGGATTACCATCATCATCTAAAATAACTTTTACTTCTTCAAAATCAAAATCAATACTTCCTTCTGAAAATCTTTTTTTTCTTAGTTTTTTCATAGCTTTTTGCATCAATTTTAATTTAGGTAAAAAATCACTATATTTTTCCTGGACCTCTTTATTATCATGTAAAAGCATTTCTCTTACTTCATCATAAGTTAAGCGGTGATCAGTTTTTATAATACTTTGAGTAATTTCATAATCTATTAATTCAAATGGCTCCAATTTATAGTCCATAAAAACAGTCATAGAAAGTCTATCAACCTGGGGATTTAAACTACAAATTCCATTTGATAGTTTTTGAGGAAGCATTGGTATAACTCTATCAACTAGATAAATACTTGTTCCTCTTTCTCTTGCTTCAGAATCTAAAGCTGTTCCTTCTTTTACATAATGAGTTACATCTGCTATGTGGACACCTAATCTGATCTTATTTTTATCTATTTTTTCTATAGATACAGCATCATCAAGATCCTTAGCATCTGCACCGTCAATAGTAACCATCGGCAAATCTCTAAGGTCTTTTCTTTCACTTAAATCAGGCTCTTTGACTTCCATTGCTACATCTTTTATTTCATTTAAAACCTCTGCTGAAAAGCTTTGAGGTAACTGTAATTGTCTAATAATAGCTTCTATATCAACACCAGGTTGATCACTATCACCAAGGATTTCTATTATTTTTCCCTCAGGATTGCGATTATTTTCTGGCCATTGTTCTATTTTGGCAACTACTTTTTGATTTTGTTTTGCTCCTTTAAGCTTTTCTTTAGGAACAAATACATCTGAAAATATCCTTTTATTATCAGGAACTACAAAACCAAAATATTTACTTTTTTCTAAATTACCAACTATTGTCTTATTTGCTCTTTCTATAACTCTTACAACTTCACCAGCCTCTTTTTCACCTCTAGAATCAGGGAGAAGACGTAAAAAGACCTTATCATTATGCATGGCCCCATTCATGTTTTCTAAACTTATGAAAATATCTTCTCGTTCCGGATTATCAGGTATTAAAAAGGCAAATCCTCTTGGACTTCTATCAATCCTTCCTGGAATCAAATTAAACTTTTCTGGAACTCCATACTGCCCAGAACTATTTTTGGCAACTAAACCCTCTTCAACTAATTCTTCTAACAACTCTGCAAAAAACTTCCTTTGATCATCAGCAATCTCAAATTTTTTATATAGTTCTTCAAGAGTAACTGGTTTTTTTGCAGTTTCACGTAAATATTTTAATAATCTTTGTCTTGCACTCATAATTAATCAATCCTTAATATAATTTTTTTTAAAGTCCTAATTCATCAGAAATGGACTTCATTCCTTCTAATGCTAAACCAATAAATTCTTCTAACTCCAGTCCCATTTCTTCACAGGACGCTATAACTTCCCTATCTGCTCCTTTTGCAAAAGAGCTTTCTTCAAAACGATTCATAACAAAATCTGTATCTACCCCTTCTAATTCCTTGTCTGGATGAATTAGAGCTGAGGCAACAATTAAACCAGTAAGAGGGTCACTTGCATAAAGTGCTTTATCCATTAAACTTTTTCTTGGTAAATCATGTTCTCCATTATGAACCTTTACTGCATAAACAATATCTTCCCCAAGACCTAAATCCTCTAACATTTCTGCTCCAACAAGACTGTGTCTCTCGGGATCATCTTTGGTTTCCTCATAATCAATATCATGTAAAAGACCGGCCAATGCCCACTTTTCTTCATCTTTATCAAAATACTTTGCAAGTCTTTCCATAACTGCTTCTACAGCCAGACAGTGTTTTACAAGATTATTCTGATCTATATTTTTTTCAACAAGTTCTAAAGCTTCTTCTCTTTCCATATTATCTCTCCTCCTCGGCTTGTTTTTGTTCAATTATTCTACTACTCTTCTAAATTAACTTTCATAAACTTAGCTTCTGCTGTAGCCAATAATTCTTCATCATCTCCGTAAAGCTGTGCTTCTGTATAATATAATTTATCTTTATAGTTATCTTTTAATTTTCCTCTAATTTTTAAATCCTGATCTATCTCTACAGCTTTTTTAAATTTAACATCAATTTCTCCAGTAACAGCTGCT
Source organism: Bacillota bacterium (assembly GCA_051744805.1). GTDB lineage: Bacteria > Bacillota > Halanaerobiia > Halanaerobiales > DATFIM01 > DATFIM01. The sequence goes on from JBNJDK010000097.1 coordinate 4,760, forward strand.
ATCTTATTTAATTCTAACACTTTTGCCATCGATTCATCAAGTAAAGTTGTAACTAAGCCTCCATGCATTATTCCACCATAACCTTGATGTGTTTTATCAGGGCTAAAGACAGCCTCAGCAATATTTTCTTCTACTAACTCAAAATCTAATTTTAAACCTATTGGATTATCTTTACCACAGGCAAAACACATATTATTATCTCTTACTTCCATTTTAATCAACTCCATTTTAAAAATGTCGCCAAAAACCGGTATAAGTTCTGACCCGGCCCTGGCGACTTATTTTATAGTTAATTATTAATTTGTTTTATCTTAAAGAGCAAAAAGTGGTGCAAAAACTAGAGATACAATTGTCATTAACTTAATCAAAATGTTAAGAGCTGGACCGGAAGTATCCTTAAAAGGATCTCCTACAGTATCTCCAACTACTGAAGCAGCATGGGTGTCTGTACCTTTTCCACCAAAGTGGCCTGCTTCAATATATTTTTTAGCATTATCCCAGGCTCCACCAGCATTAGACATCATAATAGCCATGAGTACACCAGATGATAGTGCTCCACCTAGAAGCCCACCAAGAGCTTTTGGACTCCAGAGTCCAACAACTACTGGCACAATAACAGCTAGAAGTCCTGGTATAACCATTTCTTTTAGAGCAGCTTTAGTACTGATTTCAACACAACGTTTATAATCTGGTTTAGTGTTTCCTTTCATAATTCCAGGCATTTCTTTGAACTGTCTTCTTACTTCTTCAATCATTTCAAAGGCAGCTCTACCAACAGCCTGCATGGTAATTGAAGAAAAGAGGAAAGGAAGCATAGCACCAATAAAGAGACCAATAATTACATTAGGATCAGTTAAACTAATTGATTCCAGACCGGCTGCTTCTGAAAAAGCTGCAAATAGTGAAAGTGCAGTAAGAGCAGCAGAACCAATAGCAAAACCTTTACCCATTGCTGCAGTAGTATTACCTACAGCATCAAGTTTATCTGTTCTTTCTCTAACTTCTGGAGGTAATTCAGCCATTTCTGCAATTCCACCAGCATTATCAGCAATAGGTCCATAAGCATCAACAGCAAGGGTAATACCAGTGGTAGCTAACATACCAACAGCAGCCATTGCTATTCCATAGAGACCTGCAAAATTATATGCAACAAAAATTGCAGCTGCAATAACTAGTATTGGGAAAAGAGTACTTTTCATACCTACAGAAAGTCCACTAATTATGTTTGTAGCTGCTCCAGTTTGAGACTGGTCAGCAATATTTTGAACAGGTTTATAATGATCTGAAGTATAATATTCAGTAATTTTACCAATTATAATTCCAGCAACAAGTCCTGCTGTAATTGCCCAGAAAACTCCAAAACTTCCTAATAAAGTTTTTACGAGAATTCCTCCAGCTATCCAGGTGACTATTGCACTGAAATTAGTTCCTTTGTGAAGAGCAGCAGCTGGATTGCCACCTTCTTTTGCTTTTACAAAACGAGTGCCAATAATTGCAGCAATAATACCAACTGAAGCAATCAAAAGTGGTAAAACAACATGGTCTGAACTAATGGTAGTTCCCAGTGTCATTGCTGCCACAATTGAACCGACATATGATTCAAAAAGGTCTGCTCCCATACCAGCAACATCACCAACATTATCTCCTACATTATCAGCGATAACAGCAGGGTTACGAGGATCATCTTCAGGTATACCTGCTTCTACCTTACCAACAAGGTCAGCTCCAACATCAGCAGCTTTAGTGTAAATACCGCCACCAACACGAGCAAAGAGAGCAATAGAACTGGCTCCAAAAGCAAAACCACGGATATACTCTATATTATTAGTAAAGACTATGTATAAGATTCCCAGCCCTAAAGTTCCTAAACCAACAACAGACATTCCCATTACTGATCCACCGGAAAAGGCTACATCTAAAGCTTTATTTAAACTTGATTCAGCAGCATGGGTAGTTCTAGCATTCGAATTTGTAGCAATCTGCATTCCAATAAAACCAGCTAATCCAGAAAAAAGAGCTCCCAGAACAAAAGAGATTCCTGTCTGCCAGCCTAAATTGGGTACCAAACTCATAATTATAGCAACAATTAAAACAAAAATAGAAAGTATTTTATATTCACTACTTAAAAATGCCATTGC
>JBNJDK010000098.1:0-6811 GCA_051744805.1 Bacillota bacterium
TTTAAAAAAGAAGTATAATAATCTTCAGGAGGAGAGTAACCTTCATCTACTACAATATGACCATTTATATCTGTTGCCACTTCTACAATCAGTTGTACCAGTCTTTCAGAAGTTCTTTTTATAAAAAAGTTATCAAGATAATCCTCAAGAGTATATTTATTGACTTCTTTTAACTGCTCGATATATTCAATCATCTTATTTAATTTTCGGCGGACTAACATTTTCTCTACCATTTTTCTTTCTCCCCTCCAGAAAGTCATTTATAGATTTTTTGTCCAGCTCATAAAATTTTCTCGCATCATTATGTTCACTCATTGCTCTTATCTGAAACTTTTGGAATAAATCTTTTTTCTTTTCATAAATTAGACTTCCTTCACAGGCAATTTTATATTTTATTAAAGGTTCAGCATAATTGAGTAAAATCAAGTCAATATCTCTATGATTAAAAATACTGGAAATTTTATCTAATATTTCTTTTTTATTTTTTCTGATCTGCTCAGGGTCATTGACCTTTACTGCTAAATCAATATCACTATCTTCATTAAAATTATCACTATTATATGATCCGAAAATAATTAGAAGAGTTAATTCATAGTTATCAAAAACTTTTAATAATCTTTTTTTAATTTTCTCTTCCATTTCAATCTTCCTTTCTCAACTTCACTTAATCAAAAATTAATATCTAGCTCACTTACTGAAACAATATTAACCCCTGCTTCTTTCATCTCTCCCAAAGCAGCAGCTACATCATTTTCATTAATTCCAGAAACTGCTTCTTCTATAACATAAACATCAAAATCTTTTTTTGCTGCATCTAAAGCTGTTTCTTTTATACAGTATTCTGTGGCCAGTCCACTAATATAAAGTTCTGTAACTTCTTCTTTTTTTAGATAATCAGTTAAATCAAGATTAGTAGCTTCAAAGGCAGAATAACCGTCATCTTTATCTTTTGTACCTTTTAGAAAAACTCTATCTATCTTATCTGCCTTAAGTTCAGGATGAAATTCAGCTCCTTTAGTCTCTTTTATACAGTGTTTTGGCCAACCTTCAAAATGAACACTTTCTTCTGGATGCCAATCTTTAGAAGCAAGTACCAGTTCAAATTCAGCCATCAAATCATTAATCACCGGAACAACTCTATCTCCATTGGGAACAGCTAAAGCACCTCCAGGACAGAAATCATTTTGAACATCAACTACTAATAAGGCTCTCATAAAATAACCCCCTTATAATTAATATCCTAAATTATAATCAATCTTATTTATCATCTCGTCTAAATTACCGCTGACAAACTTCTCTAAGTTTTTTTCAACAATTTTTATGGCCTTTTTATTATAGCCTGGAAAAGCTCCACCAACATGAGGAGTAATCAAAACATTATCCAGTTCATAAAGTGGTGAGTCTTCAGGTAAAGGTTCCTCAGCAAAAACATCAAGTCCTGCTCCTGCTATTTTACCATCTCTTAAAGCTTCAATCATAACCGGCTCATCTACGACTTCCCCCCGGGCCATATTTATAAAATAAGCACTCTCTTTCATAGCTTCAAATTCATCTTTTCCGATCATTCCCTCAGTTTCAGGAGTTAAAGGCACAATAGAAACTACATAATCTGCTTTAGCTAAAGCCTTTTTTAACTCATTCTGTCCAAAAAGCTCATCAACAAAATCAAATTCACCTTCCCCAGATCTATTAACACCAAAAACATTCATTTCAAAAACTTTAGCCTTTCTCGCTATTTCCTTACCAATACTTCCCAGTCCAACTACTACTAAATTTTTATCTTCTAAATGATCAACCTTTAATCTATTCCAGACCTTATTATTCTTCTGTTCATTAAAATCACAAAATCTTCTACTAAAATTAATCATAAACCCTAAGCTGTGTTCAGCAATAACATTACTGTGAACACCACTCATATTTGTCAGTATAACATCTTTTTCCTCTAAAACTTTTCTAAAATCATCTTTCATAAACTTATCAACACCTGCTGTCCAGGTTTGTAGCCATTTTAAATTTTCGGATTTTTTAATATCTTCCTTTTCTACACCTCTAAAATCAAAAAGTACATCACTGTCAACTATCTCTTTTTTTATCTCATCTTCATTATCACTAACTACAAACTCAGCTTCAGGTGCCAGTTTTTTAAGACGGGTCACATATTCTTCACTTATATCAAAATCAAAAAGTATTTTCATTAATTTTCACTCCTCAGCTAATATATTCTAAACAAAAAGGGAGTCTCCTTAAAAGAGATCCCCTTTTACTTTTATTAGTTATTTAATTTACTGTATTTTAAGAAACATAACCCAGACCTTTGAGTCTTTCTCTCATTTCTTCATCATCTGAATCATCACTATCTTTTTTAACATTTAGGTCCAGATCATCTTTTGATGTCATTTCAAGTTTTTGTTCCATCTTATATTCATTTTTAAAAGCAGTAGCAATAACCTCTCCATCCATACTATCAAGAACAGGTAGACCGAGGTCATAAAGAATAGTAGGTGCAAGGTCAATAATTCCGGCATTAACATCATTATTTGATTTAACATGAGGACCTTTAGCCAAAAATAGTCCATCCATGCGGTGATGGCCGGTCTGAAAACGAGATTTATTTACAGTTTTGTGAGTCAAAAATTCATAAGCACCTTTACCGATGATCTCCATATCATCAGGTAAAAAGATAATATCAGGAGCAAGATGAGCCTTATCTCCATGATAATACTTATCTCCTTCATAAACCTGAGAGGTGATTTTTTTACCTGTAAAAGGATTTTCTAATTCACGTAATTTTTCTATTATTTCCTGTCTAACCTTTGGAACATCTTCAGGCTCAACACAACCTCTCGGTTCTCTACCTTTTACATTCAGATAAATATGACCGATTTCACTGTGGGAATAGGCTACTGTATTTTCCCAATCCACATTCTGACTGGAAAGAAAGAGCCATTCAAATAAAGGATTACTTGCTACATCTAAAACATTGTTTATAAAATTAATCTTATTTGCTACTGGATAAAGATATTCTCCTATTGGATAAAGTGATTCTTTATTTACACCTCTATTAAAGAAAAATTCCTTAAATTTAGTAAAGAAATTATTTCTAAATTTAATATAACCTTCTCTTAAAAGCCAGGTGTCAATATGAAAATCATAACGAAGTGGTCCAAACCCATGATCTGACATAATAAGCAGGGTATCATCTTCATTTAGTTTATCATTTATTTTACCAATAGCTTCATCTGCTTTTTTGTAAATATCAAAAACTGGATCCCAGTCTTCAGATTCATCTTCATGATAATTCCACATAAAGTGTTGAACCTGATCTGTTTCCATAAAATGAACCATCATCATATCCCATTCTTTAGTATCCATAAAATGAGTAGCTACATTTACCTTATCATCAATATCATCATGCATTTCATCTACCCATTCTTTAGGATCATAACCTCTTGTCCATTCTTTTGGAGAAAACTTATAATCAGGAGCAATTTCCCTTACCTCTTCCATTATCTCTTTTGGATAACTCTGATTTTCTGCTTCCTTTGGTGTTAAAAGTCCGGGAATTAAAAATCCGTTTATCTTTTCTGGTGGGTAGGTTACCGGTACTCCAATAATACCTACCTTTTTGTCCTGCTGACTTAATATCTGCCAGAGAGTTGGTTCAGCAATATCATTATAGGTTACAGGTGAAGCTCTATATTCACCTTCTTTTCTTTTAAACCAGTTGAAAGCTCCATGTTTACCTGGATTAGTACCTGTCTGAAAAGTTGACCAGGCTGCCCCTGTTATAGGGGGAATAGTACTTCTTAATTTTCCAGAACTACCTTCTTTCTTTATTTTTGCTAAATTTGGAAGTTTCCCTTCATCAATCCATTTTTGTACAAGTGAAAAGTCACCACCATCTATACCAATCACAAAAGTTCTTCCTGACAATTTCTACATCTCCTTTCTGAAATTAAAGTTCGTTAAATTCGCTAAATTCATCCTGGGTAACAGGATCCTGCAATTTGTGTCTAACCTGCCAGGCCCTATAAAAAGCCATGGCCATCAAAATTACAGTATATAGTAAAAGAAACCAATCTCTTATAAAAAATAAATTGGAAAAAATCAATAATGGATAAAGTGAAAAAGGAATTCTAATCCTTTCTCCATAATTTCTTTTTAAATAGAGAGAAATTGATACTGAAATCGCAAGAGTAAAAAAGATTAAACTAAAATGGAGAACACAAAATACTCCAATCGAAGAAGCCAATCCTCTTCCTCCTTTAAAGTTGTTAAAAATTGGCCAATTGTGACCAGCAACAACTGAAATACCAGTCAAAAGGAAAATAAGTGGTTCTTCATAAAAATATAACCTGGCAATAATAGTCGGTATCATTCCTTTAAATAAATCCATAAAGGCTACTGCTACTCCCCATTTTTTCCCAATTAGTTTGTAGACATTAGTAGCTCCTGGATTCTGCGTTCCTTTTTCAGTTAAATCAACATTTTTGACATTCCCTACAATTCTCGCCGGGGAAATTGTCCCAAAAAAATAGCTGGCCACAATTAAAATTATCTCCATTTTCCCACCACCAGTATATATTTTTTAAATTAACAATTATTTAGAAATATTATTCTCTTCTTCTAGAAAATATTTTAAAATAAGTGGGTTTACATCTCTTATCTTTTCTACCTCTTCTAAATTCAGACCATGCTCATTATTTTTAAGATAAATAAAGGCATCATCATAAGTGTGCATCCCTTCTATAAATCCTTTTTTCATAAAATTCTCAGGAGCTGCTTTACCTTTTAAATCATATCCTCTCTCTGGGACAGCTATCAGATCTGCTGCCTGTTCCAGATAAGGACCATTATATATTTCTTCTCTAAAAAATACATCTTTAATTATTTTCTCACCAGTTTCATTGTCTTCTAATTCTAACAATTCTTCTTTTAGTTTTTCTCGCAATTGAAAATACTCACTGGCTGAAACAGATCCCATTTCTTCTCTTCCTTTGCGGTTTATATAAATACGACCTGGTAATAAACTGTAAGCTTTAGTTTCAGAAGACATATTTTCTAAGTTTTCAACATTATCCTTAGCTTTATTATATTTCAAATAACCCTTTTCTTCAAGCCAATAATTTAATTGTACCTCTTTTTTAATTTTACAAAACCCATGGTCAGAGAGGATAATCAGTTGTGTGTCATCATCTAACCTGTTTAGAAGTTCTCCAATATAATCATCAATCTTTTTATAAAATTCATAAAATGAAGAGACAAATTCAGGGTTTTCGTCAACCATATCTTCCCAGTAAAAATGATTTATTCTATCTGTTTCCATAATATGGCATTGAAAGTAGTTCCATTTCTTTTCTTTCATAAATTTAAACATTGTTTTAAAACGACGATCTAAGGCATAATTTAGATCACCAATAAATTTTTTCTTTGAATCTCGGGCCACCCAGGTATCAGCATCTATTACATAATCCATAGCTTCCAGTTCTTGAGCCGTCTCTTCTGGAAAAGTTGCTTTAGATATATCAGTAGCTAAAAAACCCGAAACTAAAGTTCCCTTTATTTCTTTTGGCGGATAAGTAACCGGGACATTAAGAACTACACTTCTCATATTTTTTTCACCAAGTTTATCCCAGATAGTTGGAGCCTTAAGATGTTTGGCAGTTGGAATATAGAGTTGAAAAGGGTCAGCTTTTCTATCTATAAAACCAAAAATATTGTGTCCTGAAGCATCTTCACCTGTCATAAAAGTTGACCAGGCAACAGAAGAAATAGTAGGTAAGACTGAATTCATTCTCTTAAAATTACCTTTATTTAATAAAGATTTAAAAACTGGCATTTTCCCTTCTTTAATCATTCTATCCATAAAGGTAAAAGGAACTCCATCCAGTCCTAAAACAAACATCTTTTTTTTATTTTTAGAAAATATATTATCAAAAAATCCCATATTAAACCTCCTGATATCAAACACATATTCATATCTATTAAAATATCTTTTTATATCTATAAATAATATTCGTTATCAATTGCCAAAATCCTTTATTCTAATTATCATTATATAGAAAAACCTGCCCTCTCAGGCAGGCAAAATAACATCTGTTATTTTTTTAATGAACATAATTTACAACTATTACTTTTTTACCTTCAGGAACATCACTAAGATCAACTTCAGCTCCATCTTTTATTTCAATATCATCATGATCGAATTTATGAATAAAATCTTCAACACCGGTTATGGGAAAATCTAAAATGTCTGTCTTATAATGCATTGGAACTATATATTCGGGATCTATTTTTTCTGCTATTTCAAAAGCTTCATCTGCATTTATTGTATAATACCCTCCAACCGGGATTAATAAAATATCTATATCTTCTAACCTGGAAAATTCATCTTCTGTAAGAGGATGACCAAGGTCACCTATATGACAAAGTTTTTTATCAGAAAACTGCATAGTAAAGATTATGTTTTCTCCTCTATCTTCACCTTCTTCTTTGTCATGATAAGTTTTGATTCCACTTATCTCTAAAGTATCATCTTGATATCCATCTTCAGTATTAACTACTTCAAAATCGCCTTCCAGGCGGTCAACTGCATTATGATCAAAATGGTCATGACTGACTGTGACAATATCGGGCTGGTCATCTACTTTTTGATAAGGTAAACTATCATCATATGGATCAGTAATTATTTTTTTACCATCTTCTTCAATTAAAAAGCAAGAATGTCCCCACCACTTCAATTTCATCTTATCAGCCTCCTAGTTTTGAATTTTCTTAATGTTATTATATCATACTGGAGGTGAATGTTAAA
>JBNJDK010000099.1:0-6689 GCA_051744805.1 Bacillota bacterium
GGACCTGTAATGACAATGCCTGGATTACCAAAAAGACCATCAGCAGAAGATATAGATGTTGATGAAGATGGTAAGATTACTGGTTTATTCTAAATTGAATTAATTTACTTAATCTCCTGAGATGTAATTTTCTCAGGGGATTATTTTCTAACTAAAAATAACAAAAAAGGTGGTGTTAATTATATGAAAAAAATAGGGATCAATAAAATTGAAGATCTTAAAATTGGACATGCTCATAATAAAAAAGGAGTCACAGGTTGTAGTGTCTTTTTATTTGAAAAAGGAGCAGTTGCAGGGGTTGATATAAGAGGGGGAGCACCCGGGAGTAGAGAAACTGCTCTTTTAAAACCAGATAAATTAGTTAATAAAATTCATGCTATTATGTTTGCTGGAGGTAGTGCTTTCGGATTAGATGCAGCTTCTGGAGCAGTTAAGTATTTAGAAGAAAATAAAATTGGCTTTGAAACAGGTGCAGCCAGGGTTCCAATTGTGAGTTCTTCAATTTTATATGATTTAGAAATTGGGAAATCCAATATACGACCTGATTTTGAGATGGGTTATCAAGCTTGTCTTAATGCATCCCAAAACAATTGCAAAAATGGAAATATCGGTGCTGGAATGGGAGCGACAATTGGTAAAATAGCTGGTCCAGAGCAAATGATGAAAGGCGGGTTAGGATCTGCTGCTTATAAAATAGGAGATTTAAAAGTAGGAGCAGTTGTTGCAGTTAATTCTTTAGGTGATATAATAAATCCTAAGAATGGAAAAATAATAGCTGGGGCTTTAGACAAAAACAAAAATAATTTTTTGGATACAGAAAAGTTTTTTTATGATAATTATAATAAAACAAATAATATTTTTGGAACTAATACATCTTTAGGAATCATTGTTACAAATGGTAAAATGTCTAAGGTTGAAGCAAATAAAGTTGCAACTAAGGCACACAATGGTTATGCATTAACTATGTCACCAGCCCATACTGATTTTGATGGAGATACTATTTTTGTAGCATCTACTGGTAAAATTGACACAGATATCAATACTATTAATATTTTGGCAGTAAAGGTTATAAAAGAAGCCGTTTTAAATGCAGTAAAATCGGCTGATACTATTGATGGGATTCTTTCCGTAAATGACTTAAATCAATAATTTTTAAGGAGAAGAAAATGGGTAATAAAAATTTGATTTTAGCAGAAGAAATAAAAGATAGTTTAGAAACAGAGATTATTGGTAAAAAAGTATATTATTATTCCCAGGTAAACTCTACAAATAAAATAGCATCTGAATTAGCTGCTTATGGTGCAAATGAAGGAACAGTTGTTATTGCAGAAAGGCAAGTCAGTGGTAGAGGTAGGCGAGGTAGAGTATGGCATTCTTCAGATAAAGGATTATGGTTTTCCGTAATTTTAAGGCCAGAAATTAAGATTTCTGAGAGTCATTTTTTAATAATAAATGCTTCTTTAGCTGTATATTATGCCTTGAAGAGCTATGGGATTGAAACTGAAATTAAATGGCCTAATGATATATTATATAAAAATAAAAAAGTATGTGGGATTTTATCTGAGATGAACAGTTCTTCCGGGAATTTAAATTATATTGTGACAGGTATTGGGATTAATGTAAATCAAAAAAAATTTCCCGATGAATTAAAAGATAAAGCTGTTTCTTTATATAATATACAGGGGGCTAAAATTGACAAATTCGAATTATTAACAGATATTCTTTTCTATTTTGAAAATTTCTATTTTAAATTTTTAAATGGGGAAAATGAAAAACTTTTAGAAGAATGGAAAAGTAAAATTTCACTTTTAGGAAAAGAAATAATAGTTAAAAGTGATGGAAAAGAATATTTTGGTAAAGCAGTTGATATTGCTAAAGACGGCAGATTAATATTACTAACTAATAAATCTGAGACCAAAAAATTTTGGGCAGGGGATACAAGTATTCGCAAATAATTGAATTGAAAATATTTTTTTATTAAAACTCGGGTTAAATCTCGAGTTTTTCTTTTTAAGTTGATAATCAGCAGTACATATAATATAATATGGTCGTAAACTGAGAATCAAGTTTTATTAGAGTTAGGAAGGTGAAAATAAAAAATGATATTAGCAATTGATGTTGGAAATACAAATACTGTATTAGGTATTTATAAAGATGGTGAAATGATAGCACACTGGAGAATTTCTACTGATAAAGATAAAACAGTTGATGAATATGGAATACTTTTAAAAAATTTATTTTCAGTCGAAAATATTGATACTAATAATGTTAAAGATATTATCATTTCGAGTACTGTACCTCCAATTGTAACAGTTTTAGAACAGGCCAGCCGAGAATATTTTGGTCATTTCCCTTTGGTTGTAGGCCCGGGTGTAAAAACCGGTATGAATATAAAAATGGATAATCCACGGGAAGTAGGAGCAGATAGAATTGTAAATGCTGTTGGTGCATATCAAAAGTATAAAGGGCCTTTAATAATTGTAGATTTTGGAACAGCCACAAGTATTGATGCAGTTTCTAAAAATGGAAATTTTATAGGAGGAGCTATAGCACCAGGTATAGGAATTTCTACTGAAGCTTTATTCAATTATGCTGCAAAACTTCCTAGAATTGAATTGAAAAAACCGGATAAAGCAATTGGGAAAAATTCAATAATGGCAATGCAATCAGGTATAATTTATGGTTTTGTTGGACAAACTGAAGCTTTAATAAGAAAATTCAAAGAAGAATTAAGTCAGGATAGCACAGTTGTAGCTACTGGTGGATTGGTTAATTTAATTGCTCCAGAAACAAAATTGATAGATAGAGTTGAACCATTTTTAACTTTAGAAGGATTATATTATATAGCTAAGTTAAATGGTATTGAAGGGTGATAATTTGTGAATATCGGTCAAATAAAAATTGAAAATCCCATTTTAGTGGCTCCGATGGCAGGAGTTACTGATTATCCTTATAGAAAAATTTTAAGAGATATGGGAGCAGAATTGCTTTATACGGAAATGGTTAGTGCTAAAGGTCTTGTGTATGGGAATCAAAGGACAGAAGAGTTAATTAAATTAGATAATAAAGGATATAATGGAGTTCAAATATTTGGTGCAGATCCAGATATAATGGCTGAAGCAGCTTTTATAGTGGAAAGAGACTTTGAAGCAGATTTGATTGATATAAATTTAGGATGTCCTGCTCCCAAAATAGTAAAAAATAATTATGGTTCTGCTTTAATGAATCATCCAAATTTAACATCTAAAATAGTAAAAAATATAACAAATTCTATTAATCTACCTGTAACTGTTAAAATGAGAAAAGGATGGAATCAAAACAATATAAATGCAGTTGAGATTGCAAAAATTTGTGAAGAAAGTGGAGCAAAAGCTGTAGCTATCCATGGAAGAACAAGAGAAGAATTCTATACTGGAAAAGCTGACTGGACAATTATAAAAGATGTGAAAGAAACAGTTAGCATTCCAGTAATTGGTAATGGTGATATTTTTTCAGTGGAGGATGCTGAAAGAATGTTTGATAAAACTAATTGTGATGGTGTCATGTTAGCTAGAGGTATACAGGGAAATCCCTGGTTGTTAAAAAAATGCAAAACTAAGCTTCAACACAGTTTAGAGATTGATGATCCAAATTTTACAGATAAAATTAAATTAGCTTTAAGACATTTAAAGATAGCTGTCAATTATTATGGTGAAAAAAGAGCTATTCCTCTAATGCGTAAACATATTAGTTGGTATTTAAAAGGACTACCTCATTCTACTAAAATAAAAGATGAAATTAATAGGTTAAAATCAGAAAAAGAAGTAAAAAAAAGCTTAAAAGAATATTTATTATTATTAAAAAACAGGTCCAGTATTAAATAATACCAATAATTTCTTGACAAATATTATTTGTTAAATTATAATAATTAATAATTGTAAAGAATTAACTGGTGTCAGGTAGAATTAACTTGACACTATTTTTAGTAGTAAAGTATATAAAATGATGTTAATTATCATCGTTTATAAATAATTAAATTAATAAAGGGGTAGAAATTTATGGCTAATGAAACTAAAGAGGTTGTTCTTACAGAAGAGGGTTATGAAAAATTAGAAAATGAACTTGATTATCTTGTTAATGAAAAAAGACGTGAAGTTGCTAAAAGAATCAAAGTAGCTCGTGAATTTGGAGATATAAGTGAGAATTCCGAGTATGATGATGCTAAAAATGAACAGGCATTTGTTGAAGGAAGAATTCAAGAAATTGAGAATATGTTGAGAAATGCAAAAGTTGTTAAAGATGATGAAGTTGATGATCATACTGTAAATGTTGGTACCACAGTTAAAATCAAGGATATTGATGATGGTGAGATTTATACTTATACTTTAGTAGGTTCGGCAGAATCCGATCCTCTGGAAAACAAAATTTCAAATGAGTCACCTATTGGCAAAAATTTGATTGGGCATAAAATAGGTGATGAAGTAGAAGTAGAAGTTCCATCAGGTACAATGAAATATGAAGTATTGTCAATTGAAAAAACAAATAAATAATAAAGTAAGAAAGAGGGATATTTTATGGAAGAAATGAATAAATTAATGCAGCAAAGAAGAGAAAAATTAGAAGAATTACGCGAATTAGATATGAAAGCTTATGGTAAAAAATATAATACTTCTCATCATGCAGAAGACATTACTGAAAATTTTGAAAAATTACAAGGTGAAGATGTTAGGTTAGCTGGTCGTTTGATGGCAATTAGAACCCATGGAAAAGCTACTTTTGCTGACCTTATGGATATAACCGGTAGAATACAACTTTTTGTTTCATTTAATAAAGTTGGAGAAGAAAACTATGAACTATTTAATGATTTAGATATTGGTGATATTGTTGGTATTGAAGGAGAAGTTTTTAAAACAAATCGCGGACAAATTTCAGTTAATATAGATGATTTTCGTCTTTTAAGTAAATCACTTAGACCATTACCAGAAAAATTTCATGGTTTAAAAGATAAAGATCTTCGTTATAGACAAAGAGCTCTTGATTTAATAGTCAATCCTGAAGTTAAAGAAACTTTTATAAATAGAAGTGAAATTATAAAAGAGTTTCGTAATTACTTAGAAGAAAGAGATTTTATGGAAGTTGAAACTCCAATGATGCATCCTATACCTGGTGGAGCCAGTGCAAAGCCTTTTGTCACACATCATAATACCCTCGATATGGACTTATATTTAAGAATTGCTCCAGAATTATATCTCAAAAGATTAATAGTTGGTGGATTTGAAAGAGTTTATGAAATTAATCGTAATTTTAGAAATGAGGGAATGTCTTATAAACATAATCCTGAATTTACAACAATGGAACTATATCAGGCCCAGGCTGATTATCATGATATGATGGATATAACAGAAGATATTATTGTTAATGCTGCTGAAAAAGTTTTAGGTACTACTAAAATACAATATGAGGATAAGGAAATCGATCTAACTCCACCCTGGAATAAAATGACTATGATAGAATCTATTAAAAAATATACAGATATTGATTTTAACGATATTGAAAGTAATGAAGAAGCACAAAAAATTGCGGATGAACTTGAATTAGAAATAGAAGGAGAAAAATCTAGAGGGAAAATAATTAATGCTGTTTTTGAAGAAAGGGTTGAAGATAACTTAATACAACCTACTTTTATTACAGATTATCCAATAGAAGTTTCTCCTTTAGCTAAAAAGCATGAAGATGATTCAAGATTAACATATCGATTTGAAGCATTTATTAATAGTTGGGAAATTGCAAATGCTTTTACTGAGTTAAATGATCCGCTTGAACAAAGAAAACGTTTTGAACAACAATTAAGAGAAAGAGATTTAGGAGATGAAGAAGCTCAGGTATTAGATGAAGATTTTGTAAAAGCTCTTGAATATGGGATGCCTCCTACAGGTGGTTTAGGAATAGGTATTGATAGGTTAGTTATGATTTTAACTGATTCTAGTTCAATTAGAGATGTTATTTTATTCCCAACAATGAGACCTAAAAATGATGAATAAATAATAATTAGTGATTATAGCTATCATGAGACAGGAGGTATTTTATGCTTTCTGTCTCTTTTTTATTCATATTTTAATTAATATTTATTTTCAATTGATAATTTGATAAAATTATATTAGAGATAAAAAAATAACACAACAGGGAGGGTTATTAATGTTTTTCCATAAAAAGGTAAAAACGAATTCCCAAGTTGAATTAGTTGATATTACTGAAAGAGTCAGGAAATTGGTGAAAGATCAATCAATAAATTCAGGTATATTGGTCATTAATATTCCTCATACAACAGCAGGAGTAACTATAAATGAAAATGCTGATCCAAGTGTTAGAGAAGATATCGTTAATGAATTAAATAAGGTAATTCCTTTTCAGGATAATTATAATCATCTTGAAGGTAATTCAGCTGCTCATATTAAAAGTAGTATTATAGGATCTGACCAGACAATAATTATAGAAAATGGGAAATTACAACTTGGAAGATGGCAGGGAATCTTTTTCTGTGAATTTGATGGCCCTCGTAATAGAAAAATGAATTTTAAAATTATAGGAAGTTAGAAAAATCATTTTAATTTCCTTGACAGATAAAAGGAAAAATGATAAAGTATAAACTGTCGCGTTAAGGAAAGGCCCCGGATAGTCAGTAAAATAGAGGCTAAAGAAAAGGGAAAAGA
>JBNJDK010000100.1:0-6680 GCA_051744805.1 Bacillota bacterium
TTTTATGGAGGAAATTGGCCAGATGGAACACCGGCAGTTTTTCAGGTGATAGTGGAAGAAAAAGATTTAAAAACTGATTTGATTGAAACAGACAAAAATTTTGAAAGTCCTAAAGTTGAAATTAGTGATTTTCCTGATAATCTTCCAGCTGAGGATGTATCAGATAGTAGAGATCATCCTTTGATTTCAAGGTTTCCAGGTTCATATATCAGATATTATAATCAGGAAAACTATAATGAATATAAATTGCCATTTCAGGAGTTAAAAACTGAAAATATAGATTCTGAATATAAAGATAAAGAAACCTGGCTTGAAGGACAGCTGACCCAACATTTATATATAGCACCTGAAGATTATTCTCCTTTACAGATTTATAGAAATTATGAAAATGCCATTGAAGAGGCAGGTTTTGAAATAATAGCTAAAAAAGAAAGAGAAGTAGAAAAAGGTTTTAGTAGAAGGCTTTATGAACAAATCAACTTTAAAGATTCCAGTGAAACATCTTTTGAAGGTTTAAATCCCCGACAAAAAGATTCTAGATATTTAGCAGCAAAAATGAGTGGTGAAAATGGAGATGTCTATCTTTCAGTATTTATAAGTAAAAATAGTTTTTATGGAGGGAATTGGCCTGACGGAACAACGGCAGTTTGCCAGGTTATTGTAGAAGAAAAAGAAATGGAATCTGATTTAATAGATGCTGAAAAGGTATTTAGAAAAATAGAAAGTAGTGGTAAAGCAAGTATTCAGGATATTTATTTTGATCATGATAGTGCTAAGATAAAAGAAGAATCAGAGCCAACAATAAAAGAGATAGCCAATCTTTTAGATAGTAATCCAGATTTAGAATTGATTATAGTAGGTCATACTGATAATACTGGAGATTTAGATTATAATATGGATCTTTCAGAAAAAAGAGCTAAGGCTTTAGTAGAAAGGTTAGTTTCAAAATACGATATAGATTCTGAACGATTGGAATCTGCTGGTGTTGGACCACTTGCTCCTGCAGCAACAAATGACACAAAAGAGGGCAGATCAAAAAATAGAAGAGTAGAACTGGTTAAAAGTAATTAAATCTAGTGAAATATTATTCCTATAAGAATGGGGGAAACCTCATTCTTTTTTTATGGTAAAAAATAAAGGATTATTACTTCAGATATTGAATAAATATATAATGATACTGTAGTGAACGTGTTTTTTTCGTCTGGAGGTGTTAGTTTGAAAAATTCTAAGCCTGAAAATAATACATATCAATCTGATAATAAGATAAATAAAAGGTTTAAAGCAATATATAATAATATAAGACAGGGAATTGCACTTCATGAACTTATTTATAAAGACGGTGAAGTAGTAGATTATAAAATCATCGATGTAAATCCTGCCTATGAAGATATTTTAGGAATTTCTTTTGAGCAGGCAGTTGAGTCTTTAGCTTCAGAAATATATAAAGGTGAAAAAGCACCATTTTTAGAAAAATTTGCTGAAGTGGCTGAAACAGGTGATTCTGTTGAATTTGAAGAATATTTTAAACCAATGGATAAATATTTTAATATAACTGTTACTTCCCCAGAAAAAGGGAAATTCATTACTTTATTTAATGATATTACTAAAAGAAAAAGAAGAGAAGAAAAAATAGAGGATCAAAAAGAAGAATTATATGCTACAAATGAGCAATTAAGAGCCTATAATGAAGAAATTATAGCTATGAATGAAGAATTAGAAAAATCTTTTGATCAATTAAATAAATTAAATCAGAGATTTGTTGAAATGATAGAACTGGTTGCTAATCTGGAAGATAAAACTTTGCTTGATGAAAGAGAGTTTTTTTCCGAACTGGTAGATCGGGCTATAGAAATAGTTCCAGAAGCTGATTATGGAAAGATTTGTATAGTAGATAAAGATGGAAATTGTAATATTATATATGCAGTAGGACATAATCTCGAAATGTTAAAAGAGGTCAAAATTGATAAAGAAAAACTTATTAATTTAGATAGTGAAGATGTTTATGAGACAAATAAATATTTTGTTGATTTTAATAAATTATCTTCAGATCAAAAAATAATTTTAAATACTGCTCTAAAACCAATTAAAGATTCTCTTTCCATAAATATTGTTACAGATGATAAACTTGTAGGAAGAATAGTTCTTGATATAAAAAAGGGAAGTGATCAAGAATTTAGCAATATTACTAAAAAAATATTAAAATCTTTTGCTAATCTTTCTTCTTCCTTTTTTGCTTTTAAACGATTTAATAGTTTAAAAACCAATTTCACCAGAGAACTTATTGCTTCTATTATAAATATAATAGAAATGTATGATATTTATACTAAAGGACATTCTGAGAATGTAGCAAAAGTAGCTTCGGTAATTGCCCGGGAAATGGATCTTCCTAAAAAAATAGTTAAAGATACTTACTGGGCAGGATTGGTCCATGATATAGGCAAGCTATTAATTCCAATAGAAATTCTTAATAAGAATACAAAATTAAATGATGAAGAATATGAGTTAATAAAAAAACATCCAGTTTATGGTAAAAAAGCACTGGCAGGTTCTGAATCTTTAGAACATATAGCTAAATATGTTTTACATCACCATGAACGCTGGGATGGTAATGGTTATCCTAAAGGTCTAAAGGGTAATGAAATTCCTTTAATTTCTCAAATCTTAGGGGTGGCTGATGCCTGGGATGCTATGCTTTCTAAAAGAGCATATCGTAAACCTTTGTCACGGGAAGAAGCTATTGATGAAATAAAGAGAAACAAAGAAACTCAGTTTTCTCCTGGAGTAGTAAACACTTTTCTAGAGATTGTAGAAAAAGGTGAAAGTAAAAATTTAAGGACTGGACTGGTAGATAATAATTTAGTAGTAGAAGAAAAAACTGATAAAATTAATAAGAATTTGTCATTTCAAAAATTATTTGAAGAAACAAAAGAAGGTGTTGTGATTGTAAATAGAGATTTTAATATAATCAAAACTAATAATTATTTCATAAAGATGTTTGGGTTTGAACAGAGTGAAATAACAGGAGTAAATATCAAAAAAGTAGTTCCTGAAAATAAATATTCTGAAACAAATCAGTTTATAGAAAAGGTAGAAGAGGGAAGAGAAGTTAATGCCAGGACTTATAGAAAGAAAAAGAACGGAGATTATATTGAAGTTTCAATTCAGGCCTTTCCTCTTACTACTAAAGATGATTCAATTATTGGTTATTATATAATTTATAGAGATATTAGTAATTTTTAAATAAAATCATAAAAGAAATAAACTAGAGGAGGTATTTTTATTAATGAATTTCTTAAAAAGTTTTAAAGCCAAACTTATATTTATTTTAATAATTTTAATGGTAGTCCCCTTAGCTATTTATGGATTTATTACTATTAGAAATAATGTTAATAAAATAGAAGAGACTACATATAATGAAAATTTAGTTGCTGCAGAAAATCTTGCAATAGAAACTAATAATATACTTCAAGAAAGTGAAAATTTACTTAAAATAGCTTCAGAATCAGATGGTATAAAAAGTATGATACCAACAAAGATGATGGATGTTTCAAAAGAATTAGTCAATACAAGTGATTATATTGAGAATGTTTATATTATGAATAAAAAAGGGATGCAGGTCTATAAAACTACTGGTGATAAAGGAGATAGGTCTGATAGAGAATACTTTCAAAAAGCGATAGAAGGTGAAGCAAATTTTTCTGATATTATTATGTCTAGAAGCCGAGGAGTACCAATTGTAGTTTATGCTCTTCCTATTAAAAGAGGTAGCAGTGTAGTTGGTGTCCTGGGAGCCAGTATTGATTTAGGTATTTTAAGTGAGATGGTAAAAGAAAGAAGTCCTGGTGAGACAGGTATTAGTTTTATAGTTGATGACTCCGGTAAAACTATTGCACATCCTAATGAAGAATATGTACTTGAGATGGAGGATTTATCAAACTTAACTCCTGTACAAAGTGTAGCAAATGGAGAAAAAGGGACGAAATTATATGAAAGTGAAGAAGGAGAAAAACTTTCAGCTTATGCTCCTATTGAAAAAACTGGTTGGGGAGCAGTCGTTGAATTATCTTCAGAAGAAGCTTTTAGTGAAATACAGAATGAGATCTGGTATGCTATTATGATTATTGGAATCACAATAGTTATCGGTTCAATTATAGCTTATTATTTAGGAAATAGTATAACTAAACCTGTACTTGCTGCATTAGGGCAGGCAGAAATTATTGCTAATGGAGATTTAACTAATGAAGTTGATAAAAAATATTTAAATAGAAAAGATGAATTAGGAGATTTAGCTAAAGCAATAGAAAAAATGAGAAATAATCTTAAGCATATAGTAGGTAATCTCAGCAGTATTTCTGATGAAGTAGCATCTTCCAGCCAGGAGCTTTCAAGTTCCAGTGAAGAGATTTCTGCTTCAGCTGAACAGGTAGGTACAGCTATTCAGGAAGTTGCTTCTGGAGCAGAAGAACAGTCAGCACAAATAGATGAAACAAGAGATAGTGTTAGTGACCTTGCAAATAAAATTGATGAAGTAAGTGATATGGCCGAAAATATGGATAAACAGGCTGATGATGTTATGGAAAATATCAAAATGGGTGATGATTCTGTAGATGATTCTATTAAACAGGTTCAACAGGTAAAAGAAGAATCAAATGAAGTTTCAAAAAGAATAACTGAATTAGGAGACTTATCACAGGAAATTGGAGATATTATAGAACTAATAAGTGGTATTTCTGATCAGACCAATTTACTTGCTTTAAATGCAGCAATTGAAGCCGCCCGTGCTGGAGAAGCAGGGAGAGGATTTAGTGTAGTTGCAGATGAGATAAGAGAGTTAGCAGAAGAATCATCTGATGCTACTGAAAAAATTGCTGGTTTAATAAATGAAATTCAAAATAGAGTAGATGATACTATAGCTCAAATGGATAGAGCTGAAAAAGCTGTAGAAACAAGTGTAAATACTATTCAGGAAACTGACCAATCATTTACTGAGATTAATAGTGCAGCAGAAAATCTCAAAAATCTAATTGATGATATAGCTCTGGCAGCTAAAGATATGGCAGATAAAAGTAGTGATGTCAGTGCATCTGTAGAAGAAATTGCTGCTGTTAGTGAGGAAGCATCCAGTAATGCTGAAGAAGTAGCTGCTTCAAGTGAAGAACAGAGTGCCTCTACTCAGGAAATTGTAGAAGCAGCAGAAAGACTTGAAGAAATGGCTCAAAAACTCTCTGAATCAATAGAACAATTTAAAATCTAAAATCAGATAAGGAGTTAAAAATAAGAAACTCCCCTTTCTCTTGAAAATAAGAGTTAGGGGAGTTTTATTTATTATTATTTATTTTTTTCCTAATTATTTGTCTTTTAAAGCTGATTGAGCTGCTGCTAAACGGGCAACTGAGACTCTAAATGGTGAACAGGAAACATAATCTAAATTCTGTTTATGACAGAAGTCAATAGAAGAAGGCTCACCACCATGTTCACCACAAATACCAATTTTTAAATCACTTTTTTCTTTTCTACCTAAATTAACAGCCATTTCTATTAATTTTCCTATTCCTTTTTGATCAAGGACTGTAAAAGGATCTTTTTCAAATATTTCTTCATCCAAATATTTATTTATAAATTTTCCAGCATCATCACGGGAAAAACCATAAGTCATTTGAGTTAAATCATTTGTTCCAAAAGAGAAAAAGTCGGCATATTTTGCAATTTCATCTGCTAAAAGGGCTGCTCTAGGTATTTCAATCATAGTTCCAATTGAATATTTGATTTGAACATCACTTTCTCTGATTAATTCTTCTGCTATTTTTTTAGCTCTTTTTCTTAAAACAGAAAGTTCTTTTTGATCTCCAACAAGGGGAATCATAATATCTGCTTTTATATCATAATCCATTTTTTCTTTAACTTCTAAAGCTGCTGATATGATAGCTTTGACCTGCATTTCATATATTTCCGGGAAAGTTATTCCAAGGCGGCATCCACGATGTCCTAACATTGGGTTTACTTCTTCTAAGTCATTAATAGTACTTTTTAGTTTTTTCACTGGAACTGAAAGTTTTTCAGCTAAAAATTCAATATCTTCCTCAGCCTGTGGTAAAAATTCATGTAAAGGAGGGTCAAGAAGACGAATTGTTACAGTCATATTTTTCATTATTTTAAAAAGTCCTTTAAAATCTTCTTTTTGATAGGGAAATAACTTATCTAAAGCTTTTTTTCTAGCATTTATATTATCTGCAATAATCATTTCTCTAACAGAATTTATTCTATCACTATCAAAAAACATATGCTCTGTTCTACAGAGACCAATACCTTCTGCACCAAAATCTACAGCAGTTTTTGCATCATTGGGAGTATCTGCATTTGCATATACCCCTAATTTCCTATATTTATCTGACCAGTTCATTAATGTTTTAAAATTGTCACTTAAGTAAGTTTCTGTAGTTTTTACTATTCCAGCGTAAACTGCTCCTGTACTGCCATCAAGCGAAACATAGTCTCCTTCTTTAAATATCCTGTCATTAACTCGAAATTCTTTTAATTCTTCGTCAACCTGGATATCACCAACACCTGCAACACAACATTTGCCCATTCCTCTGGCTACAACAGCAGCATGTGAGGTCATACCACCGCGAGAAGTCAAAATTCCATTGGCCTTTGACATACCTTCAATATCTTCTGGTGAG
>JBNJDK010000101.1:0-6615 GCA_051744805.1 Bacillota bacterium
ATTACTTTTACATTCATCATTACATTTTCCGGTAGATCACCAGGGATTCCGACCAGGATTGGATAAGTACCAAGCTGGCGGCCATAGGTGATTTTTCCTTTTTTCTTTTCAGTTAAAACATTTCTTAAGATAGTTCCTTTCGGATATACTCTCTGGAGCATAGGTTTATTTATCTCTTCATTAATCTTTTCCTTATAATCTTTAAATTTCTTTTTATCAATTTCAATTTCAGGATAACTTCCCAGAGTAACTACCTGCCTGATATTTATTCTTCTAAGCATTAAACCTTCATCATAGACTTTTTTCAAAAACTGATAATTATATTCCATAGTTTCTTCTCTTTCCCCGATAAGTCCATGGAGAAAGTTGAGTCCCGGGAGAAGTTTTGGGACATCACTGGCTCTTATTCCACCAATTTCATTCATTATTTTGATAGCTTTAAAGGTAATTTCTGGTGTAGAAGCAATATTGTTTTTCTCTATAACCTGAGGATCAGCTGATTCCAGACCAAAGGCAGCAATATCACCTGGGCTGTTTAAGTTGATGATTGTATTTAATATTTCTCTACTTTCTTTTTCATATTTTACAATATCAGCTGGATTCATATTATCCAGATGTAAAACTTTCCTTTTAGGATCAGCATCAGTTATTCCTTCATATAGCTCTTTTATTGCACCAGGATTTGGTTTGAGTTGACCATTATCATTTTTATGTTGATAAAGTAGTATATCTGTCTGGCAGCCAAGTCGATAGTAGTGATTTCCGAGAGAAGCTAATTTTTCTACTTCATTTATGATATCTTTTGGTGGCCGCTGATAGGTACGGTTTTTGAGTCGTTCACTACAGAAAGAGCAGTGTCCGCTGGCCCTGGGGCAGCCCCGAAAAGTCTCGAGCTCGATCATAAGGTGGGGGAAGTTAGGATGTTCAGTAGTAACTTCTGCACCTTTAAGTGACCATTTACTGATTAGATTGGCTATTTTAGCAGGTTTAAGGTCAGTAATTTTTTCTGTGAGAGTCTGATAAATATCAAGTGCAGCGATTTCCTCACAAATATGGTCAAAATTTTTGAAATCATCTCTGACTAGAGTTATTGGGCCCCCCAGAATTTTACTGGGGTAATATACTTTTTCACTTAATTCTTTTATTTCTGTAATAGAGATAGGACGACCGCCAAGATAGTGTCCGGGTACAGTTGTTCCTGCAATCAGGATCAAAAGATCATAATCTTCAAGTTTTTCTAAGTTTTGATTCCAGTTTTCGCGAAGACTGTCTATAGTTTTATAATCTAGATTTTCTTTTTTTATTCCTGCATCTAAAAGAGCACCATAGGTGTAGCGTATATGTGGTGATATATAAGGAGGTACTCCCAGACAGGAAGGTTCATCAAGGTAGCCATCTATTAATAAAGTTTTTATATTAGAGTTTTTCATAATTTATGCCTCACTTTTTAAGTTTTTTATATTATAACATACAGATAGATATAATTATAATAATCATAGAAACATTATAAAAAGTGTTTATCGCATTACACCTATTTTTTGAGGCCTCTATAATTTATAATCTGATAAATAAGGCAAACTAATCCCAAAGAACTTCCTGTTCTGGGATTAGCTCAGTACATCATGTACTTCGACCTTATTTATCAGATTATTTCATTAAGAGTCCTTTGCCAAAAATATCTAAAATGCTCAAAATCACTTTTTATAATGTTTTTGTGTTATAAAATATTTACTATCTTAAAATAGACAAAAAGAGAATTATAGATGTATCAAATAAGTGGTAGATGAATCTTTTGTCTATTTTAATAAAGATATCTAGTTTAAAAAGAGATTATTTTATCAAATCTATTATAAAATTTAATAATTTATTAGAAAAATTAAAGATATTGATTAATAAAATTAATATTAAACTTAATTATTATGGTCATATAGTTAAAATAACTAATAAATATTGGTAATTATACTATATTTAGGCCTGAAATTGATAATTTTTAATAAAAAAATGAAAAAAATTAATAAAATGATTAAAAAAATTAATATTTTCCTTGACAAAATTAATAAATAGGTTTATAATGTATTTAACAAGTTAAGAAAGGGGTTGGAAAAAATGAGAGCAACATTAAAAGATTTCTTTTCTATAGAAGATACAAATTTTAGAAAAGCAGAAAAAGAACATCTTAAAGATCAGCTTAGAATTGAAGAGTACAAAACTGGAACTTTAATCTAAAGAAAATAAAAACTTTAAAGGAGGTGCTAAAATGAGAAAACTAAAAGAATTTTTATCTTTTGATAATTGTTGTCTTAAAAAAGAATTTAAAGATGATTTAAGAAGAGAAAGAAAAATATCCGAATATAAAAACTTATTCTAAACAGAGACTGGAAAGGAGGGATAGAAATGGTAAAGCAATATTTTAAGAAATTTGATGATAATACAGAGCGTGTTGGAGATAACAAAGAACTTGTAATCAGGTTGTTTAGTGGAAGAGATGTGATGGACAAATGAAAATAAAATATCTTAACATAGACGATCTTTTTTAACCCTTACTGAGAATTAATAGTAAGGGTTTTCTTTTGTTTAAATTAAAGGATTTTAAAGACTATTTAAAGAATATATTAAATAGAAGGCTTTATCTAAGATAGAAAATGGTGAATATCTGTGATCTTTGTCATTTTATATTTTAGATTTTAAATGAAGGGGGGTTAAAAAGATGAAAAAACTATTGATAGCAGTTTTAGTTTTACTGGTGATTTTTTCTCTAAGCTTAAAGTCTGAGGCAACTGGAGTTGAAGAGTTAATGAAAAATGATAGGGTGTTATCTATAAGTGTAAAGGAAATTGAAGGTAATAAAGTGGTAGAGCTGAGAGATTTAGGTCAAAAATTTAACTGGGATTTTAGCTATGATTCCAGAACAAAACAGGTTATTATTTCAGGTGAAAATGGAGAATATAATTTTAATATAAGAAAAGGGATAATAATTGATCCAGAAGCTAGATCTATTTTAATAGATGGTAGAAATTATCTTGATTTAGATTTAATTAATCCACTGTTAGCAAAATTAAATGAAAAAGAAATAGCTTTATTAAGCAGTCTACAATTAGAATGTCGGGTTGTAAAAAGTGGAGAGAGCTTTACAAGCTGGATAGAAATCTATAATTTATCAAAAGATGATATTACACTTAGTTTTTCTTCAGGTCAGTTATATGATCTTTATCTAAAAAAAGGTGATAAGGAAATCTGGCGCTGGTCTAAGGGAAAATCATTTACAATGGCGATGCAAAATAAAAAGTTAGCTGCTGGTGATAAACTTAGCTATGAAGTAGAAGTGGTTGGGATAGATGGCCCTGGGGAGTATATTTTAAGTGGTGAGCTTACAAGTCAGCCTCCTTTAGCTTTACCGGAAATCGAAATAGAAGTTATAAAATAAAACTTGTCCTTTTGTCTGATTTTTTGTAGACTTATTGAAATTTGTTGTAATTACTGCTATACTATTATTAATAATTTTTCCGAATAGCTCAATTCTAGTATAAATTTCAGACAAAGGGAGGCAGATTTTAGTTATGAAACTAAAAAATTGTGTTAAATGTGGTAAACTTTTTTCTCCGCAAACAGGTGAAAAGGTCTGCCCGGTTTGTAGAAAAGACGAAGAAAATGATTTTGAAAAGGTAAAAGATTATCTCTGGGATAATCCTCATGCAACAATTGAGGAAGTACATGAAGAAACTGGAGTAGAAAAAGATACAATTATAAAATTTGTAAAAGATGAGCGTTTAATTGCTGAAGGTATAGATGTAGATTGGACACATGAATGTGAGAGATGTGGTAAACCTATTTCTCATGGACGTTTTTGTGCCAGCTGCCAAAAAGAACTTTTGGATGGTTTTGGCAGTGATTCTAAAAAGAAAGAAAAGAAGAAAAAGAAAAAATATAAAAAAGGTGGAAAAATGTATACATCTGATTTTAGAGATAAAGATAAAGGTACTGAATAACTATAAAACGCTCAAATTTTGGGCGTTTTCTTTTTTTTATTGAAAAAAGGTGTATAATTAAGAATGAGAGATTTAATCCTCTCTAAACTACTTAGATAGAGTTTAGAGACCTTTCTGAGTATTTAAAATTTTACTCCTTTCTACGATATATATAATAGATTGATTTTCTAAGGAGGGAACAACTATGAAGATAGATAATATTCAGCTTAATAAAATTTCTGAGCTTTATAATAAGCAAAAACAGGATCAAAAGGCTGATAAAGGGGAAAAAGGAGATAAGTTAAATATCTCTAATAAAGCTGTTC
Source organism: Bacillota bacterium (assembly GCA_051744805.1). Lineage (GTDB taxonomy): Bacteria > Bacillota > Halanaerobiia > Halanaerobiales > DATFIM01 > DATFIM01. The sequence goes on from JBNJDK010000101.1 coordinate 4,292, forward strand.
AATTTAAAGAAATTAAAGAAGAACTAAAAGCCAGTTCTGATATTCGTCAGGAAAAGGTGGCTGACATTAAAAAAGCTGTAACTAAAGGTAATTATGAAATTGATAGTGAAAAGGTTGCAGAAAAAATATTAGATAGATTGGGTTAGGTGAAAATAAATGAGTGAAAATATTGAAGAACTCTATAATATTTTAAGTGAAGAATATGAGTTATATCAAAAGTTGAATAAAACTGCTTCTGAGAAAAATGAAGCTATTGTCGAAAATGAAATAGATGATTTAGCTGAAGTAGTTGAAAATGAAGATGAATTTCTAAAAAAGATAGAAGAACTTGAAGAAAAAAGAACTAAAATAATTGTAAATTTGGCTGAAAAATATGATCTAAAAGATGATTTTCAATACAGCAATTTGATCAATAATTTTCCAGAAGACTGGCAGGATAAATTCAGTGAAATAAGGAAAAAACTATTGGAAGTTATTGATGAAATTCATGAAAAAAACGAAGAAAATACTATGCTTTTAGATGAAGCTATTAAGTTGAATAATTTTTCTTTGAATATGTTAAGTAAAGCTGTTTCACCAGAAAATGGAACTTATAATAAAAATCAGACCAGTAAAAAAGGTAAACAAAACTATAATATTATAGATCGTCAGGCTTAATGGAGGTGTAAATTTTGGGTAATTATTTTAATACATTAAATATTGGATTAAGAGGATTACAGGCACAAAAGAAATCATTAGATGTAACTTCTCACAATATAGCAAATGCCAATACTGAAGGTTATAGTCGGCAAAGAGCAGTTCATTCTACAACTGATCCCCATGCAGCTCCTGGTTATGGTATGCCAGAAGGAGCCGGCCAGGTAGGTACTGGAGTAGAAATTGAAGAAATTAATAGAATAAAAGACCAATTTGTAGAAGGACAGATCTGGGAGAAAAAACAGAGTCAGAGTTACTGGAATAGAAGAAGTGATGGTTTAGGTAGAATAGAAAACATTTTTAATGAGCCATCTGATAATAATCTTAGTTCTGCTTTTGATAAATTCTGGCAGTCATTAGAAGACCTCAGCAATAATCCTGAAGATTCTGCAGTAAGAGCAACAGTTAAAGAGAGAGCTAACACTTTAGTAGACTCTTTTCATTCTATTGATGAACAGCTTTCTGATTATAAGAGTTCACTTAATGATGATGTAAATACTACTGTTGATGAAATAAATTCTTTAGGTAAAAGAATTTCTGATCTTAATGGTCAGATAGCTCATATAAAAGGGACAGGTAAAAATCCCAATGATTTAATGGATACTAGAGATAAATTGATTGAAGAATTAAATCAAAAGGTAAATGTTAGAACTAGAAAAAATGATCGTGGTTATATAAATGTATCAATTGGAGGAATGTCATTTGTAGCCGGTGATGAAGTAAATGAACTGACTACAGAAAAAGTTTCTGGCTCCCCTGATGAAGATATTATAAAATTTGATGAATTAGATAGAAAAGCAGATATTAAAAATGGAGAATTAGCTGCTTTATTAGATCTCCGTGGTACAGGTGGAGATGGAATTCTTCCTGATCAAAAAGAAAAATTAGATAATATAGCTAATACATTTGCTAATGAGTTTAATGATAAACATAATTCTGGTTATGACCTTAATAAAGAATCAGGAGAAGACTTTTTTCTAAGTGATGATGGAGATATTAGTGCTGATTCGATAATTTTGAATGGTACAATAGATAATGATGTAAGTAAAATTGCAGCTGGTAGTCTAAGTGATAACAGAGATGTTGTAACTGCTGAAGATGATGGAACATATAATGGAGATGAATATGCAGTAACTATAGATAAAGATAATTCAACTTATACTCTTGAAAATCTCAGTACTAATACTACTGTAGCAACTGATGCTGCTTATACAGGAGATTCTTTTACAGCTGAAGGACTTACTTTTAATGTAGAAGATTCTGGAACAGCTTTTATAAATAATAATGTTGGTAGTGGAGATAATGCTCTTAATCTAGCAGATACAATAAAAAGTGATGAATTAGATTTTAATAATGACGGAGATGTTGATGCTACGGTAATGGGTAAATATGAATCTGTTATTTCCAGTCTTGGTGTGCAGGGACAGAGAGCAAACCAGATGGTTGAAAATCAGGATACCTTAGTTAATCAACTTGAAAATAAAAGGGAAAGCATTTCCGGAGTATCACTTGATGAAGAAATGGCCAATATGATCAAATACCAGCAGGCTTATAGTGCTTCTGCAAAATTAATTAGTAATGCTGATAGAATGATGGATAGTTTAATGGGAATCTTACGCTAGGGGTGA
>JBNJDK010000102.1:0-6550 GCA_051744805.1 Bacillota bacterium
TGGTGAAGTGAAAGAAAGACTTGTTAAGCCTACAATTGAAGAAGTTAAAGAAATAACTGCAAAAAATTTTGAAGAGCTAAAAAAATAATTTTTTAAAGGAGGTGAAAAAATGTTAGAACTAAACAAAGATAATTTTGATGAAGAAGTATTAGAAGCTGATGGTGTTGTTTTAGTTGATTTCTGGGGTGAAAATTGTGATCTTTGCCTGGACTTAATGCCTGATGTTGAAGACCTTGCTGAAGAATATGGAGATGATGTTAAGTTCTGCAAACTTAACATTAAAGGTAACCGCCGTCTGGCTATGGGTCAGCAGGTCCTTGGCTTACCTTCCATTGTACTTTATAAAGATGGTGAAAAGAAAGAGCATTTAAGTGGTGAAGATGTAGACCGCGATGCTATCGAAGAGGCAATTAATGAACTTATCTAAATAGTTCTTGCCATAGGAGGTGAAATAATGAAACTTGAATTAGGTAAAATAGAAATTGATGACATCCAATTTGGTGATAATACTGAAATTAATGATGGTGTTTTGAAAGTCAATAAAGATGAATTAATGGAAGAAATAGCAGATGATAGAATTACTTCAATTGAATTTAATATAGTTAAACCAGGAGATAATGTAAGAATTATACCTGTAAAGGATGTCATTGAACCTAGAGTAAAAATTGAAGGAGATGGAGGAATTTTCCCTGGATTTTTAAGTGATAATAAAATGGTAGGGGAAGGAAAAACTCTTGCTCTTAAAGGTGCCACTGTAATGACTACTGGTAAAATAGTAGGATTTCAGGAAGGGATTGTAGATATGGCTGGCCCTGGGGCAGAATATACTCCATTCTCTAAGTTTAACAATTTAGTAATTACCTGTGAAGTAGAAGAAGATATAAAACAACATGAACATGAAGAAATTTTAAGAATGGTTGGACTAAAAGCAGCTTCTTATTTAGGTGAATGTGCAAAAGAAGTAGAACCTGATAGTGTGGAAACTTATGAACACAAACCATTTTTAGAAGCAGCTGAGGAATATCCTGATTTACCAAAAGTTGGTTATGTATATATGTTACAAAGTCAGGGTTTGCTTCATGATACTTATGTTTATGGGATAGATGCAAAAGAAATGATTCCTACTTTAATCTCGCCAACTGAAGTTATGGATGGAGCTGTAATTAGTGGTAACTGTGTATCAGCCTGTGATAAAAATGCAACTTATATCCATCAAAATAACCCTGTCATTGAAGACCTTTACGAAAGACATGGTAAAGATATTAACTTTATGGGAGTAATCATTACAAATGAAAATGTTACTCTTGGAGACAAAGAAAGATCATCAAATTATGTTGCTAAATTAGCAGAACAAATAGGTATTGATGCTGCAATAGTGTCAGAAGAAGGATTTGGTAACCCTGATGCTGATCTCATAATGAATTGTAATAAACTTGAAGAAAAAGGTATAAAAACTGTTCTTATTACTGATGAATTTGCCGGTAGAGATGGTGCTTCTCAATCACTTGCAGATGCAACACCAAATGCAGATGCAGTTGTAACTGCCGGTAATGCAAATATGACTGTTACTCTTCCAGCTATGGATAAAGTAATTGGACATCAAAAATTTGCAGATGTTATTGCTGGAGGATTTGATGGAAGTTTAAATGATGATGGAAGTATTACTGTTGAAATTCAGGCAATTACAGGTTCAACAAATGAACTTGGTTTTCATAATTTAACAGCTAGAGGTTATTAATATAAAAAATATATGGAGGTGGCTTAAATGTTTGAAGGAAAAAAAGTAGCAATCCTTGGAGACCGTGATGGAATTCCCGGTCCAGCAATCAAGGAATGTATTGAATCTACTGATGCAGAAGTAGTTTTTACTACAACTGAATGTTTCGTCTGAACAAGCGCAGGAGCTATGGATCTGGAAAATCAAGCCAGAATTAAAGAATTAGCCGAGGAACATGGAAAAGAAAATCTTATGGTAATTCTCGGTGGTGCTGAAGCAGAAGCTTCAGGTCTGGCATGTGAAACCGTTACAAACGGTGACCCAACTTTTGCAGGTCCATTGGCTGGAGTCCAGTTAGGGCTCGCGTGTTATCATGTTTTTGAACCAGAAGTAAAGTCTGAAATTGATGATGATGTATATGAAGAACAAATTAGTATGATGGAAATGGTGTTAGAAGTAGATGAAATCGTTGAAGAAACTAAAAAGTATCGCGAAAAATATTCTGAATATGCCTAAAATAAATTGTCCCAGTTGGGGGTGAAATTGTGGATAAAAAACTAAGTATTGTATATTATATAAATCAGTTTTTTGGACAAATTGGTGGTGAAGAAAAAGCAGATATTCCCCCAAGAGTAGAAGATGGTCCAGTAGGACCAGGAAATGCGATTAATAATGCTCTTGGAGATGATGCTGAAATTGAGAAAACCATAATTTGTGGAGATACTTATTTTAACGAAAATACTGAAGAAGCTAAAAAAGAAATAACGAAAGTTCTTAAGGAAGTAAAACCAGATTTGGTAGTTGCTGGTCCTGCTTTCAATGCAGGTCGTTATGGAATGGCCTGTGGTGGAGTTGCAGAAGTAGCAAATAAGGAATTTAATATTCCAGTGATCTCTGGTTTATATCCAGAAAATCCAGGATATGATATGTATAAAAATTATGCATATTTTGTTGAAACAAGCAATTCAGCTGCTGGTATGAGAGATGCTATACCCAATATGGTAAAACTAATTAAAAGCTTTATTGAAAAAGATGGAGATTTAGGTCGACCTGAGGAAGAAGGATATATGCCTCGTAATTTAAGAGTAAATGAATTTGTTGATAAAAGAGGTTCTAAAAGAGCAGTTGAAATGCTTATTAAAAAGATAAATGATAAAGATTTTGAAAGTGAATATCCGATGCCTGATTTTGATAGAGTAGAACCTGAAGATCCTATTGAAAATATGGCAGAGACTAAAGTCGCTTTAGTAACTTCAGGAGGTATTGTTCCAAAAGATAATCCAGATCGAATTGAATCATCAAGTGCTTCTAAATATGGCGAATATGATATCTCTGAATTTGATAATTTAACTTCTGATTGTCATGAAACTGCTCATGGCGGATATGATCCTGTTTATGCAAATGAAGATCCAGATCGTGTATTACCAGTTGATGTTATGAGAGATCTGGAAGATGAAGGTGTAATTGGTAAACTTCATAATAAATTTTATGCTACTGTTGGTAATGGAACCTCTGTTGCAAATGCAAAAGCTTATGCTCAAGAGATTGCAGAAAAGCTTTTAGGTGATGGTGTTCAGGCAGTTATACTTACCTCTACCTGAGGTACCTGTACCCGTTGCGGAGCAACAATGGTGAAAGAAATTGAAAGAGCCGGTCTTCCAGTCGTTCATGTGGCTACAGTAGTTCCTATTTCAAAAACAGTAGGAGCAAATAGAATTGTTCCTGCAATAGCTATTCCTTATCCATTAGGAGATCCCGAAAAAGATAAAGAAAAAGAGAAAAAAATACGAAGAGAATTAGTTGAAAGAAGTCTTAAGGCTTTAGAAACTGATATTGATGAACAGACTGTTTTTGAAAAAGAATAAATTACTAACAAGAGGCTGTGCTTTTTACAGTACAGTCTCTTCTATTGATATATGATATAATAAATATTTAATAAAAAAATAATAATTTTATGATAATTTAATCGTGGTTATCAAAAGATTTTTTGAAAAATTTATGGAGGTGTAAAATATGAATTTTCCAGTAATAAAAGGTTCCAGTTATATTTTAGTTCATGCTCCAAATATTTTGAAAGAAGCAGGATCAACCCAAACTACAACTAGAGATAAAGATCCTAATGATGATTATTTAAAAGCTATTGATGATCATTTACGTTCTTTTGAAGAAGTTGTACAATATGCCCCTAATCAATGTTATATAGGTAATATGTTACCAGATGAATTAAATGAGATAGATACTCCCTGGTATGAAGAAAATAATTTTGCAGATAATGAAAGATTTGGGCGTTTAGGCGAGATAATGCCTGAAAGTGAATTTTATGCTTTAGTAAAACATGTAGATACTTTTGATTTAGTAAAACTTACACCAGATTTTACTGAAAAAGCAGCTGATATTGTAAAAGAACATCCTATTTTAGGTAAGATGGATCTTGACCTTGGAGAAGGTGAAGATATTGAGGAAATTAAAACTTTAGTAGATAATCATCGAGCTGTACCTCTAAGATTAGATAATGAGCTTGTAGGATGTATTAAACAGGCTCATGAAACAGATGTTAATCTTAATGCTCACACTATTTTTGAGAATTTAATGGCAAAAGCTTCAGCAGTTCTTTCTTTAAAAAATCTTGAGAAAAAACATGATATAAATATGGAAGATGTTGATTATATTTTAGAATGTTCTGAAGAAGCCTGTGGTGATATTAATCAACGCGGTGGTGGTAACTTTGCAAAATCTATAGGAGAAATGGCAGGATGTACAAATGCTACAGGATCTGATGTAAGAAGTTTCTGTGCTGCACCTTCTCATGCTTTAGTAAATGCTGCTGCTTTAGTTAAATCAGGAGTATATGATAATGTAGTTGTATTGGCCGGTGGTTCAGTTGCAAAGCTGGGTATGAATGGAAAAGATCATGTGAAAAATGATATGCCTATTATGGAAGATACTCTTGGTGGTTTTGCTGTCTTAGTTTCTAAAAATGATGGTGAAAATCCAGTAATTAGAACAGATATAGTAGGAAGACATAAAATTGGTACTGGTTCTTCTCCACAGGCAGTAATTTCTTCTTTAGTAACAGAACCACTTGATGAAAAAGATTTAGGAATTGCTGATATAGATAAGTATTCTGTAGAAATGCAAAATCCAGAAATTACTAAACCTGCCGGAGCTGGTGATGTTCCTCAATCTAATTATAAGATGATAGCAGCTCTTGGTGTAAAAAGAGGAGATATAGAGAAAAAAGATCTTATGAACTTTGTAAATGAACATGGAATGCCAGGATTTGCTCCTACTCAGGGACATATTCCTTCAGGAGTACCTTTTGTAGGCCATGCTCGTAAAATGATTAGTGATGGTGAAATGACAAGGTCTATGATTATCGGTAAAGGTAGTCTTTTCCTTGGTAGAATGACTAATCTCTTTGATGGAGTTTCTTTTGTAATTGAGGAAAATACTGGTGAAACAGAAAAAGAAGATAATATAGATGAAGAAGAAGTTAAATCAATGATAGCTGATGCAATGAGAAATATGGCAGAAAATTTACTATCTGAATAATATAATATTAAAAAAGTGAGGTGAAATAATGGCTAATCCAACCCAAAAAAAAGTTGCCGATGTTTTTAATCAACTGGCTGACGCAATTGAAACAGGAGAATTTGGGGCTAAAGCTAAAATTGGTCTAACTATTTTAGATAGTGAACACGGTCCTGAAGAATTAGTTAAAGGCGCCGAATCGGCAAAAGAAAAATATGATAATCTTGAAATAGTTTTAATTGGAGAAGGGGTAGATACTGATCTTGAGCTAGTTAAAGCTTCTACTTTAGAAGAAGCTCATGATAAAATGAATATTATGTTAGAAAATGATGAACTTGATGGTGCAGTTACCCTTCATTATAGTTTCCCTTTAGGTGTTTCAACAGTAGGTAGAGTAAAAACACCTGGAATTGGAAAAGAAATGTATCTTGCTACAACTACGGGAACTTCTGCAACCAAAAGAGTAGCATCTATGATAAAAAATGCTATTTATGGACTTGCTACTGCTAAAGCTCTTGGAGATAAAGATCCATCACTTGGGATTTTAAATATAGAAGGTGCCAGACTGGTAGAGCAAAAACTTAGTGAACTTGATGAAAATGGCTATAAAATTAATTTTGCTAAGTCAGCTAGAGCAGATGGTGGAGTAGTTATGCGTGGTAATGATCTTTTAAAAGGAACTCCTGATATTATGGTCACAGATACACTTACTGGTAATATGTTAATGAAGATGTTTTCTGCCTTTACAACAGGTGGAGGTTATGAAGCAAGTGGTTTTGGTTATGGTCCTGGTGTTGGTGAAGATTATGACAAACTTATTTGTATAATATCAAGAGCATCTGGAGCTCCAGTAGTAGCTAATGCTATTAAATATGCTGCTATGGCTTCTCAGGGTAATCTAAAAGGAAAGATTGCTTCCGAGATGAAAAAAGCTAAAAAAGCAGGTTTAAATGATATATTAGAAGAAGTAGAAACAGATCAAAGTTCAAATGAAGTTAAGGAAGAGGTTGAAGCTCCTCCAGAGAAAACAACTGGTGAAGAAATTCCTGGTTTAGATATTTTGACAATAGATGAAGCTAAAAATTCTCTCTGGAAAGAAGGAGTTTATGCAGAAACAGGAATGGGATGTACTGGTCCAGTTATCCTTGTAGCTGAAGAAGATGAAGAAAAAGCAAGAGAAATACTTATTGAAAACGATTTTATTTCTGAAAGTGGATCTGGAGGCAGCTGTTAACAATTAATTATAATTTTATATATTTATTTTAAAGAGGTTAGGGTTATATCCCTGCCTCCTTTGTTTTT
>JBNJDK010000103.1:0-6429 GCA_051744805.1 Bacillota bacterium
GACTGGCAACAAAATTTAATAAAATTTGGGTTTTTGCAGAAATAATGTTATTTGTATTGGTAGGAGCAGAAGTTAATATTCACCTTGCTTTAAATTCTGGTTTGAAAGGTTTAATAATTATTTTTACCGGTTTATTAGCCAGAAGTCTGGGAGTTTTACTCTCTCTTATTGGAACAAATCTTAATTTCAAAGAAAGGTTTTTCAGTGTTATTGCTTATACTCCTAAAGCAACTGTTCAGGCTGCAATAGGCGCTGTCCCTCTTTCAGCAGGAGTAGCTTCTGGAGAATTAATACTTGCCATGGCAGTTTTAGCAATTGTTATTACAGCTCCTTTAGGATCATTAGGAATTAAAATTACAGGAGAAAAATGGTTAGAATAATATTACATGAAAAAAGAGCAGGATTTAAATCCTGCTCTTTCCTATTTATTTAATCTTGGCTTTACTTGTTTTCTCTTGCTTTTTCCACTATTTCTACTACATCAGGATAGGCAATATCTAATCTTTCTAAAGTTTCTACTTTTGGTATACCGTTATTATCCCATCCTCTTTCTTCATAAACAGCATCTAATAAGTCATCATAATAATCTTCTCTATTTTTTCTTAAAGTATTCATTCTTTCTTCTAAATTCATATCTTCAATATCATCTTCACCGACTATTTCTCTAACTTCCTGATCATAATAATCTTTTCTAAAGATATACTCTTCAGCAGTAACAGGTCCTACAGCTCTATAAGGAGGAGTATCATTTTCTCTACCATATACTCCCATTCTTATATTAAATACACGTTGTAGGTTATGCATTCTTTCTGATTGTCTCATAATATCTTCTTCAGTTGTTTCTCTACCTGTAGTAGCCTCAAATAAATCTATATAGTTTTGTACATGTTCAGGAATTTTATAAGGTTTATCATACTTGTCATTATCTTCAGGAACTATATCATTCCAGAGAAGTTTACAGGCACCAACAAGTCCAAACCAGGTTCTCAAAATAGTCATTTCAACTATTTTTTCAGCTTTATCAGCTAAAGTTGGAGCAAAATTATTGAAATAAGTAACTGAGAACATTAAAGCTTCATCATGTTGAGGTCCTTTATTAGCTGCTGCATAACCAAGCTGCTGACTTGGACATTCTTTAGTCATATATTCAGAATACTCCAGACCTTTATTTTCCATACCTATATCTTCTAGAATCTGACGATCTGCACCATATTCTTCAACGAAATAATCTTTCATATATTTTACACCTTTACCAACAATTTTACCAAAACCTTCATTTTGACACATTTGGTGTAATAACTCTATTGCTGCATCACTATTTCCAAAGTGTAATTCTAATCCGCCTGTGATTTCCTTATCTATGATTCCTTTTTCATAACATTCCATCACAAAAGCAGTAGCAGTACCATAAGAAATAGTGTCTATACCATAAGTATCACAATAGAAGTTAGCTTCAGCAACATGGTCAGGATTAAAGATACCACAATTAGAACCTGCTCCAGCTATTGTTTCATACTCAGGGCCATCAAGTAAAATTGTATCTCCTTTAAAAGGACCGGTTTGTAATTCATATTCATCTATTGTTTTTGCACACTGCATTGTACAACCATACCAGCAACCATCTGGAAACTCCTGATTAAACTTTTTTTCCCAATAACTATGATCTATTTTATAATATTCAGGATGATGATCATACTTAAAGTTATCTACTGGTAAAAGATTAGAATCATTAATTACATCTACTAAATAAGATGTTCCTCTTTTTCTCATCTTATTTTGCTCATCATCATGGTCATGAATTCTTTGATTAATTTTTCTACCTAATTTAGTGATTTTTTCAGTATCTACAGGGTGGTTAGAATCCCCAGTTACATCAGAAAATTTAACTACAATTGCTTTTATCTTTTTATCTCTAAATACAGTTCCTATTCCACCTCTACCTGCCTGTTTTATTCTTACATCTTTACGATGAACATCATAAAAAGAGAAGTTTAATAAACCAAAATTAGTATTTTTAGCCCCCATTCCAGAAGAAATAACAGAAACATTTCTTTTTTCTTTTTCTCCATCAGCATATTTTTCAGTAAGTTCTTCTGCTAAAATATGTGTTTCTTCAACATCAGTATCAATTTCATTTACGGAAACTTCTTTATTATCACCATCAATATAGATAATTACTTCTTTATCAGCTTTACCTTGAATTTCCATAGCATCAAAACCGGCAAATTTCATTAAAGGCCCAAAATATCCTCCTACATTACTGTCAATAACTGTATTAGTGAGTGGTGAAATACTTAAAACTAAAGACTTTCCTAAACCAGGATATCTTGTAGTTCCGGCTAATGGCCCTGGAGATACAATTATTTCATTTTCTTCATCATTCCATTTAGTATCATCTTCAACTCCATCCCACAAGTATTTAAGACCATAACCTCTACCACCAATAAATTTTTCTTTGATTTCTTCTGGTATTTCTTTACTAACTACTTCATTATTAGATAAGTTTAAATATAAAGCCTGATCTGCATACCCCTTAGAAACCTGATCAAACTCATAATTCATTGAAGCTAATTTCTTTCCGATTTTCATTTCTTTTTTCGTCTTTGTCATCTTTTAATTAACCTCCCTTTTTTTAACTAAACTTTCAACTTTGAAAAATTTTAGACTATTAATAATATTATACAACAGATGGTTCAAGTATTAAATTACCTCTTTCAAATCGTTTTAAAGTAAGGTCTAAATCAATAGGTGGTTCTTTTCCTGTAATCATCTTAGCTATAATTTTACCTGTCATTGGAGACATCATAAATCCATGACCACTAAATCCAACTGCCATATAAAAACCTTCTACTTTATCTGAACCATCAATAATAGGTTGACTGTCAGGTGTCATAGTATAAGAACCTGCCCACTGTCTAATTGCCCTTAATTCTTCTAGTTTTGGTAATAAATTTGTTGTTTTATGAGCCATTTTCTCCATAAAATGCCAGCTGCTTTTTCTACTATGACTTGCAGGAGGATCCTCAGGACCATATCCCATAACAAAGCTACCATCTGGAGTTTGCTGACAATAAATATCATAAGAAAAAGACATAACCATTGGTTTTTGTAATGGATTAACTTTTTCAGTAACCATTATTTCATGGCGTTCAGGTTTTACGGGAATATCAATCCCAACCATTTGCCCAATTTCTTTAGCAAAACCTCCAGCTGCATTTACCACTTTATCTGTTTCTATAAACCCTTTGTTTGTCTCTACACCTTTTATTTTACCATTTTCAACTTTTATATCAAGGGCTTCAGTGTAAGTATTTATTTCTACTCCCAATTTTTGAGCCGCTTCTGCATAAGCAATAGTAGTATAAAATGGATTTGCATGCCCATCTGTAGGACAATAAGTGGCACCTACTACACCATCTAAATTTATATAAGGTACCAATTCTTTTACTTCCTCAAGACTTATTTCTCTTGAAGGAATATCAAGGCTATTTTGCAATTTAATATTTTTTCTAAATTGTTCAATTTCTTTATCAGAGTAGGCTAAAAGCAAATAACCACCCTGTTTAAGCTCAATATCTCTTTCCACACCTAATTCTTCATTTATATTTTCAAAAATATCCATACTTGCTTTTGCCAGACGACAATTCATTTCAGTTCCCCATTGCTGTCTTATACCGGCTCCACATCTACCACTTGCTCCACTTGTTAAATATTCTTTTTCTAAAACTACTACATCTTTAACTCCCTCTTTAGCTAAGTTAAATGCAATAGAATTACCAACTACTCCACCACCTATAACTACTACATCAGCTTTATTTTTCATCTTTATATTCACCTGCCAGTTCTTTCAATTTAATGCCTGTTTTTGGGGGTCTACTGGTAGGCATTTTTATTTCTGATAAATCTTTACCTGTTATATTTGCAATTTCCCTTGCTGCTATCTGCATACAGGTATCACCCTGACAGGGCCCCATTCCTAATCTTGAAACTCTTTTTATCTCATCCAGGGTAGTAAATCCATTTTTTATCATATCTCTCAATTCTCCAAGAGTAATATCTTCACAACGACAGACAATTGTATCTTCTTTCATGATTTACTCACCTACTTTCATATTTCTAACATCCATAACTTTATCTTTAGGTACCGAAAGCCAGATTACAGCTGTTTTGTCTTTCTTTTCATCATCTTCAACCTTCTCTACGGTAGCCTTACAAATCTCTTTTCCTTCTCTATTCAAACCACTAACTTCGTCTCCTTTTTCAGGTAAAGGCAAAAATTCATAAGGGATTTTTACTAACCCACGTTTTTCACTATAGCTATAATCAACAACAAATATAGCTAAACCGGGACAACTAGAAATACAAATCCCACAACCAGTACATTTTTCGTGGTCAATATTGGGTTTATCATTTATGTCTTCAAATTCTTCAAATGCTCCAAAAGGGCAGCTATGATAGCAAGGATCACATGGAATTTCTCTAAAACATTCTGCAATAGCTACTGCTCCATCTTTTAGTCTTTTTTCACTGGGTTTAACTTTTTCTAAGTCATTTGACTTTGGTATACCTGTTTTTTCCAGCATTGTTGCCCTCCTTTGCTAATTCCAATCCTTCTCTAATCTTTTCTCCTACCGGACCTCTTCTAAGACTTGCTAGATTTTCTTTAACTTCTTTCCTTTTGGTTTTAGCATCATCTTTAGAAATATCAAGCTCAATAAGTGCTGAAAGCCCGGCAACTTCACCTTCAAGCATTGCTGCTGTCGCTTCTTCTATTCCTGCTGAGTCACCTGCTACATAAATTTGGTCACTGGTAGTTTTTAGATTTTCATCTCTAATAGCTACATCTCCTCCTAAATGGGGAACATAAGCCATTTCACACCCAGCCTGAATTAATATATCAGAAATTGGTTTTAAACCTACAGCCAAACAAATGGTATCTACATCAAGTTCCTGTTCAGTTCCCGGAACTTCATTCCATTTATCATCTAATTCACAAATCACTGCTTTTTCTACACTTTTTTCACCTTTTGCTTCCAGAATAGTGTGGCCAGTATAAATAGGAACTCCAGCTCTTCTTATTTTAGAAGCATGAACTAAATATCCACCTATCTCAGGAGCTGCTTCTACTATTCCTACTACATCAACCCCGGCCTGTAAAAGCTGATAGGAAACTATTAAACCTATATTTCCCGCCCCTATCATTAGAACTTTTTTTCCAGGAACAACTCCATAAACATTCATTAAAGTCTGAACTGCTCCTGCTCCATAAACTCCTGGCAAATCATTATTAGGAAAAGGAAGCATTTTTTCAGAAGCACCAGTAGCTACTATTATTTTTTTAGCTTTAATTTTTTTAAATCTTTCTTCATGAGAAACTCCAATAACTCCATCATCATAATAACCCTGAGCAGTAGCTTCTAACATGACCTGAACATTCTTATTTTCAGAAATTTTATTTCTTAAATCTTCCGCTATACTTACTCCTCTTGTTCCGGCAAATTCATTTTTAGAACCAAAAAACATATGAGTCTGTTTAACAAGTTGGCCCCCTAACATATCATCTCTTTCTAAAAGTATTACTTTTGCTCCTCTTTCAGCCGCAGTAATAGCTGCTGAAAGCCCTGCCGGTCCGCCTCCAACTACTAATATATCAGTATTTATCATTATAAATCACCATGACCTTCCTGCTCTTTAACAACCATTCCTTCTTCTACTTTAGTTATACATGTTTTTACATTAGGAACTCCATCTACCTCCATCAGACATGATGAACAATTTCCTATAGCACAAAAAAGCCCTCGTGCTCTATTTAATTTGGCACTATTCTTTAGCTTCTTTATCCCTGCAGCATGTAAAGCAGCAGCAATAGTTTCTCCTTCATAAGCTTTGATTTCTCTACCATTATATTTAAAAGTTACCTCTTTGCCCCGTTTAAAATCTAAAATAGGGTGTTCTTTAATACGTTCCATCGAACTCCTCCTTTTGCTATATTTTATGGAATATTTTAATTTTTCTTTTTAAAACAAAAATTTTATTTTTTTATTATTTATTTTTAGGATAAATACCCGGGAATCTACCCGGGCATATATCCTAATTAATACATTTTTATTCATTCTTAAGTGGTTTTAAAGCAGTTTCAAATTCTTTTACTACCTGATCTGTAGGATCTTTGCCTGCTGCACTAACAAAGTAAATTGCTAGAACAGAAAGTGCAAAAGCAGGTATTATTTCATATAACCCTGTACCGGCTAATGCTCCTACATTCTTCCAGATAAGAACAGTAGCTCCACCTGTAACTATTCCAGCTAATGCTCCATTTTTAGTAGTCTTTTTCCAGAAAAGCGAGAATATAATTGCCGGACCAAAGGAAGCACCAAGACCAGCCCAGGCATAAGAAACTATGTTTAAAACACTACCTCCAGAAAGTGC
>JBNJDK010000104.1:0-6429 GCA_051744805.1 Bacillota bacterium
ATCAGAAAAATAAAAAAGTTTTAAAATTAAATTTATTAACTCTTAAAAATCCAGTAATTAAATCAACAAAAGCTTAAATTACTGGAATATAGAAAATAAATTTGAATTTTAAAACAGAAAACTTATAAATGTTATATAGTTATTATATTCTGATATCAATTATAATTTTAATAAATCATATTTTAACACGTCACTTATATTATATTGCAAGTATTGTGCCAAATGCAAGAAATTTTTTCATTTTTTTATAATCCCCGCCATTTAGCCTTTGAGAAAAATTTCATTATCAAAATCATCAATGTTTTTTTAATTTTTAAATTAATTAGACAATTATAATTATTACTTTGTATATTTTTATATACATGGCGTTACTTTTCACTACAATTGTATCTGTTTTATTTTATTAGTTTCTGCAGAACAGCAGTCAAAATCTGCTGTTCTGCAGAATATATACTTTGATTTATTAACTCAAGAAGATTTATTGTTCACCAAGTACCTGTTCAAATGCTTCAGTCAGCATTGGCACTACTTTGTGTAAATCTCCAACGATTCCATAGTCACAAACATCAAAGATAGAAGCCTCAGAATCTGTATTGATTGCAATAATTATATCAGCCTTGTTCATACCGGCTCTATGCTGGATAGCACCTGAAATACCGCAGGCGATATATAATCTCGGCTGCACAGTTTTACCTGTCTGACCAACCTGATGCTCTTTATCAATCCAACCTTCATCTACAACTGCACGAGAAGCTCCCACTTCACCGTTTAGAGCTTCTGCAAGATCTTCAATTACAGAGAAGCCTTCAGGATCTCCAACTCCACGGCCACCTGAAACAATTATATCAGCCTGTTCTAAATTAACACTATGTTGAGCTTCTTTAACAATCTGTACAATTTCGGTTAGAAGATCTTCATCACCAAATTCCGGGTTAAACTTAAGAATTACACCTTCCTTGGTTACTTCTGAACCGAGGTCCTGATCATTAATATCTGCATCTAAATATTCAATTTGACCAGTACGGTCATAATCTGCCTCTTCTTTTGCCATAACTCCAGGTCTTACAGTTGACATCTGTGGACGGTGCTCAGGGCAGATAATCGTTGCCATTAAGTTACCACCAAATGCCGGTCTTGTCTGAAGCAAGATCTTGCGTTCTTTATCAATTTCTAACTTTGTACAGTCAGCAGTAAGTCCGGTGTTAATTCTTGCAGAAACTCTGGGGCCTAAATCACGACCGTTGTGAGTTGCTCCAAGTAGTACAATTTCCGGCTTACATCTATTGATAAGTTCAGTTACAACCTTAGTATATGGGGCAGTTCTATACTGCAGTAATTCTTCATCTTCTACAATATAAACCTGATCTGCTCCCTGAGCTACTAACTCTTTTCCAGCTTTAGCTAAATCAGAACCCAGGACTACTGCTGTCAGCTCTTCATTTAATTCATCTGCTAATTTTCTACCTTCAGATACCAGCTCTAAAGAAACATTTAATAACTCATTATTTCTCTGTTCTGCCAGTACCCAGACTCCACTATATTCGGAAATATCTACAGAAGTTTTACTCTCATTCTGCTCAATTTCAATTGCATCTACAGGGCATACTTTAACACAAGCGCCGCAGAGTGTACATTTATCCATATTAACAACTGCAACACCATCTTCCATTCTGAGTGCATCATATGGACATTTTTCCACACATACACTACAGCCAACACATGTATCTTTAATTATTAACATTTATATTAACCTCCTAGTGTTTTGTGGCTATTTTAAACTACATTCTCATTGCGTAACTTTTTAATCAGATTATCAACTATATCTTCATATGAACCTTCCAGTATTTCACCTTTTTTCTCATGCTTAGGAACAAATGTTTCGTGAACCTGAGTTGGTGAAGCATCAAGCCCCAGCTTATCCATATCAACTTCAAAGTCATCAGTTGTCCAGACTTTAACATTCTGACTGCTGTGAGCGTTTACTATACCTTTAATTGAAGCATAACGCGGTTTATTAATGCTTTCAAGAACTGTTACTAAAACAGGTAGATTAGTTTCTAATTCACTATATCCCTGTTCCAATTCTCTGCGTGCTTTCACCTTATTACCTTCCAGTTCAATCTTAGAAACATATGTCAATTGGTTTAAACCAAGATTTTCTGCAATTTGAGGACCTACCTGAGCGGTATCTCCATCAATAGCCTGACGGCCGCAGAATATCATGTCATAGTCACCAATTTCTTTAATCGCCTGAGAAATAGTATAAGCTGTAGCCCAGGTATCAGAACCAGCAAATGCACGATCACTTAATAAAATTGCTTCATCTGCTCCCATAGCTAATGCCTCTCTTAAAGCCACTTTGGCCTGAGGAGGTCCCATACTTACTACAATAACCTCTCCGCCAAAATCTTCTTTTAACTTAACGGCAGCTTCTATACCATTTTTGTCTTCTGGATTAATAATACTTGGTACGCCTTCTCGAATTAATGTACCTTTATCTTGATCTATTTTTACTTCGTTTGTATCAGGTACCTGTTTGATACAGACAATAATTTTCACTATTATTACCTCCTGTAATGTTAAATTATCTCAATAATGAACCTGCAATAACCATTTTTTGTACTTCAGATGTACCTTCATATATCTCTGTTATTTTGGCATCACGCATTAATCTTTCCATTGGATATTCTTTCATATATCCATATCCACCAAAGATCTGTACTGCTTTAGTAGAAACTTCCATAGCTGTTTCGGAAGCCTTTAATTTTGCCATAGCTGCTGCAGTAGAGAATGGCTCTCCTGCATCCTTAGTTAAGGCAGCCTTATAAACTAAATGACGCGCTGACTCTACTTTTGTCGCCATTTCAGCTATATACCACTGCAGACCCTGAAATTTACCAATAGGACGGCCAAACTGTTCTCTTTCCTTAACGTACTTAACTGTCTCGTCAAGCGCTCTCTGGGCAATTCCTAAAGCCTGAGCTGCTATACCAATACGGCCTCCATCTAAGGTTTCCATAGCAATTTTAAAACCCATTCCTTCTTTTCCGAGCAGGTTTTCTTTTGGAATTCTGCAGTCTCGAAAGATAAGCTCTCTGGTATCAGAAGCATTTATTCCCATTTTGTCTTCTTTCTTACCTACAGTAAATCCTGGTGTATCTCTTTCAACAATAAAAGCACTGATTCCTCTAGTACCTTTACTTTTATCAGTCATTGCCATAATGTTAAATATGTCAGCCTTGCCGGCATTAGTAATAAATACCTTATTACCATTAAGTATATATTCATCACCATCAAGCACAGCAGTTGTGTCCTGACTGGCTGCATCAGTACCAGCATTGGGTTCTGTTAAACCAAATGCTCCTAATTTATCTCCCTTTGCAAGTGGTTTTAAATACTTTTCTTTTTGTTCTTCATTTCCATATTTATAAATTGGATGTGCTCCAAGTGATGTGTGTGCAGATAAAATTACACCATGAGTTGCACATCTATATGAAAGTTCTTCAACACCAATAATGTAACTTAATGTATCTGCTCCTGCCCCACCATACTCCTGTGGGAAGGGAATACCCATCATATCGGCTTCTGCCATTTTTTGTACATTTTCTTTGGGAAATTCACAACTTTCATCAATTTCTGCAGCAATCGGTTCTACTTCTTTCTCTGCAAATTTTTTAAAAACTGTCTGGATCATCTCTTGCTGTTCTGATAATTTAAAATCCATTTTTATCCTCCTTATAAATGTTGATTAATTACTTGGATGGAGGCATTAAAACTGCCTCACCAGTAATAACTTCTTTGCCATTTTGAGTAGTACAAACTGTTTCCATAACCACTCTGTTTTTTTCTTCATCCTTACTTTTAACTCTGGCAGTAGCAGTAACTGTGTCACCAAAGTTGACAGGTGCTTTAAAGTTAAGGTTTTGAGAAATATATATTGAACCAGGTCCGGGGAGTTTGGTGCCTAAAACAGCAGAAATCAAACCTGCTCCCAGCATTCCGTGAGCAATTCTGTGCTTGAAGATTGTATCCTTTGCATATTCTTCACAAATATGAGCGGGATTTAAGTCTCCTGTAACTCCTGCATAAAGACTTACATCTCCTTCACTGATAGTTTTTGAAAAACTATCTTCCTGGCCAATTTCCAGTTCTTTTACGGTATAACCACATTCCATTATAATACCCTCCTATTTTGCTTGTGTTGAAATTTCTTTTGAACATCTGCCGGAAGAAACTTTTTTAGTTCCTCTTCTGAATAACATGCATCTTTTATTAAAGCTGAATTAAAATAGTTATACTCTAATTCAGAAGCTAAAAAGATTGTTTCAATTTCTTTATTCATTTTTTTATTCATCTGTGATTTTTGAAATTCAATCTCAAAATCAGAAATTGAACACAAACCTTTAATTATTAAATTAGCATCAATATTCTTAGCAAAATCAATTAATAATTCATCATAACACATAATCTCTATCTCATCTGATATATTTGCCTTTACCATCTCCCTCCTTTCTTCTGGATTAAATTCTGTAAGATTATCACTTTTTATGTTAATAGCAATTATTAACTGATCAACTAACTTAGCTGCTCTCTTTATAATATTTAAATGACCATTTGTTATTGGATCGAAATTTCCGGGGTAAACAGCTTTTATCATTATAAGTTTCCTCCCAAATAAGTCATTTGCTCAAGTTATGATGATTAGTTAATACTTTCACTTAATTAATAATGCATATATTGTGCCTAAATTAACAAACTCTGGCTTTAAATTTTATTTTTTTTTTAGATTTTAAATAATAGTTGGCTGTAAGCACTATTGTGGCGGGATCCAGGTATATATTAATTAATTAAAAATAATTTAAAATTTATTTTATTTTTATTAAAACAAAACTAAAAATAAATTTATTTTATAATTATAACGAAGATTTAAGCAGTTAATGTATCAATATAGCTACACTAATTTTATTTTTTGTCTTTTTAATATACACTAATCCCTGGTTTTTTATATTTAAAATTATTAATATAGTTAATTTAATTATAATTACTACATTATATATAGTTATAATTTCCGGATATTATATCAACTATTATATAATCTTGATAGCCAAGAAAAAAGCTGACCCTGCTATTTAAAGGTCAGCTTTTAATTAAAACAATATTTATTAATTTTAAAATTACAAATTAAAACCTAATTAAACTATAGTATTTTCTCTTTTCCCCAAATAGATAGCAAACAATAATACTAAAGCTACAGCTGCCCAGCCGAAAGTAATAACTTCTGCCAGTGCATAACCACCATAAACTGTAGCAAATTCTGAAATAACATTCTGGATTAAACCAAAACCAATTAAGATTGGACTAACAAACTTAACCATTGCCTTCCAGGTTGGACCAACCTGAAAATCAGAACTTGGATTCATATTATCTTTAATCTTATCTAAGTCAAAAGCATAGCTTAAAACAAGCATTTCTACAAAACCAACTGTTAGAAGGCCAAAGATATTTACAAAGTGGTCAAAAATATCTAAAATCGCAAGACCACCCTGAGTAACCATTGGTACTCCCATTAAAAATCCTACAATTGAAACCATTGTAACAGCCTTTTTACGGCTTATACTAAAGTTATCAATTAAGGATGAAACTACAGATTCAATTAAGGAAACACTTGATGAAAGACCTGCTACAGTCAGTGATAAGAAAAATAACAATCCAAAGACCTGTGAAAAAGCAGGTAATAGATTAATTGCCTGTGGAAAAGCAATAAAAGCTAAACCAATACCGGATGTTGCAACTTCAGCAACGGGAACTCCCTGAGTTTGAGCCATATAACCTAAAATACCAAATACACCAATTCCGGCTACAATAGCAAAAATTGCATCAGCAAAAGCTGCAATTGTACCATTTTTGATAACATCTGATTTTTTCGGCAGATAACTGGAATAAGCTATCATAATACCAAAACCAAGACTTAAGGTAAAGAAAATCTGCCCATAGGCATCAAGCCAGATATCAAGTTCAAAAATTCTGCTGAAATCAGGAGCCAGAAAAGCTCTTACTCCATCCATAGAACCGGGTAAAGTTACTCCTCTAAATACAATAATTAAAAGCATTGCTGCCAGAACAGGCATAAATATCTTGCTTGCTTTTTCTATACCCTTTTGTACTCCACCTGCAATAATAATGTAATTAATCAACCAGACTGCAATTAAAGCAAAGAATATAGGCCACTGGATTCCGCCTAAATCAAAGGCACTACCTGAAAACTGAAGAAAATCTCCAAAGAAATATGCTTCTGGATTGGTAGTCCAGCCCAGACTAAAGGATTTAAAAACAAATAATAAACTCCAGGCTATAATAACAATATAATAGACTGTAACTGTAAAGGCAACCAGTACAGACCACCAGCCTACCCATTCAAATTTTTTCCCT
>JBNJDK010000105.1:0-6198 GCA_051744805.1 Bacillota bacterium
GTGAGTGAAGTTATGTCTAAGATGACAATATAAATTATTTTTACTATATAATATAAAGGAGCGATATAAATGAAGTGGGAAATAAAAGTTGAAACTAAATTAAAGGAAAGTATACTTGACCCCCAGGGCCAGGCAGTTTCTTCTGGACTGGAAGCATTAGGCTATAAAAATGTCTCAGATGTTCATGTTGGTAAATATATGGAATTAACTGTTGATGATATTGATAACAGAGAAGATGTAGAAAAACAGGTTGATGAAATGTGTCAAAGACTTTTAGCCAACCCAGTTATAGAGGATTACAGTTTTCAAATTGAAGAGGTGGCAGAATAATGCGCTTTGCTGTTATAACTTTTCCCGGCTCAAACTGTGATCAGGATTGTTATCATGTTACTGAAGAAGTTTTTGGAATTGAAACAGATATGCTCTGGTATGAAGATGAAATTGAACTTGAGAAATATGATTGTGTAATGTTACCTGGTGGTTTTTCTTATGGAGATTATTTGAGATCAGGTGCTATAGCCCGTTTTTCACCACTTATGGAAAATGTAATTGAATATGCCAATAATGGAGGGTTAGTTCTCGGGATCTGTAATGGTTTTCAGATTTTACTGGAAGCCGGACTTCTGCCAGGAGCAATGAAAGTAAATAATAGTTTAAAATTTGTCTGTAAAGATATAGATCTGAAAGTAGTTAATGCTGAAACTCCTTTTACAAATAAAACAATAGAGGGAGAAAAAATGACTTTACCGGTTGCTCATGGTGAAGGAAATTATTATATTGATGATAAAGGGCTTGCTAAATTAAAAGAAAATAATCAGATTGTTCTCAGATATTTTGATGATGAAGAAAATCCGAATGGTTCTATAGATAATATTGCCGGTATCTGTAATAAAGAAGGTAATATATTTGGGCTTATGCCTCATCCAGAAAGAGCTGCTGAGGCAATTTTAGGTTCAAAAACAACTGATGGCTATAAAATATTTGAATCAATTGTAAATTATCTAGAAAAAAATAGTTCTAACAAAAGAGGTGAAAAGATTGACTCATAAAGTATGGGAAGAAGAAGGACTCACAGAATCTGAATATGAAATGATTGTTGATTTACTGGGAAGAGAGCCAAATAGAGCTGAGTTAGGTATGTATGGAGTTATGTGGTCAGAACACTGTAGTTATAAAAATTCTAAGCCAGTTTTAAAAAAATTCCCTACAGAAGGTGAACAGGTTATTCAGGGTCCAGGTGAAAATGCCGGGATTATTGATATTGGAGATGAACAGGCAATTTCTTTTAAAATAGAAAGCCATAATCATCCTTCAGCTATAGAACCCTATCAGGGGGCAGCAACTGGGGTTGGGGGAATTATAAGAGATATTTTTACTATGGGAGCTAGACCGATAGCCAGTTTGAATTCACTGCGTTTTGGTGAACTTGATGATGAACATGTTCGTTTTCTTTTTGAAGGTGTAGTAGAGGGGATAGCCGGTTATGGAAATTGTATTGGTATCCCAACTGTTGGTGGAGAAGTATATTTTTCAGATTCATATAAGGATAATCCGTTAGTTAATGCTATGAGTGTTGGTTTAATGGACCAAAAAGATATTTCTACAGGTACGGCTAAAGGTGTTGGTAATCCAGTAATGGTAGTGGGAGCTACTACCGGTCGGGATGGAATTCAGGGAGCAAGCTTTGCCTCTGATGAACTTACTGAAGAATCAGAAGAAGACAGACCTGCAGTTCAGGTAGGAGATCCTTTTATGGAAAAACTTTTACTTGAAGCTTCTCTTGAGTTAATTAAAACAGGAGCTCTGGTTGGTATTCAGGATATGGGAGCAGCCGGTCTTACCAGTTCATCATGTGAGATGGCCTCTCGAGGTGGAGCAGGAATTGAATTTGATATAGATTTAGTTCCCAAAAGAGAAGAAGGAATGACTCCTTATGAAGTTCTTTTATCTGAATCTCAGGAGAGAATGTTAGTTGTTCCTAAAAAAGGAAAAGAGGATTTAGTTAAAGAAATTTTTGCTAAATGGAATCTAAAAGCTGCTGTTATTGGTAAAGTAACTGATGATGGAATGCTTAGAGTTTTTGATAAAGATGAGGTTGTGGCAGAGGTTCCAGCAAGCTCACTGGCAGATGATGCTCCAGTTTATGAAAGAGAATCTAAAAGACCGGATTATTTAGATGAACTTCAGAATAAAGATGTCGAGAAGTTTTTGAATGAAAATGAAAAAGAGATTGATTTTAATGATCGACTTTTAAAATTAATGGAAACTCCTAATATTGCA
The DNA here is from genome assembly GCA_051744805.1 of Bacillota bacterium. Classification (GTDB taxonomy): domain Bacteria; phylum Bacillota; class Halanaerobiia; order Halanaerobiales; family DATFIM01; genus DATFIM01. The sequence goes on from JBNJDK010000105.1 coordinate 2,281, forward strand.
AGTAAAGAATGGGTTTATGAACAATATGACCATATGGTGAGAACAAATACAGTAGTTCATCCTGGTTCAGATGCAGCTGTTATGAGAATTAAAGGAACAGAAAAAGGACTGGCTATTTCTACAGATTGTAATAGTCGCTATTGTTATCTGGATCCTAAAAAAGGAGGAAGTATTGCTGTTGCAGAAGCTGCCCGTAATGTGGTTTGTTCTGGGGCAAAACCTCTGGCAATAACTGATGGACTTAATTTTGGTAATCCAATGAATCCAGAGATTTTCTGGCAGTTTGAAAAATCAGCTGAAGGTATTTCTAAAGCCTGTGAGATGCTGGGAACACCAGTAACAGGAGGAAATGTTAGTTTTTATAATGAAAGTCCTGAAGGAGCAGTTTATCCTACTCCAATAATAGGAATGGTTGGTTTGATGAGTGATGTAGAAAAGGCTGTAACTCAGGATTTCAAAGATGAAGGAGATGTTATTTATCTAATTGGAGAAACAAAGGAAGAGTTAGGTGGAAGTGAATACTTAAAAACTTTTTATAATAAAGAAGAGGGTAAAATACCTGACATTGATCTTGAGTTAGAAAAAGAGGTACAGGATTTTGTGTTAAAAGCAGTTGAAGCTGGAATAATAAAATCTGCTCATGACTGTTCAGAAGGAGGCCTTGCTGTTAATTTAGCAGAAAGCTGTATTAATGGAAATAAAGGTGCTGAAATTAGCTTAAATGATACTTCTATAAGTGAAGTTGCCAGTCTTTTTTCAGAAACACAGAGTAGAATTGTAATTAGTGTAGCTAAAGATGAAGCTGATAAAATAGATGAGTTAAAGAAAAATAGTGAAATCAAAGCAGAAAAAATTGGTGAAGTTAAAGGTGAAAACTTAAAGATAAATAATCTAATCGATTTACCACTAAAGGAGCTGAAAGTAAGATGGAAAGAAAGTATAGCATCCAGAATGAAAGATTAGATAAAGAAGATAAAATAGATCTAAATGGAGATAAAATGACTGAAGAATGTGGAGTTTTTGGAATTTATAAACCGGGTGAAGGCTATGATGCTGCCAATCTCAGTTATCTTGGTTTACATGCTTTACAACATAGAGGACAGGAAAGTGCAGGGATTTGTGTAAATAAAGATGGTAAACTTGATTTATTTAAAGATATGGGTTTTGTTAATAATGTTTTTGATGATCAAATTTTAGACTCTCTAGAGGGAGATATGGCTATTGGTCATGTTCGTTATTCTACCACCGGTTCCAGTAAATCAGTTAATGCTCAGCCTCTTTTAACAAATTCTATAAAGGGTGAGCTTGCCTTAGCACATAATGGAAATTTAGTAAATGGTCAGCATCTTAGAGATAAATTAGAAGGCCTTGGTTCTATTTTTCACTCTGATCTTGATACAGAAGTTATTGCTCATTTAGTTTCTCGTTCTTTAAAAAATGAGATGATAGAAGCTTTAAAACAAAGTTTAAGTCAGCTTAAGGGAGCTTTTAGTTTAGTTGCCCTTACTTCTGATAGTTTAGTTGCAATCAGAGATCCTCATGGTTTTCGTCCACTTTCTTTAGGTAAAATTGGAGATGGTTATGTAGTTGCTTCAGAAAGCTGTGCTTTTGATGTGATTGGAGCTGAATATATCCGCGATATAGAACCTGGGGAAATGATTGTTATAAATGAAGATGGGGTTGAGAGTTTTCGTTATACAGAAAAAAAACCTCATAAATTTTGTGTTTTTGAATTTATTTATTTTGCAAGACCGGATAGTGTTATTGGAGGAGAAAATGTTCATTTTGCTCGCCGAAAATTGGGAAGGCAGTTAGCTCGTGAATCAGAAGTTGAGGCTGATTTGATTATACCTGTCCCCAGTTCCGGGATTTCAGCTGCACTCGGATATGCAGAAGAATCAGGTATTCCTTATGAAAGGGGAATTTTGCGAAATAAATATGTAGGAAGAACTTTTATTCAGCCAACTCAAAGAATAAGAGATTTGAAAGTAAGGTTAAAGTTAAATCCTATCAGGAATATTATTGATGGGAAAAAGGTTGTTTTGATTGATGACTCAATTGTTAGAGGAACAACCAGTAAACAAATTATCAGAATGATGAGAGAAGCAGGGGCCAGTGAGGTTCATATGGCAATATCTTCACCTCCTGTAACTGATCCCTGTTATTATGGGCTTGATACTTCCCGTCGTAAAGAGTTAATAGCAGCTAAAAAATCAGTTGAAGAAATTTGTGATCATATTGGTGCAGATTCTTTAAATTATCTAAGTCTTGATGGATTATTAGATACTATTGAAGCAGATGATTATGGATTTTGTACTGCCTGTTTTGATGGTAAATCACCTCTGGAAAGAAAAAAGAATGGAGGTAATATTTAATGGGAATTTCTTATAAAGATGCTGGAGTTGATATAGATAAAGGTGATGAAGTTGTTTCTAAAATAAAAGATGCAGTTAATTCTACCCATGGCCCTGAGGTGTTATCAGGGCTGGGAGGATTTGGCGGTTTTTTTGCGCCTGATCTATCTGAATATCAAGAGCCAGTTTTTGTTTCTGGTACTGATGGTGTTGGAACAAAACTGAAAATTGCTTTTAAAAGTGGGAAACATGATACTGTAGGGATTGATCTGGTAGCAATGTGTGTAAATGATATTCTGGCCCAGGGAGCAAAACCACTTTTTTTCCTTGATTATCTTGCATCCGGGGTTTTAGATGTTGAAGAGATGAGTCAGGTTGTAAGTGGGATAGCTAATGGCTGTAAAAAAGCAGGTTGTGCTCTAATAGGTGGAGAAACTGCAGAAATGCCTGATTTTTATAATAAAGGTGAATATGATATGGCCGGTTTTACAGTAGGTCTTGTAGATAAAGAAAAGATTATTAGTGGTGAAGATGTTAAAGATGGTGATTTAATAATAGGCCTGGGCTCTAATGGTATTCATAGTAATGGTTTTTCTCTTGTAAGAAAGGTATTATTTGACCATTGTGATTATGATTTAAATAATATCCCTGAAGGTTGGAATCATAATTTAGAAGAAGAATTATTAAAACCTACAAAAATATATGTTAAATCAGTAATTAAGTTAATTTCTGAATTTAAAATAAATGGTCTGGCCCATATTACTGGTGGAGGTTTATTAGAAAATTTACCTCGTATATTATCTAAAGATTTAACTGCTTCTATTGTAGAAAAAACCTGGTTTAGACCGGAAGTATTTAATCTTATTAAAGAAAAAGGTAATATTGCTGAAAAAGAAATGTATAGGACATTTAATATGGGAATTGGATTTGTAGTAGTAGTGGATCCTGAGATAGCTGAAGAGGTTTTAAATAAAGCAGTTGAATTAGGTGAAAAAGCTTATTTAATAGGAAAAGTAAAGAAAAGAAATAAAGATGAAAATGATAGTGATTATTTGATTAATACAGAACAGGTTAAAATAAGTTAAAAGTAAATTGAGGTGAAAAGATTGTTAAAGATAGGAGTTTTAGTTTCCGGGAGAGGTAGTAATCTCCAGGCTATTATTGATAAAATAGAAAATGGATATCTCAATTGCAATTTAAATATAGTTATCAGTGATAATGAGAATGCCAGAGCTCTTGATCGAGCTGAAAAACATAATATCAAAAGTAATTTTATTGATCCTGAAAAATATAAATCTAAAAAAAATTATGAAGATGAGATGATAAAGATTTTAGAAAAGGAAGAAGTGGAATTGGTTATTATGGCCGGTTTTATGAGAATTTTGAGTCCCTATTTTATAAATCATTTTGAAAATAAAATTATGAATATCCATCCTTCTCTTTTACCATCCTTTCCAGGACTTGATGCTCAAAAACAGGCTCTAGATTATGGAGTGAAGATTTCTGGCTGTACAGTTCATTTTGCCAGTGAGAAGATGGATGATGGACCAATAATTATTCAAAA
>JBNJDK010000106.1:0-6189 GCA_051744805.1 Bacillota bacterium
CTGATTCTCAATTTTCACACAACCCATAAAACTAATAATCACAATAATACAAATTACTCCAGAAAATAAAAACTTATTCTTAGACATTTTAATCTCTCCTTATCAAAAAATTATTCTTTAAGAATATTCTGCCCCGGGTCAACTATTTCAATCTGTCCTCCATAGAAACAAACTAATTTTGATCCTTCTAATAAAGCAGGATGCTGACCAACTTTAACATCTTTTTTTACCTTGGCCCATGCAGCTTGAATATTAGGAATACAAGGTTGCGGAGTCAGATTACCATGATTAGCAGCAGTCGCTGATGCTACTTCAGGATTATTAGTAGTTTGACACTTCCCAAAAGGTTGGATATTAGTCATTGCTTGAAAATCCATTATATTTGCTATTAGGTTACCACAAACTTTGGCATTATGGTCAGAAACTACTTGTAATTTACTATTTTTATCGCCAAAACTACATTTTAATTCAGCTCCACTACAAACATAAAATTGTTTTCCTCCTTGAGAGCTATTTTGACTTTTTTCAGAACTCGCAACTCCATCTTTAGCTTGCTTAGAATTATTATCAGTACTATTTGTTTCTGCTCTTTCCTTAGGTTTACTAGAATCCCCACTGTCTATTTTGGTTTTATTTTTTTCTTCTTTATTTTCTTTTTCTTCTTGTTTTGGAAATACTATTGTTTCACTAGGGTAAATCCAAAGAAAATTATCTTTGATGCGGTCTTCTTCCTTTAAAAATTTATTCTCAGCAAGAGGTAACACCTCACCCTTAGTTCCCTGCTTAGTCTCATCTTTTTTAAATACTTTCCCATTCTTAAAATAATAAGGTGCTTCTTCTTCAATCCACAATCCATAATCCCCTTCTTCAAAACCCAGGATAGATAAAGTTTCACTTTTATCATCATCTTCCACATAAGTTATGAATAAATCACCTTGTTCATTTTTTACATATGTATTATTATTCTGATCTTTATAAGCAATAATCGGTCGGTCATCACTGGGAATATAAACTTTAGAACCAATTTCTAAATTTTTAGCTTCTTCCTCAGTAAATTTACTCCCATCTTCTTTTTCTAATTCATCCCATCTGCTACTATCTTGATAATATAAATCAGCTATTTCTGATAAAGTTTCTCCTTGATTTACTTTCCACACTACACGTTTATCTAGCTCTTCTTTTTTTATTTCAGTTAAATTTTCTGCCTTTAAATACTTATCTTTTATTTTGATTTTTCCTCTTCCCGAATCTACAACTTCTTTTATATCAACATTTTCTAACTCTACTCCTTCTGGATCAATCTTTCTATTTAACCCTGAACCTGCTAATACTTCTCCTTTATCTGGGATATTAATCCCATAATCCCCATCGCTAAATTCTTTAATTGTTAATGTATTCCACTCTAAATCAGTATTACCTTTAATTCTATATTTAATTCTTAGATAAGAATCAAAGCTCCACCGACTATCAAATAGTGATCTATCCCCTTTAATCCAACCTCCATTAAGGTCATAACAATACCTTATTCTTAATGTTTTATCACCCATTTTTATATCTTGATAATATTTGAATCTTTTTAGTTTCCTATTCACAAATCCTCTTTTTACTTTATTTAACCTTTTTAATTTTCCAGGCGCTCCAATTCGCTGTCCATTAATCAATAGCTTAGAATTAGGATTACTAATTAATTGTTTTGATTTTTCAACATTTTCTTTGGGCTTTTTTCTATACTCATAACGATGATGAGTCCCTATTTGTAACTCAAATTTTTCTGTTTTGCCTTGGGGCTTATTTTCTTTGTCTGCACTACCGTAAAAAATATTATGATTAGCTTCATAAGGTGGGAATTTAACATCAGATAACTTTTCTCTATTCTTTTTATCAGCTTTGGAATTATATAAAATAACAAAACTACCATCATTAGAAATTCGATAGCCTAAAGGAAGCACCTCTTGATTAAATTGATATGGTCCACCTGTAATTAATTTAATATTAGCTTCCATTACTTTTTTTATTGTACACCATTTTTTATCAGTTATAATTTCACCTTGTTTTAATCTTGCTCTTTTAATTTCTCTACTTTTAATTCCCTTAATTTTAGCTATTTCATCTAAAGATTTAAATACAACTTTGTAATGATGCTCACTCTCACAATCATATTTCTTTCTGAATAGATGATAATAAAAAGAGTCCATTCCTCTAGCATCATCTCTAGGATCTTTATTAGGTGTATAGTGAATTAATTCAATCTGGTCTTTTTTGTAAAAAGAGCTAAATTTATTTTTAGGAAAGTTTTTCTGCACTTGTTTAATTAAAGCCGGGAGTACTGTCTTCATTGTGTTACCTTGTAAAGTGATTTTCTCTTCTACTTCTCTAAGAAATTTATAATCATTCTTGCTTCCTGTATTTTGACCTAACTTCTCATCTTGGACTATTATACAAGCCCCTTCTTCTTTAGTATAGTGAAAATGACTTAGTTCTTCTAAAACTTCTTCCCCTAAATCAATATATTTTTCTTCTGATTTTTGATATTTTTTCAGCCAATCTTTTACTTTGGGATTAAAAAATCCTTTAATCCCTATACTACTTCCAGTATTGTTTTTATAATATTTATACAACTTAGAAACATCAGTAATCTCACCATAAACTTCTTCTATACCTTCAAATTTAGTTATATCTTCATTATACAATTTAACTGTTTCTTCGATTGCTTGCAGATTATTTTCTACTTTCAAGGGGAAAAACTGCATTTTTTTATCAATTCCTACTGCATCATAAATCTTATTTCCTATTGTATGCCCTATCTGTTTGAAGCTGTCCCATAATCCCAGCCAAGCTCCTGGACCATCAATGCTATTTTTTATAACAAAATTTAGTTCTTCACCATTCACCTTTATAGTTTGAGGATAAAATAATTCATCATAACCAGCTAATTTTTCTGTTAAATTATATCTATCTAATGCTTTTTGATGAGCTTTCTTCATAAAATCTTCTGGTAAACTAAGTTCTAAACTTTCACTCAAATTACCTTCTAGAAATTTCTCTACATCTACTCTATTTGCTAGGTATTCTCTAACTTGGTCAGCTATAGCTGGCCCAGCAAAAATTCCTAAAAGTCCTAACTTTAAAAATACAAGACCTGGTCCAGTTAATAAATACACCGCTGCTTTTTTTAAACTTTTCACCCCTAATTCCATAAATTTTTCCATGATTGCTGCAGAAATTATATTTAAAACTACTTCTTTACTATAAAAAGCCATAATATAATCTAGATTATCATCCATAACGTTTTCTACACCTTGCTTGTCTATTTCTTCCCTATACTTCTTTTTAATCATCAATGCCGTAGCATGCCAACCTGGATATTCTACAGCAGCAAAATCCCCCAAAAAATCTCCTATGACTTCATTCATATTCTCTCTCATCTCTGAAAAATCAAATTCATTAGCTTCTGAATTAGTTGCTTTTAAACTCATATCAAATATTTTTCCTGTAGTATCATTTTTTACCTTTTTAGCTAATCCTACTGCTTCACTAGACGCATAATCAGCTGATCTATTAGCTAATCTTTTCATCTTATCAGCTACCTTATTCACCTTAAGATCTGCTAAATCAAATTTATAATCTCCCTCCTTGAATTTATCAAAAGTCAATTCTACTATATCTCCCCCGCTACCATCATCATTTACTATAACCCCAGTTAATGTTACTATAAAATCTAATATCTGAGCAAAACTCGTAGTAGAGAAATTTATACACTCAGCATTGGCTAAATCTCTCATGACTGCTATTCTTTCGAATTGAGGGGTTAGTTTTTGTCTTAGTCGGTTTTTATATTGCTTTAAACCTTCTTCTTTGTTTTTAGCAAATTCATCTTCAATTTTATTAGTTATTTTCACATTTTGAAGCAAAAACGGCTGCCAATCAATCCATGCTTCCTTTTTTGCTTTCTTCTCTGCTACTTCTCGGGAAAATCCTTGGCCCATAAACTCTTTTAGCTTAGCTTCAAATATCTTTTGCTCAAAATATTGAATTTTTTCTTTCAACTGATTATACCGAACATCACCACTATTATTATCTATATAGCCTTCTTCACCTGCTCTGGTTTGTTCTTTATAATATTCTCTTAATTCAGCTCCAACTTCATTTTCATTCATTTATTAACTCTCCTCCCTAACCTTTATCTTTTTATATTCATAGTCACATTCTTGATTTATTCTAGTCTTCCCATTAAAAATATCTATTTCCTTTGTTATATTTCCCTTTTTATCATACCACTTTTCAAAATGCTTAGAAATAATTTCACCCTCATCAGTTCTTCGCTTTGTATCTGTTTCATACCCTTTTAAACTATCCTTCCCATAATATTCTCTATTTTGTTCCCATAACACAAGTCCATTTCCATTCTTACGAATTTCATATGTTTTATTCCCATATTGATCATACTTATATTCTCTAATTTGATCTATCACTTCCTTGCCATCTTTTATATCTATCCAAGTTTCTTTCACCATTTCTCCCTCTTTATTATATTCATACTCAGATTCATCTGTAATTTTCCCACTTCGATTTTTAGTTATATATCCAATTTGATTTCCTTGATTATCATATAAAAATTTAGTTATAGACACTAATTTTCCTGAATCATCTTTTATTATTAGTTTTCTTTTTTTATCATCTTTATTATAACTTTTAATATATTTCCTAGTTTTTTTCCCTTTCTTACCTAATAATATTTTTTTTACATTATTCCCTTGCTTATTATATTTTTTTATTTCACCATCTACAATAACCCCATCTCTATTCTTCTCTACTGTTTTCAAAAGATTGCCTTCCTTATCATACTTATATTCATGCCAATCACAATATTTCTTACCTGATAATGGCTCTTCTCCAATTTCTTTATCTAAAATTTTATTGCCGTATTGATCATAGTCCCAAGCTTTTTCTCGGAGTAACTCACCATTCCTATAAGCTTTCTCATTTATCTTCCGCTGCTGTTGATCATACTTACTTATTATTCGAAATTTAGATACAACTTTACCATCTTCTTTTCTAATATCTCTTTCTTCTATTTGATTTCCCTGCTGATCATATTTAAATCTTTCAACTTGCTGAAAATCTTTCTTGTTAGTTATTTCTTTAACTAATTGATTTTTATCATTATATTCACGCTTGATTTCTTCTTCTTCATTATGCTTGTTTAATCTCTGATAACTATACACTTCATTCCCATTTTCATCATATTTATATTTTTCAAGTACCTCTTTTTGACCATTATTTTTTCTTACCTCTTTAATTCTTCTCTGGTGATCATCATAAACATAGAAAAATTTAAATTCTGCATCTTCTTTATCTCCTTCGCCAATTATTTCTCGGTTCAATTCTATAACTTTTCCATAATCATTATACTTGTAATTATCAATTACAGTCATCCCTATCTTATGGTCTATTTCCTTCTTTTTAACCAGTACTTCTTTTTCTACATATTCAATATTTTCATCTTGTTCACTTTTTATTTGTCCTCCATTTTTACTCACGTTATCCTCTACTTTACAGCCAACAAGTGTGCATATTAAAATTAATACTACAATTAATATTAATGATTTGCTTAATCTTTTCATTTTATGTCACCCTCTCTTTTTAATTGATATTAAAGCTTATTATTTATATTCAACAATTGATTAATCTTTTAAATATATGACCGCTTTCAAATCAATACTATTTTACCATTATATTTCATTATTATCAACTATAGTAAACAATTGAGCTAGGAAATAACTCTCCCACGATAAATCAATCCTACTACAAGGATAATTAAAACAAACCGTGAAAACATTAAAACAAGGAGGGCTTTTAATGAAATCAAAGCTAATAATTCTCGTAACTATTTTAATATTATGCTTATTACCTACACTTACCCAAGCAGAAAATTTACAAGTCCACTTCATTGACGTCGGACAAGGAGATTCAATTTTAGTCCAGCTACCAAATCAAGAAACAATGCTGATTGATGCCGGGCCAAACAACCAAGGCCCCACCGTAGCGCGCTATCTCCGCAACTTAGATATTCAACAAATTGACTATCTCCTCGGCACTCATCCTCATGCTGACCACATCGGAGGTTTAGACTATATCATTAATAATTTTGACATTGGAGAAATCTATATGCCTGATGTCACTCATACC
>JBNJDK010000107.1:0-6079 GCA_051744805.1 Bacillota bacterium
TTATGTAACTCACACTTTAATGACTGAATCTGATAATCTTATTGCAAAAATAGCGGGTGATATTATTCCAATTATTCCTCCACATCCCAGACCTAGAGTAATAAGTATTGGAGATATTGTAATGACAATAGGAATTATTTATATGCTTTATTTTTATACGAAAAATGATGTTTCAGAATAAAAACCAACCTAAATGATTAATAAAGGTTGGTTTTTCTAGTTAATAATTTATTTTTAAACTATATTTCATACAATTGAATTCAGATAATATATGAAAAGGAGAATTGAAAATGGGAGAAATAATTTATAGTTCAATTAGAGAATTAGTTGATTTACTTAAAAAAAGAAAAATATCAGTGGTTGAACTTACAAAATTATATTTACAACAAATAGAAGAAGTTAATCCTGAACTAAATGCCATAGTTCAAAAAAATGAAGATGTGCTAAAAATGGCTAAAGAAAAAGATAAAAACTTTGAAAAATATAGTAAAAAGGAGCCTCTTTTTGGTATCCCAATAACTATTAAGGATTCTATAGATACGGCTGGAATTATTACTACAGGAGGAACTAAAGGAAGAAAAGGATATATTCCAGAAAAAGATGCAACAGTAGTTAAAAAATTAAAAGAAGCAGGGGCTATTATTTTAGGAAAAACCAATACTCCGGAGCTAACTCTTGAATATGAAACGATGAATGAGATATATGGAAAAACTAATAATCCCTATAATATAGATAAAAGTCCTGGCGGTAGTAGTGGAGGTGAAGCAGCGGCTATTGCTGCAGGTTGTTCTGCTTTTGGAATTGGTAGTGATACTGCCGGTAGTATTCGTCTTCCTGCTCATTTTTGTGGGATTAGTGGTTTAAAACCGACTAAAGGAAGAGTGCCGGCAACTGGCTGTATTATTCCCAATGATATAGGGCTGGTAGATGAATTAACCCAGCTTGGTCCCTTAACAAGATATGTAAATGATTTAAATCTGGTTATGGATGTTATTCATGGCCCTGATGGAAGTGATCCCAATTGTGTACCGGTTGGTTGGCCAGAATTTATTAATCTTAATAACACAGAGCTTAAAGGAATATATTATCTCGATAATGAAATTTATGAATTAGATGAAGAAGTGAGAGAAAGCATTTTAAAAACAGTTGAATTTTTGAAAAATAAAGGTATCAAAATTATAGAGAAAAAGCCACCTGAGTTAGATAAAACTTTCTCACTTTTTAAAAAAATATTTAGTGCTGATGGCTGGACCTGGAAATATCGATTATTAGAAAAGTATGGTACAATTGATAAGTTAAAAGAAAATCCGAAGAGAGCTATAAATGGTATAGAGTTCAATGAATTAATTGGTAAATTACAAAGATTTAGAAAGAAAAATCTTGAATTTATGAAAGATTATGATTTTATCATTTCTCCAGTTACGGCTTTTGCGGCCAGAGATCACGGTTTTTCCTATGATGAAAAAGGGGTAATTGCTGCCTTTAGTTATACTATGGTCTATAATCTTTTAGGTTGGCCGGCAGTTTCAATAAGAGTTTCTGAAACTGATGATAATCTTCCTATTGGAGTTCAGCTAGCTTCTACGCCCTGGAGAGAAGATGTCTGTCTTTCTCTGGCCCAGGAAATAGAGAATGAATTTGGAGGATGGGTTAAACCGCAAATCTAGAAATTATATCTTGACTTAGTAAATATAATTTGGTATGATTGTTTTGTAAAATCGAATAGCACCTCATATAATAGTGGAAATAAGGTCCACAAGTCTCTACCAGGAGCCGTAAACTACCTGACTATGAGGGAAGTGTATCTAGGTTTCCGCATTTCATCTTATAAAAGGGATTATCTATGTTTGAAATGAAATGGCTGGTCCAAGCGATACAGATATTTTACATATCACACCGCAGGGATAAAAGCCCAGACGGGGAGGTTCTACTCTTAGTGTAGTAGAGTCTTCCTGTCTGGGTTTTTTATATTTTATAATTTTACTATAGGAGGCTAAAATTTGGAATTGAAAGATAAAACCAAGCAAAAAATTGGAATTATAGGTGGCGGTCAGTTAGGTAAAATGATAATTTTAGAAGCGAAAAAAATGGGATTTTATGTTAGTATTTTGGACCCTACCAAAGAATGCCCGGCAGATAGTATAGCTGATGAGCATCTCGTAGCAGATTTTGATGATAAAAATGCAATTAGAGAATTAGCTAATATGTCTGATCTTTTAACTTATGAATTTGAACATATTGAAGTAGGAGTATTAAAGGACTTAGAAGCAGAAGGGTATAAAATATATCCGACAGCTCACAGTCTGGAAATTATACAAAATAAGTATGATCAAAAAAATGTTCTTAAAGAGGAAAAAATAGCAGTACCGGATTTTAAAGAAGTTGCTACTATTGAAGATATAGAAGAAGCTGCTCGAGAATTTTCTTATCCATTGATGTTAAAAAGTTGTACAGGAGGTTATGATGGTAAAGGAAATTATTTAATAGATTCTAAAGAAGAAGTAAAAAAAGCTTTTGATGAATTAGGTGCTGGAGAAAAACCTTTAATGGCAGAAAAGTATATTCCTTTCAAAAAAGAAATTTCTATTATCGCTGCCAGAGGTCTGGATGGAAGTATGGAAGTTTATCCAGCTGGAGAAAATGATCATCAGGATAATATTTTATATGAGACAAAAGTTCCGGCAGAAATTTCTCAAGAATTAAAAGAAAAGGCAGAAGAATTTGCTAAAGAAGTACTTGAGGTTTTTGAAGGAGTGGGAATTTTTTGTGTGGAAATGTTTGTTACAGAAGATAATGAACTTTTAGTAAATGAAATAGCTCCCAGACCTCATAATTCAGGTCATTATACGATTGAAGGTTGTGTAACTTCTCAATTTGAACAGCATGTGAGAGCTATTGCTGATTTACCTCTTGGAGATCCTGATTTAATTAGACCTTCAGTTATGCGTAATATTCTTGGTACAGGTAAAAAAGGTAAGGCTAAAGTGAAAGGTTTTGAATCAGCTCTTGAAGTAAGGGATTGTAAGGTTCATATTTATAATAAAACAATAGCACGTCCAGGAAGGAAAATGGGTCACCTTACCGTGACTGCTGATACACTGGATAGGGCAGCTGAGAAGGCATATAAAGCAAGTGAATTAGTTAAGATTACAGGAGGGAACTAATAATGAAAAATAAAGTAAGTATTATAATGGGAAGTGATTCTGATCTGCCAGTTATGAAAGAGGCAGCAGAAATTTTAGATGATTTTGATGTAGATTATGAGTTAACCGTAGTTTCTGCTCATCGGACACCAGAAAGATTATATAATTATGCTGAAAATGCAGAAGAAGAGGGTTTTGATCTAATAATAGCAGGAGCTGGAGGAGCAGCCCATCTGCCAGGAATGGTGGCAGCTGTAACTCCTCTGCCAGTAATAGGAGTACCAGTTAAAACTTCTAAACTTAGTGGTCTTGATTCACTTTATTCTATAGTTCAGATGCCAGGAGGAGTTCCAGTAGCTACAGTAGCAATTAATGGAGCAAAAAATGCAGCTTTACTTGCTATAGAAATGTTAAGTATAGCTAATGTTGATTTAAGAAATAAATATATAGAATATAAAGATAGTATGGAGAAAGAAGTAGAGAAAACAGCAGCCAGAGTTGAAAAAATGGGATATAAAGACTATCTAGAAAAATATAATAAATAAAAAATATTTTAAGAGAGGAAGATAAAATGAAACGTAATATTTTTGAAAATATTAGTCCTTTAGATCATCGTTATTCATTACGCGATGATGAATTTGATACTTATCAAAAATATTTTTCTGAAAAAGCAAAAGTTAAATATCAGGCTAAAGTGGAAGAAGTTCTTGTAAGAACTCTTGCAGAAAGAGGAGTTTGCTCTAAAAAAATAGCAGATGAAGTGGAAAAGGTAGTTTCTGAAATTAAAGTAGAAGAAGTTTATAAAGAAGAAAAGAAAACTAAACATAATATCAGAGCTTTAGTTAACTGTATTCAAAAAAAGGTTAGTGAAGAGGCAAAACCATATGTTCATTTTACTACTACTTCTTTTGATATAGTAGATACAGCTAATACATTACGTTTAAAAGAAGCAACTAATGAATTGCTTTTACCGACTTTAAAAAGTCTGGAAAAAAAATTAATAGAAATTGCGCAGAGAGAAAAAGAGACAGTTCAGATTGGGAGAACCCATGGCCAGGCAGCTGTGCCTATCACTTTTGGTTTTACTATAGCTGAATATGTAAGTAGATTAGGAGAGAGAATAGAAGCTATTGCAAATTCTGCTACTAAGCTTCATGGAAAAATTTCGGGAGCAGTAGGAGCTTATAATGCCAGTTCTCTCTTTTTTGATGATCCCGAAGATTTTGAAAAACAGGTTCTTTCTCATCTTGGCTTAAAAGCAGGTGAATATTCAACCCAAATAGTAATGCCCGAAGGTGTTACAGATTATGTTCATACCTTAATTTCTACATTTGGAGTACTTGCAAATTTTAGTGATGATATGAGACATCTTCAGAGAAGTGAAATTTCTGAAGTTGGTGAGCACTTTTCTGAAGACCAGGTTGGTTCTTCTACTATGCCTCATAAAAGGAACCCAATTAATTATGAAAATGTAAAAAGTATGTGGAAAAAATTTATGCCTCAGATGATTACTTTATATCAGGATCAAATTTCAGAACATCAAAGAGATTTGAGTAATTCTGCTTCTTCAAGATTTATTCCAGAGATTATAGTTGCTTTACTATTATCAACAAATAGGTTGATTAGAGTTACTGAAAAATTAGTGGTTGACCAAAAAAATATTAAAGAGAACTTTTCTAAATATAAGGAGATGGTAGTTGCTGAACCACTATATATTTTACTTGCTTCTTATGGTCATCCTGATGCTCATGAAGCTGTTCGAAAGTTGACCCTTAAAGCTGAAAAAGGTGAAAAAACACTTAGAGAATTAGT
This sequence comes from Bacillota bacterium, assembly GCA_051744805.1. Classification (GTDB taxonomy): domain Bacteria; phylum Bacillota; class Halanaerobiia; order Halanaerobiales; family DATFIM01; genus DATFIM01. The sequence goes on from JBNJDK010000107.1 coordinate 4,956, forward strand.
AAAAGAGGAAGAAAGTCTTAAAAAATATTTAGATAAGTTTAATGATAAACAGTGGGAACTTTTATTAAATCCAGAAAAATATATTGGAATTGCAGTTGAAAAAACAGAAAAAATAACAACAAAATGGAATGGGAAATTAAATTTATAAGAGGAGGATTAGTTAATGAAAAAGGTTAAAATGATTTATGAAGGTAAAGCTAAAAAGTTATATAAAACTTATAATGATGATCAATTAATATGTGAATTTAAAAATGATGCTACTGCCTTTGATGGCCAGAAAAAAGGTCAGATTGAAAAGAAAGGTGAAATAAATGCAGAACTTACTGCCATCTTTTTTGAAATGTTAGAAGAAAAAGGTATAGCCACCCATTTAGTTAAAAAGCTTAATAAAACTGATCTGTTAATCAAAAATCTGGAAATAATTCCTGTTGAAGTTGTTATGCGTAATAAAGCTGCAGGTAGTCTTGCTGAAAGATTGGGTAAAGAAGAAGGAGTAAAAATGTCTGAACCTATTTTAGAATTCTACTATAAAAGTGATGAATTAGGAGATCCTCTTTTAAATAAAAATCATATTTTTGCTGAAAATTTGGCTACTGAAGAGGAATTAGAAGAAATTAGTGAATTGGCTTTTAAAATTAATGGTTATTTAAAAGATTATTTAGCTGAAAAAGATATAGATCTTATTGATTTTAAGTTAGAATTTGGCAAAGATCAAAAAGGAAATATTTACCTTGCTGATGAAATTACACCAGATACCTGTCGTTTATGGGATATTAATACTCAGAAAAAATTAGATAAAGATCGTTTCCGTAGAGATTTAGGGGAAGTTGAAGAAGCTTACCAGGAAATTATTAAAAGAATTAAAGGATAAGATATTTCTGCCTTCTATTTAGAGGGCAGATTTTATATTTTATTTAAAAACAAGAATGTACCTGTCATCTTAGACATATTCTGAACGAACTTTTAATAAGCTCCAGATTTGCAATGAAAGTGAGGAACATTTAAGCAATTTCTGTTTGAACGAAGTGAGTGAAGTTATGTCTAAGATGACAATATAAATTATTTTTACTATATAATATAAAGGAGCGATATAAATGAAGTGGGAAATAAAAGTTGAAACTAAA
>JBNJDK010000108.1:0-5901 GCA_051744805.1 Bacillota bacterium
ACTTGATCATATGCTCTCTGTAAAAAAGTTGAGTAAAGAGTTACTACAGGCTTTTTTCCACCTTTAGCTAAACCAGCACTTAAAGTAACAGCATGTTGTTCAGCTATACCTACATCAAAACTTCTATTAGGAAATTCTTTTTCAAAAATTTCAAGCCCTGTTCCTTTTGGCATTGCTGCAGTAATACCAACAATATCTTCATCCTTTTCTCCTAATTTAACCATTGTTTTGCCAAAAATCTGGCTATAAGTTAAATTATCTTTAGTATTTTCAGGTTTACCAGTTTCAATGTCAAAAGATCCAACCCCATGATAATCAGCTGGATTATTTTCGGCAGGTTCATACCCTTTTCCTTTTATAGTATTAACATGAATTATAGCAGGACCTTTTACCTGATCCGCTTTTTGCATACTTTCCTTAAGCCTTGATATATTATGACCATCAACAGGTCCAATATAAGTAAAACCCATTTCTTCAAATAATATTCCAGGTATGATTGAATATTTTAACCCATTTTTTACTCTTTCAACAGTATTAGAGACAGAATTTCCAATTTTAGGTATTTTGTTCAACAAAAACTCAAGATCTTCTTTTAATTTTTTAAGTTTTGGGTCACTTCTTACATTAGAAAGATAATGAGATAAAGCCCCTACATTGGAAGCAATAGACATCTCATTATCATTTAAAACAACATTAAAATCAACACCAAGATGTCCTGCGTGATTTAACGCTTCAAAAGCCATTCCACCAGTTAAGGCTCCATCTCCTATAACTGCATATATTCGATCATTTCTACCCTTCAAATCTCTTGCCAAAGATAATCCTAATGCAGAAGAAATAGAAGTAGCCGTATGACCGGTTTCAATTATATCATGAATACTTTCTTTTGATTTAGGATAACCACTTAAACCATCTTTTTGCCTAATAGTTGAAAATTCATTTTTACGACCAGTTAATATCTTATGAGTATAACTTTGATGACCTACATCCCAAATAATTTTATCTTTGGGACTATTCAAATGTTGATGTAAAGATAAAGTTAATTCAACTACACCTAAGTTGGGGGCAAGATGACCACCGGTTTCAGAAAGATTTTTTATAATGAATTCTCTTATCTCGGAGGCTAATTTATTTAAATCATTATTATTTAAGGAGTTTAAATCTCCTGGATTATTTATATTATCTAAAATTTTACTCATTTAAATACACACCTCTTATTTTTTTCATAAATGTATTTTTTATTAATTTTGAAAATGCCAAAATTTTCCCTACAAAAAAAATAATCTCCTCAGATTTTTTCATTGCAAATCTTTTACAATATGCCTTACCTCCAACAGTAAGAGCAGAAATTAAGCCTATCAAAATAAGGTTTATAGGAGTCTGAGGAAAAGAAAAATTACTAACTATTCTTATTACTATCACTGCACCTATAGCTCCACTAATTGTTCCACATATATCCCCAACAATATCACACATTAAACTAGCAACTCTTTCACCATGTTTGGCTAAATAAAGACCTTCTTTAGCCCCAAAAACTTTTTTTGCTGCTTTAGCATTAAATGGTTCTTCTCTCGCTACTGTAGCAGCCACACCAATCATATCAGAAAATACACCAGTAAAAATTATAATAAGTAAAACTATAACTGCGGGTATTAGACTCATTCCATGTACTCTTGATTGAGAAATAAAAGTTACTATTATTGCAATAATAAAAGTAAATAAAGCAATTAATAAACTTGCTTTAAAATTATCCAATTAATTATTCACCTCAATTTATTAAATAAATTTATTAGATAAAGTATATCTTATAATAATTATAATTGAACTAATATAAAAACTAGCTCAGATGGTAATATACTGGGTAAATGCTGTGACTTAGGTCCAGTAGGTTTTCCCTGCAGATTTCCTAATTGTCACCAATTAGGTGGTTTCCCTTTAAAATCTGACTGTAAGGTTTCCCTATACAGAACTGGATTACCACTAAGAACACACTTTAATCCCCAGTATACCCATCTCAGACAGTCTAGAAGTTTTCCTTAGCAACACTACTTATTTCCTAGCTTCTTTTGCAGTAGGAGTTTCAAAGAAACTATAGATTATTCCGAATATGGAATAATCTACAGTCCACTCTCTCCCCTACCACTTCAAAGCAGGCTACACTACCCACATCTTTCGACACAGGTAGGTTAAACCTGGATTTCCCGTTGGCCACTAGAAAATCCAGGCCTCCACGGGTAAGGGGTCAACGCCCACATGCCATTGTGGATCGCCCCTATCCCTTAACTCCCAGTATCGACCCCCGACTGGGCGTCAGCAGCCAATACCAGGAACTTCATCGATATGCCCTTGACGGATTTTTAGGCCCGCCTTCAGAAATAGAGTGTTGACTAGAATACTGCACCATCTGAGCTACTCTTTACATGCTATGAATATTATAACACAGAAGAAATATACATTCAATTTGAAGGTCTTTTTAATGATCTCTTTTTAAAATATATTTAGCTAACTCATTTAATTTATTTGCTTTTCCTTCAAAAATTTTTAGAGATTTTTGAGCTTCATTAAATATTTTTTCTGCTTCTTTTTTTGCTCCGTTTAGACCAAGAAGTTTAGGATAAGTACTTTTATTTAATTGATCATCACTTCCTACAGCTTTACCTAATTTTTTTTCATCACCAGTAATATCAAGAATATCATCTGTAATTTGAAATAACAAACCTAACTTTTCAGAATATATTTTCAGTGCTTTAATTTCTCTTTCTGTAGGAGTTGCTGTATAAGCTCCAGATAGGATAGCGGCTTCAAAAAGAGCTCCTGTTTTTGCTAAATGAATTTTTTTTAACTCCTCAATTTCAATATCTTTATCTTCAGATTCAAGATCTAATACCTGACCACCTACCATCCCATTTACTCCTGCATTTTTGCTTATAACATTAATTATTTTTATTTTTTTAGCAGGCTCCAGATCCATATTACTAAGAATTTCAAAAGCACCAGTTAATAATCCATCACCAGCTAAAATTGCTACCCCAGGGCCATATACAATATGATTAGCCTTTTCTCCTCGTCTATAATCATCATCATCCATGCTGGGAAGATCATCGTGTATTAAAGAATAGGTATGAATTAACTCTAAAGCTGATCCAATCTTACAGGCTGTTTTTTGATCACCATTTACAATTTCAGCACTATACATCGATAAGACAGGTCTAATTCTTTTACCACCAGAAAAGAGACTATATTCCATTGAATCAAATAAAGTTTTAGAAATTACAGGTTTAAAACTTTCCATTAATTCTCTAAGAGTTTTTTCAACTATTTCAGCTTTTTTATTAATATCTTTAATTATATCGTACAACTTTTTATTCCTCCTCATCAAAAGGAACTATATCCCCAAATTCACCTTCATTATCTTTCAAGACTGTTTCAACCTTTTTTTCAGCTTTATTCAATTCATTTCTACAGTATTTAATTAATTCTACCCCTTCTGAAAAATTATCCAGGGATTCAGACAGTGATAAATCACCGGATTCAAGTTTTTCCACTATTTTTTCAAGTTTTTCTAAAGCTTTTTCAAATTCAATATCTTCATTTTTTTTATTCAAGATTTTCACCTTCTTTATTTATGACTTCACTTTTTATTTTTCCATCTTTCAAAATATTAAATATATAATCCCCTTTATCAATTTCATCCGTACTTCTTATAATATTATTATTAACATCAGTTAATACACTATAACCTCTTTTTATAGTTTTTAAAGGACTGAGGCTATCTAATTTACTATTTAAAAGATTAAATTCTTTTTTGGCCTCATTTAAATTTTTCTTAATATTCCAGCCAAGTTTCAAACTAAGATTATCTAATTTTTGTATTTTATCAGAAAACAATTTCTCAGGTTTCTTAAAAACTTGCTTTTCTGCAATAGAATTAAGTTTTTCTTTTCTATTTTTAATTTTTATTTCTAAAGCTTTTTCTAATCTATTACTTAAATTTTCAAGTTTATTCTCTAAATCCACCTTATTAGATATAGCCAATTCAGCAGCAGCTGAAGGAGTAGGGGCTCTAAGGTCAGCAACAAAATCTGAAATACTAAAATCTGTCTCATGACCTACTCCACTTATGACTGGAATTTTTGAATCAAAAATAGCTCTTGCTACTTTTTCTTCATTAAAAGGCCATAATTGTTCAATTGAACCTCCACCTCTGCTGACAATTATCAAGTCAATATCTTCTCTATTATTTAAATAATTAATTGCAGATACTATTTGTGAAGCAGCTCTATCTCCCTGTACTAATGAAGGAACAATAAGTAAAGAAACATTTTCAAACCTTCTTTTTACAACTGATAAAATATCTCTAATAGCTGCTCCTGTAGGAGAAGTAACAACTCCAATTTTATGAGGTATAACCGGTATATCAGATTTTTCCTCTTCTGCAAATAAGCCTTCTTTTTCAAGTTTTTCTTTTAATTGTTCATAAGCAAGATAAAGAGAACCCTTACCTTTAGGATTTATATCATCAACATAAAATTGATATTGTCCGCGAGGTTCATAAACACCAATAGAGCCATGGGCAGTTACTTCCAATCCATCCTTTAATTCATATTTCAAATTTTTATTTCTACTTTTAAACATTACAGCCTTTACAGCAGATTTTTCATCTTTAATCGTAAAATACATATGACCTGAATTGTGATGATAAAAATTAGATATTTCCCCTTTTATATAGAGATCAGCCAATATTTCATCAGATTTAAAAATCTGATTAATATATTTATTTAATTCTGAGACTGTATATATTTTATGTGCCATTATTATACTCCATGATATTTTCTGGCTTTAACAGTATTTTTCATCAACATAGCAATGGTCATTGGTCCTGATCCTCCAGGAACAGGAGTAATATAGGATGCTTTTTCTTTAACTTCTTCAAAATCAACATCTCCTGTAATCTCACCATCAACTTTATTTATTCCTACATCAATTACAATCGCTCCATCTTTTACCATATCTCCAGTAATCAAATTTGCTTTTCCGGCTGCACTTATTAAAATATCAGCCTGTTTTGTTTCTTTAGCTAAATTTTCAGTATGTATGTGGCAGACAGTAACTGTAGCAAATTCATCAAGTAAAAGGTGAGCAGCAGGCTTCCCTACAATATTACTATGTCCTACCATAACAGCCTTTTTACCTTTGATTTCTACTCCAGTACTTTTGATTAATTCCATAACTCCTGCAGGAGTACAGGGAACAAAATGTAAATTTTCTTCTAAATTACTAAACAACCTTCCAGTATTAAGAGGATGAAATCCATCAACATCTTTGGTGGGATCAATATTTTCTATTACCTTAGTCTCATTAATATGTTCTGGTAATGGCAATTGAATTAATATACCATCAATATCTCGATCATTGTTTAAATCGTAAATTAAATTTAACAACTCTTCTTCTTCAATATCTGAATTCAAATTATGAACCTGAGACTTAATTCCTAATTTTTTGGCAATCTTTTTTTTCATATTTACATATGATTTTGCTGCAGGGTCATCACCAATAAGTATTGTAGCCTGCCCTGGTACCCTACCTTCTTTTTTTAATTCTTTTACTTCTTTTTTTAAATCATTTTTAATCTTTCCTGCTATTTTACTTCCATCAATTATCTTAGCTGACATAAAAATACCCCTCCTGATAATTTATAGTAATTCCACAGGAAAATAGACCCCAATTAACAAGGGTCCTTTTCCAGTATTAATTAAACTTATCTAAATATTATAGTGAATCAATATATTTAGTAATATTTTTAGCCCCTTCTTTTCCAGCTCCCATAGCTTTAATTACAGTAGCTGCTCCTGTAACAACATCTCCACCAGCAAATACTCCTTCACGAGTAGTTTCTAAATT
>JBNJDK010000109.1:0-5746 GCA_051744805.1 Bacillota bacterium
AGAGGTGCCAGCATTCCCATAGCTAAATCCTTACGTAAAAAGCCCATTAGAAGAGCTGAAATTGCTTCCTGAGGTAAACCAAAAACTCTTTGTATAATTGGTCCTAAACCATTAGCCATTATTTCAAAAATTCCGATTGCATAAAGGAAGTTAACTATAATTACACCAAGTAACATAAAAGGTATCGCTTCTTTTAGAAAACTTACTATTCTCATCCACAACTTTTTTAAAATAGTCAATGGGTCCGGTAATCTAAATGAAGGAACTTCAAGTAATAAATCATTACTATATCCAGGTAAAAGCTTATTTAATATAAGTCCAACTATTATCCAGACAAAGATAAGTATTGCAAATACATAAATTACATATTTTCCACCAAAGGGACCCAAAAGTCCAAAAATCATAGCAATCTGGGCCATACATGGAATAGAAATCGCCATCAATGTACTTGCTATAAACTTTTCTCTTTTGCTTTCCAGACTTCTAACAGATAAAGCAGCTGGCACATTACATCCAAGTCCCAATATCATAGGGATAATAGAAAATCCATGTAAACCAACTTTATGCATTATATTGTCAACTAAAACTGCCAGTCTGGGTAAATACCCTGAATCTTCTAAGATTCCTAATACTAAATAAAATGCGATAATATAAGGTAAAACAGCAGCAAAAGGTATATATACAGCTGTTGACAGAAGACCAAAAGACTGCTCTAAATTAATACTCCCTTCAACCAGCTGTCCAACTAAAATATCGTGGATAATTCCACCTGAACCTAAAAATTCACTAAATTTCACCAATAAAGGTCGGTAGAAATTTAGAAAAAATGGTTCAGTTACATAACCGATCAAACCCTCTCCTATGAATCTTATCACTTTAAAAGTTAAATAAAGCACTAAAAACATAAAAGGAATACCGGTCAGTGGTTTAATAGTATATTCCTCAAATAATTCTAAAAATGTATGATGTCTGTCTTCAATTGTCTGGACCTCATCGATAATCTTCCCTATTTCAGCCCATCTTTTTTCTGAAGTACCATAATCAACATCAGTTACTTCTCTATAATCAAAATTATCTATTAACTCTTTAAATCCTTTACTTTTTATAGCAACAGTAGGGATTACAGGAACACCTAACTCTTCTCTAAGTTTTTCTAAATCAATATGAATCCCCTTATGTTTTGTTTCATCCCAGAGATTTAAAGCAACAATCACAGGCACATCTCTTTCTAAAAGTTGTAAGGTTAAATTAAGGTGTCTTTCTAAATTAGTAGCATCTACTACATTTATAATCAAATCACCTTTATCAATCATATCTACAGCAACTTCTTCAGCCTGATTTGTTGGATCAAGTGTATAAGTACCTGGAACATCTATGATCTCTACATCCCGGCCATCATATTTCATCTGACCTTCAGTATATTCAACAGTTGTTCCCGGATAGTTAGAAGCTGTTACATTTGTCCCTGTTAACTTAGAAAAAATTACACTTTTTCCTACATTCGGGTTCCCCATTAAAAGAACTTTCATTTTAATGGATCACCTCTAAATGTATTTTTCCGGCCATCCCATGACCGATTGCAATATTGGTATTATCAACTTTAATAGTTATTGGTCCCCCAATAAAAGTTTCACTTACCTTTTTTATTTCTTTTCCAGGTCTAATTCCCATTGCATTTAGTTTATTTGAAAGCCCACGTCCACCTTCACAGCTTACTACACGAGCTTTTTCCCCTTTTTCTAATTCAAGTAAAGTCATTTTCCCCTCAACTCCTTTTCTAAGATAAATATATATTTATTATTTAAATGAGAATGGTTTTCAATGTAGCATAAAAAATTTTCTTATTCTTTTTAAAGTATAATATATTTTAGACATTTAGTCAACTTTTATCTTCAAGTTTATAATTCCAGAGATGATGGTCACTACTGGAAATAGCCATAACTCCTTTTTCAATCAATTTATTTATTTCTTCCTTTTCTCTTATAAGACCACCTGCTATTACTGGACAGTCATTGATATTAGAAACATGGTCTATAAAATAAGGGGCAGCAATCCCGGGGAGAATTTCAATAGCATCAGGTTCATTATTTTTTATCATATTTTCACCTGAAGTAAGAGAAGCAGAATCCAGTAAAAATAGACGCTGAACAGCCATTAAATCCCATCTTTGGGCTTCTTTTATCAAATTACTTTTAGTACTCACTATCCCATCACAGAGATTATTCTCAGCTAAAAACTTGATTCCTGCTTTATCAGCAGCTATCCCTTTTATCAAATCTATATGAAGAAAAATTAATTTATCATATTCTCTGGCCTTATTCATCATTTCAGCCAATTTAGAGATGTCTCCCGAAAGTACAAATAAAAGAATAGCATCAGACCAGAGAGCCTTTCTAAATTCTTCATTATTTCTTAAAGCAGCTATAACTGGATTTTTAGCAAAATAGTTTTTTAAATGTTTCATTTTTATCACCTTTATAAAATATTATTAATCCACTTTTTCTACATTTCTGGTAGCCACCAGATCTACACCAGTATCAAGAATATCTTTTAAAATAAGATCTCCAATCTTAACTGGAGCTTTAACTTCTATTTCAGCAATAACATCCATTGCTTTAAGCAGCTTAGCTTTGGGAATTCCTTTTTCAGTTTTTACAGAAACTAAAGGAAATTCTCCTCCCTTTACTTTAACAGTAGTTGGCAGGATCCTGGTAGGGTTTTTAAACTCTTCTCTAGCATACCTTTTTCCTTCTTCACAATTATAACCAGAAATATTTTTTATCTCATTATTTACAGATTCAACTGTTATCCTACATCCTTTTGGACAGCTAACACAAATAATCTCTTCTACATTATTATTTCTCATAAAGATCCTCCTTATCCTGCTTTTTTATAGAAATCTTTATATTTTTCATATTTTCATCTATTATTTTTTCTGGCAAATTAAGAGTTAACATCTCTCCTGGGAGAGCAAAATCCTTATTATATTTTAAAATTGTTTTACCTTTATTAATAAAATGGACCTCTACCTCTTCCATCGGTTTTTTTACTCTCATAAAAAGTTTTACAAAATTCCTATTATGATCTTTATATTCTATTTTATTTGGAAGCACATAATTTAGATTATCTCCTGCTTTAAGGTTTAGACTATTTTCTTTTTTTACTCTTTCATTTTTTAGATAGTCTGCTATTCCTGAAGCTGCAATTTCTGCTTCTTCAGTAACCCAGTCAACTAAATCATGGACATGTAATACATTACCTCCGGCAAAAACACCTGGAACTTTTGTTTCTCTCATTTCATTAACTTCTGCTCCTCCAGTAACTGGATTAAGATCAATTCCCATTCCTTTTGTCAGCTCATTTTCAGGAATAAGTCCCACTGATAAAAGGACAGTATCACAGCTAATCCATTCTTCTGTTTCCGGAATAGGATCAAGATTGTCATCTACTTCAGCCACTTTTACTCTTTCCACTCTATCTTTTCCTTCAATTCTGGTAATAGTATGATTTAATTTTAAAGGTATATCATAATCAGCAAGACACTGGACCTGATTGCGGATCAGGCCATTAGAATATGGTAAAAGTTCAAACACAGCTTTGACTTCAGCCCCTTCCAGTTTCATCCTCCGGGCCATAATCAAACCAATATCACCTGAACCGAGAATTACTACCTCTTTTCCAGGAACAAAACCTTCTATATTGGTATATCTCTGAGCTGTCCCGGCTGTTAAGACTCCGGCCAGTCTATCTCCCGGTATTTTTATATTTTCTCTTGTCCGCTCTCGACAGCCCATAGCCAAAAATACAGCCTCAGCCTTTATTTTCATAATCCCTTTATCCTTACTTAAAGCTGTAATCTCCTTTTTATCATTTATCTCAATAACCATCGTTTCATCCTGAACCTCTATCTCACTTTCTTTTAAATCACCAATAAACCTCTCAGCATACTCAGGCCCAGTCAGCTCTTTATTAAAATACTCCAGTCCAAATCCATTATGAATACACTGGGGTAAAATTCCACCTAAATACTCATCTCTTTCCAGAACTATTATCTTTTCTATTCCCTTTTCTCTGGCTTTAAGGGCAGCAGCCATTCCGGCTGGTCCTCCCCCAATTACAGCTAATTGATATTTACTTTCCATCTCTTTCACCTGCTTTCTTTTCTAAAATCAACTCTTTTGCCCTGGCAGCTAAAATATTAGAATCTCCACCTCTTTTAGTAACTTCCAGAGCTGAAATATCAAGTTCTTCTGCCAGAATCTCAACTACTCTCGGACCACAAAATCCACACTGACAGCGGCCTGAACCGGCTCTTGTTCTCCTTTTGATAGCATCTACAGTTTGAGCAGGAACCGGTCTCTGAATTGCATCAACTATTTCTCCTTTAGTCACCGTTTCACAGCGGCAGATAACTTTTGCATAATCATTATCTTTTTTTATATAATCTTCCCATTTATCTTTTTTATCTTTATAGTCATTATAATGGGGATATTCTGGATTTTTTTCTCTAAACTCTTTTTTATATTCTAATTCAAAATCTTTATTCCCTTTAGCATATTCTTTTACTAACTCCACCACCTTATCTGCTATAGCAGGAGTTGAACTAAGGCCAGGTGATTGAATACCGGCTGTGTGAATTAAACCTTCAGTACTATCAGAAAAACCGATTATGAAATCACCACTCTCATCAACAGCTCTCAAACCAGAAAAGGAAGTTATAACTCCATCCTGAGGTAAATCAGGTATTAGCTTTTTAGCACCTGCCATAATCTCTTCCATACCTTCTCTAGTTGTACTTAGATCATTTTTATTATCTATTTCCTGAGAATTAGGACCTACTAACAGATTGCCGTGAACTGTAGGAGTAACTAAAATCCCCTTTGACCTATCAGTAGGTATTGGAAAAAGCACATGATCTACTAGAGAACCATATTCTTTATCAAAAAGGTGATATTCACCTTTGCGAGGCTTAATTTTCATCTCATCTCTTCCCATTTTCGCTATTTTATCAGCAAAAACACCGGCAGCATTTATAACTAACTCAGTTTCTATAACCCCTTTATTGGTTTTAACAGCCTTTAAACTGCCATTTTCAACAATCAAATCAGTTACTTTTGTATTAAGCATAACTTCTGCTCCATTGAGAACAGCATTATCAGCATAGGCAATCGCCAGCTCATATGGTGAAATAATACCGGCTGTAGGAGCAAAAAGTCCATATTTAGCTTCAGGATTAATTTTTTCTTCCTTTTGCCGCAATTCATTTTTTCCTAAAATCTCCAGCCCCTTTATTCCCTGTTTTTTCCCATTTGCTTTTATTTCTTTAAGTTTTTTTAGATCATTTTCACCAAATCCAACTACAAGTGATCCAATCCTTGCAAAAGGAACATTTAGATCATCACAAATTTTATCAAATTGAGAATTAGCTTTTACATTCATTCTACCCTTTATTGTATCTGAAGAAGCATTATAACCGGCATGAATGATTCCAGAATTTGCTTTGGAAGTACCACAGGCCAGATCAGCTTCTTTTTCTAAAAGAATTATATCCAGTTTAAAGTGAGCCAGCTCTCTGGCGATAGCTGTTCCAATAACTCCTCCTCCAATTACTACTATATCTGCTTTTCTTTTACTCAACTTCACCGCCTCCTCTTTTATCCAAATAGAAAAGAGCCACTTTATTGAATTAGGCACACTTCAGGCAGGTACCTATCAATAAAATGGCTCTCTTTATCTCAACCATTGA
>JBNJDK010000110.1:0-5547 GCA_051744805.1 Bacillota bacterium
AAAGTAACGACAATAAAAATCCTAAGGAGAGAATTCATATGCCTAAAAAAGTATATTCTAAAAAATTAAAAGAATATCATGCCCAAAATAATCAAGCTCTGCCTGTCCATCACCATTAGCGATGATTTCATAATCTTTTTCAGTTTCTATCTTTTAATTTAATCTCTCAAGCATAAAATTAGCATTATTAGCCAAGCTACTTAATTCATCTTCCCACTCCAACTCTAAACTATTATCTATCAAACCAATAGATACTTCTTGAGAAAATTTATTTAGTTTATTAATCGGATTGACCACCATTCACTTTTTTGATTGCCCTGTTAACTGGTTATTATACTCCTCTAATTTTACAAACTGAAAACCCTTCTTTTTAAGTTTAGAAACTGCAGCTATAATACCCTCTGTTGTTTCAGATTGAGGTCGATTCATATGGGCTAGTATGATAGACCCTCGATTTGCATTTAAAAGAGCCTCCTCTACTTCTTTTTTTGTAAAATTAGCACCTGCATCTCCAAGGATATCATAACCAATAACTTTCATTCCTAAATCATTGACAATATTGACTGCAATTTCATCGTAGTAAGCTGTCCCCGAACGAAAATAATCTGGTCTCTCTCCTGTCAAATCTTCAATCTTTTCTTGATTAATTACTACTTCATCTATTACTTCTTCAACATTTTCAGTTCCTTTTATACCATAAATAGAATTTCCGTCTACCGATAACGGCACATGACGACTACCATGGTTTGCAATAGTAAAAAGAGATTCACTTGCTAATTTCTTAAAAGTCTCCGTGTGATTATCTATCCATCTAGAGTTAATAAATAAAGTAGCAGGAATATCTTCTTCTGATAAAAAGTCTATCAATTTACTATCATAACCATCATTACCATTAGCACTTCCGCAAGCATCTAAAGTAAGAGCAACCACCTTTTTGTCTGTATCTATTTTAGTAATCACCCCTGAAACATCTTCGCCCCATTCTTTAGGATTCTGGTTTTTATACTTAGCAATGATTTCATCTTTTGAATCTATAGTTGTTTTATCCTGGTCTTTATCAATAATATTCTCATCAAAATCAAACCCATAAAATATAATTATTAGTAGAATAACTATTATCAACGACAAATTCTTCTTAATAAGTCTTTTCATCTTCATTTTCATCCCTCGCTTTAACTATTATCTACCCTCAGTTCGATATTCTTTAATATCTTTCGTTAGATAAACTTACTGGCGATTATAACTCCTGCATATTGTTAAAAAAATAATCCCTAAATTTCCAAAGTACAAATGGAAACTTAAGGATCTTTAAATTAGTACTATATTTATCAATCAGATTCATCATTAATTTCTGGTAATTCAGGAATTCTATCCAAAAATTCTAATACTACTTCTGGTCTATCAGTTATATAACCACTAGATTGAAAATAAGCTAACACTTTCATTTGCCAAAGTTTATTGATAGTATAAGGAAAGACAAATAATCCTTTGTCATGAGCTGCAGCAATATATAATGGCCAGTTCACAAATCCTTTAGTTCCCAGCCCATGAACTGTTTCTTCTGCCCTATCTAACCACTGATTCCAACTTTTTTTAGTAATCATATTATCTGTGATTAATAACACACGAGGAATTTGAGGAACTAATTCTTTTAAGCTTTCTAAACTTTCTAAATTAAAAGCAAAGAATATTATTTTAGCTGAATCCTTTTCATCATTATTTTGAGTTGAGTCTAAACAACCTTTCTTATTAAGTATCTCAACTATCTCTTTTTCAATACCTGGATACTTTTTAGGATGTTTTAGTTCTAAAACCAATCCAGGTCTATTTTCCCCAGTTTCAACAATATCTATTAAATCTTCCAACTTGATAATATCAAGGTCTTCATATTCTGTTTTAGCATATTCGGGATAAGCATCATTGAACCAACTTCCAAAATCCAGCTTTTTTAATTCGTCATAGGTAAAACTTCCTATTCCATCATTTTTTCGGTCGGGAAATACTTCTTCCACATTAGAAGTTCTTTGCAGAGTTTGATCATGAAAAACAACTATCTTTCCATCTTTCGTTCTTTGTAAATCAGCTTCCAAATAATCTGCACCATCATCTCGAGCTTTAATATAAGCAGGAGCTGTAGATTCAGGGGCTATTATAGAAGCCCCTCTATGAGCAATCACAGAAGGATAAGGAATGCCCAGCCTAGAAGCTATATCTTTACCTTGTAAAGATGGATTTATTATATAATATCCACCATAAAAAATAATAAAAATAGAAAGTAAAATGACCACGATGATAAGTAATTTCATCGTAAAACACCCCGTTAAAATTAATATGTGCCTAAGCTAAATTATTTACTTAAGTCATAGTAAAAAATGTTATTTGAAGCCTCTTAGCACCTGAATAACCAATAATATTATCACAATTCAAGCCAAGAAATATCTTAATTATTGAACAGTGACAGATCATCTTACACAAATTTAATTTTGAAATAAAATTGAAAATTACAACTATCCAAATAATTTTTATTAATCTTTAACAGGTCTTTTAAATATAATTTCTCTCATGCGCTCAATAGTTTTTAAAACTTTATCTTCCTGCTCTTTAGGTAATTCTACATCTTCCTCTTGATTTTCAAGAGGACTAAAATGTTTTGCCTTATTTCTTTCTTCAGATTCCTCCAGTTCCCTTACAAAAAGATTATCTTTATACAAAACTTGAGGCTTCTCATGAATAAACGGAACAGGGCGTTCTTCACTATCTAACAAAGAATAACCAGCAAACTCTTCTGGTTTCTCTTCCACTTCCATAATATCTAAAATAGTTGGAGCAATATCAGTTATTGTACCGTTCTTTTCAATAGTATCAGACTTATTATTAGGAGGTTTAATTAACAGCGGAATATTCTCAGGCTCTTTTATACTGTTATCAGTTGAAAAATCCCCCCCAGAAGAATACTCCTCTTTATTAATCCCTGCTTCATGATCTCCATAGATAACAAATAAAGTATTATCCGCCAATCCTCTTTTTTCTAATTCAGCAAAAAACATTTCTAAAGACTTGTCTACAAAAGAAACAGATTGAAAATAATCAGATACTAATGGACTTTCAATATCCTTAAATTCCTCTCTAGCCTCATCAGATGGATAAAAATCAAAAGGAGTATGACTTGTTACTGTAATCATAAAAGCAAAAAATGGATCTTCTGCCTCTTCTAAATAATCTAGAGATTGATTGAAGAAATCATAATCATTTATTCCTAAATATGATTCTTCCACATCCATTATGTTTTCTTCATTAGAAAAGTCATCTTTGCTATAAAACTCATCAAAACCAAGGTCAGGAAATGCTTGATGACGATGAAAAAACTTTCTGTCATTACCATGAAAAGCTAATGTCTCATATCCAGAATTATTTAAAACATTAGCCAAAGAATTAAACTTTGTCATATCATTTTCCTTAAAAACATAATTTTTATTTATTGGATAGAGTGAAGTCAAAAATGAGAAATCAGCATCAAAACTCCCATTAACATGCTGAGAATAAAAGTTATTAAAATATAATGATTCATCCTTTAATTGATTTAAAAAGGGTGTCACCTGTTGATTATTATATTCATAATCAATCAACTTTTCATCTAAAGACTCTACCTGAATAACAATTATATTCATTTCTTCTTTTGATAACTTTTTAATCTCATTCTTGTTTTGGGGTTCTGAAGAATCTGAAACTTCTCTAGTTGTATCTACATCATTTGAAACTACAGACAGATAGGACTCATATAAATAAAGTGGTGCTAACCCATAAACATTTACAAATCCTGCTGTACTTTTATTATACAGTTTTGACGGGCTATCATTTCCTAATAACATATTAGGAATAAAAATTTGCATTGCTAACAAAAGAATAATTATACAAATAACAACCTGAAAACTTTTTTTATTTCTTTTAAATAATTGAAACCATTTATTATTAGCTTTATATTTTTTATATTTAGTTTTATTTAAAAAATATATCAACAAGATCAAATCTAAAACAAAAATAATCTCCCAAATATTAATAATCTGTCTGAAAAGAACCTTAAAAGGTCTAACTCCCTGTCCCATAGTAATATCATTAAAACTTAAATAATTACCAAAATACTTATTATACCAAAGGTTAGCTATAAATAATAAAGAAAATAAGATTAATATTGTTAATAAGAAATATCTACCTTTTTTTTCTTTAACTAGTGGAAATAAAAAACAAGCAATAACTAAAACCAAAAATAAATTTTTCAAAATCAGTCCTACAGTTGAAGGAACAGAAAATATACGTAAAAGAAGATAATTATATTTGATTAAAAACCCGACCAAAAAAGTAATAGCAAAATATTTTTCTTGCTTTGTTAAATTATTTAAAATATGCACTACTAATCCTCCTAGCAAATTAAAACTTAGCTTGTTTAAAATTATATATGAGGCATTTATATCTGTCAATTATTATTTGCTATCACTATCATACAAAAATATATAAATGTTTTGCAATTATCTAATAAAAAGCCCCCCATAAAAAACTTTTAAATACTCAGGAGGGCTCTTGGTTCAATCCATAATATTTTTATTGTCAGCTTTAATATAGATTTTGTCTATTAGTTGTCTGAATAAGTTAATTTCTAATATCTTCAGTTATACTTCAAACTGTTTTATTAATTCTTGTAGTTCTTGCGCCATTTGTGCTAACTCTTGTGATGAATTACTAATGTTGTCAGACATGTCACCAATATCATCCGTAGCATCTATTATCTCATCACTATTTTGAGCAAGTTCATTAGTTGCATTAGCAGTTTGGTCTATTTGTATAGATGTTTCTTCTACTGAACTTTTAATTTTATCAAATACTTCTCCTGTTTTTTCTGCTATTTCCTTACCTTCTTTAGCTTTATTCTCAACTTGATTTACCATTTTAATTCCTTTTTTAGATTGTTTTTGCGTCTTATCAACTAAATTATCTATTTTTTCTGTTGCTTCAGCTGTTTCAGTTGCCAATTGTCTTATCTCTTCTGCTACTACAGCAAAGCCTTGACCGTGTTCTCCTGCCCTCGCTGCTTCAATAGCTGCATTTAATGCTAATAGATTAGTTTGTTCTGCGATATTAGTTATTAAATCTACTATCTGCCCAATCTCATCTGAATTTTTATCCAACTTATTAATAACTTCTACTGTTTCATTTACTTTCTGATTTATTTCTTTAATACTATTAACAGTTTGGGTAATATTTTCAGTGCCCTGGTCGGCTTGATTATTCGCTTCTTCAGAAAAGCTAGCTACTTCTTGTGAACTTGCTGAAACTTCTTCAATTCCTGCTGATATATCTTGTATCAATCCACTAGTGGTTTCTATACTAGCATTACCTTCTTCAGCAGAAGCTGATAGTTCTTCACTATAAGCAGACATATCTTCAATTTTATCTAAAATATTTGTTACTATCTCCTTCATAGATGAATTTATCTTATTAAATGCTGTAGCTAATTTACCAATTTCATCTTTTCTCTGAGTCCATTTTTCAGAT
>JBNJDK010000111.1:0-5516 GCA_051744805.1 Bacillota bacterium
CTTTAGGTAATGAAGTATATGCTAAATTAAGCAGACATGATTCTCTTCCAGAAGTGGCTAAACCTTTGTATAGACTTTTCATTTAAATTTCTACTAACATCAGGATTTAGAGAAGTTTTTGCTGAAAGCAAAAATTTGGGTGTAGTGAGGTGCAACCGAACGAAACCTCTAAATCCTTGTTAGTTGCGTCACGAAGTGACCGAGGGATAGTGCAACGATTTTTCACGAAGTGAAAAAATCCCGAAGAGTTGTATTTAGGTTCAGATAAATTTCGACCGAAGGGAGTCTATATGTCCGAAGGACTGGGGGGTTCCGTTCCTTCAAAAGAGCAAAGCGACACATCAAGAACAAGTAGAATATACAAATTAAAAACAAAACTTTATATACTTAATGATACTTTAAAAGTATTATGGGGAATGCGAATATCGATGAAAATTTAAAAAAAAGAATCGAATCTTTATTAAATAAGAATTCTGAATTAAAAATAAGATACCAAAATTTAAAAGGCTTTATTGATAATGCTTGTTTGAATGAGCTTGAAAAACTTTCGAAAAAAGAATAGAAAAGTTTATATAGGACTTATACTTCATAAGTATTATTGATACTTAAAAATACTAAAATGGCAAAAACTAAAAAACTAAAATTCATGGAATTCTTTGTAGGTGCAGGTGGTTCTCATTTGGGTTTTCAAAAAACTAATAATTTTGAAACAGTTCTAGTATCTGATATTAATCAAGATATGTGTGAAACATTTAAACACAATAATCCTGAAGTTCCTAATGTTATTTGTGATGATATTTGGAATCTAAAAGGGGCTGAATTATTAAAAAAATCTAATATTAAAAAAAAGGAATTAGATGCTATGTTTGGGGGTGTTGTTTGTAAGGGTTTTAGTCTTGCAGGAGTTAGATCTTCTTCTGACCATAGAAATGATTTATATAAAAAATATATTTCCCTCGTGAAAGAAATGCAACCTAAGGTTGCTATTATTGAAAATGTTCCTGGAATGGCTTCGATGACTATTCAAAACGGAAAGGAATTTTCTAAAAAAAAGAAAGAACAGATAAACGAAGCTTGGTTAAAATTAAAAAAATTAAATGGATTAAAAAGTTCAATTAGAAAAGGGTTAGCTAATCAAGAACAGATAAACGAAGCTAATGAAATTGAAAAAAATAAAGAACATTACAGGAAATTAATCAAAGAAGGTTCTACTAATGTTATAGATGATATTAAAAGACTTTATTTGGATGCAGGATATATTACTTTAGAACCTAAAATACTTAGTGCATCTGATTATGGTGCGGCAACTAGTAGAAAAAGATTGATAATTATAGCAATTAGAAAAGATTTAAATCATAAAAATTTTAACTGGCCTAAAACAGATTTGAAATCTAAAACTGTGAGCGATATCTTAAAAACAATTGATTATTCTAAAGATGATGTTGATAATGAACCAATGAATCATGCCGAAAAATCTGTTAAAAGATTTAAATATATTCCTGAAGGTAAAAACATTGTTTCAGTAATGCATAAAGTACCAGAAGAGCTAAAAATCAGTAAATTTTATTCAAGAGGTTGTACTATGCGTTTAGATAGAAATAAACCGGCACCAACTTTAGTTCCAGGTCATAGTAATTTTCCTGTTCATCCATGGGAACATAGAAGTATTACTGTCCGAGAAGCAGCTTGTTTAATGGGATTTCCTTCTGATTACAAATTTTTTGGTTCACATACGAGTCGTTGTGAACAAGTTGGACAAGCAGTTGTCGTAGAAATGGCTGAAGCAATTGCAAAATCAGTAAAAGAATTTATTGATAATCAAGGTCAAACTTCTCAAACCAAAATTTAAAATTTTCAGTTTCAAAATTTGTTTTTGTCATTTTGAATGGCATACCTTCAAGAGGAAAATAATTTATTTTAAATTTACTTCTACCTTCTCTTTGAATTGCACCGATTGTTTCAAGCATTCTGATAATAGTACTTATATTTCTTGTTCCGCCATCAGGATCATTTAGATATGTTACTTTTTTTTCATCATATGTATTAATTATGAATTCAGATATTTCACTTGTTAATATTGAATAAAAGCCATTTTCATCAGATGTTTTATCTTTTGAAATCCAAAGTAAAGCTGTAAAAATTGCTTGAGAGTATTCTTTAAACTCAGTTAGAACTAGTTCTTTACAGAACTGAATAAATGATTTTCTAGCGAATTTATAACCTCTTTCAGTTAATCTTTTTGAAGCAGGATCATAAAATCCTAATACACTAGGCACAATATGGTTGTTTCTTATATCTCCAAAAAAAGGCATGTCTTTTTTATGTGATTCATTAAATTGTTTTCTGATTTCTTTAATCTGAATTTCCATTTGAGAAAAGGATATAGGATTTCTCAATCCGGAATTTTTTAAAATCATTCTAAGATAAAAATAAATTCCTTCCAAAGATGAATCTCTAAAATAATAAGGATTAACTGTAACCCAATTATCTGTTTCTTCTGAAATATAATCTCCAGGTCTATATTCTAATGATTGATTGTTAGATAAATTAACTAAAATTAGTGTGTATTCAGAATAATCAAATAGTTTGAGTGCAACTTTTTTCGCCATTTCTACTGGAATAACTAAAAATGATTTAGCATTCTCAGAAAAATTATCGGTCATATTTTTTTTAATATGGTACTTCCCTTGTATTGCTTGACCTGTGCCTCTTACAAAATCATTAGTTCCTACTTCGCCTTTACATTCAATTAAAGCTAGAATTTCTTTATTAGTTCCAAAAATAACTTTATCAACTTGCTGACCATTTGGAAGAGTATATTCGCTTGTTATTTCAAAAGGACCTTCTAAATTCATATGTTTTCGCATAAATTCTTCATAATTTGAATCCATATATTCTTTAATTTGATCTTCTGTTACAACCATATTTATAAACAGATTCATTCTTCTTTATATATATTTTGTTAATTTTTTACAAAATCTTTCTTTAATATAAATTTTCGAGAGTAGCGAGTGTATATGTCTGAAAGACCGAGGAACCCCCATTTTTTGTTTCTTTTTTTCTAAAAAAGAAAATTTGAACCTAAATACAATTGCAATTAACATCGGGCTTAAGGGAAGTTTTTTGCGTAGCAAAAAATTTGGGAGAGAAACGAATTTTGCTTGGCAAAATAGCGAAGCGGTCGTTTCGAACCCTTTAAGCCCTGTTAAGTTCGTTTCCCATACGCAAGTGTGGGAAACCTGCGTCCGCAGAGTTGTGTTTAAGTTCCAATAAATTTCGAGCGTAGCGAGTGTAACTGTCCGTAGGACTGGGGGGAGTTCGTTCTTTTAAATGAGCGAAGCGATACATCGAGAACAAGTAGCAAGGGGGGAGTTCGTATCATCAAAGCCGAAGGCTCATAGAGTTAAAGAATAAAGGGGGAGTTTTGTCGTTTGAATAGCAACATTTATAAATATGTGTTAGCATTTGCTTTATAGGTGGGGTTCATGGATACAAAAAATATCACATTAAAAGTAAATTCTGAATTATATGATAAATATAGAGAGTTTTGTAAACAAAAAGGATGGATTGTTTCTCGCCAATTTGAGATCATGATGGAAGGACAATTAAAGAGGGAACAAAATGATTAAATATAAAATTTCACTAGGATATCTTGAAGGATTTCTGTTTAAAGCAGCAGATATTCTTAGAGGTTCTATGGATTCTTCTGAGTATAAAGAATTTATTTTTGGTATGCTTTTTTTGAAAAGAATGTCTGATGAGTTCGATAAAAAAAGAGAAGAATTAAAGAAAAAACATTCACATTTATCTAAAGAGGATTTGAATGAATTATTAGAAGATAAAAATTCGTATGGAGAAACCTTTTTTGTTCCAAAAAGAGCAAGATGGAATTATAGTTTCACTGATGAAAAAGGAGTTTTTCATTCCGCTATTAAAGATTACAAACAAAATATTGGAGAAGAATTAAACAAAGCATTAGCTTCGATTGAAGAGGCAAATGATGTTTTGGAAGGAGTATTAAAATCCAATATTAATTTCAATAAAACAACAGGTAAAAATCAAAAAATTAAAGATAGTGTCTGGAAGGATTTAATCGACCATTTTAATTCTGGTCCTATTTTAATTAATGAAAATTTTGAATTCCCTGATTTGCTTGGTGCTGCTTATGAATATCTAATAAAATATTTTGCTGATTCTGCTGGAAAGAAAGGTGGAGAATTTTATACGCCAAATGAGGTTGTTAGATTACTGGTTCAAATATTAAAACCAAAAGAAGGCATGGAAGTTTATGATCCTTGTTGTGGTTCTGGTGGCATGTTAATTCAGTCTGCCCAATATATTGAAGAGCAAGGTGGAAATCCTCATAGAGTAGCATTATTTGGTCAAGAAAAAGCAGGAACTGTTTGGGCAATTTGTGCTATGAATATGATTTTACATAATAATTCAGATGCAGCTAATAATATTGAAAATGGAGATACCATAACTAATCCTCTTCATAAAGAAGCTGGAACTTACAGAAAATTTGATAGAGTAATCGCTAATCCGCCATTTTCACAGAATTATACTAAATCAGAAGTTAATTTTGAGCAAAGATTTTCTTATGGCTGGGCACCTGAAACAGGAAAGAAAGCTGATTTAATGTTTGTTCAGCATATGATTGCAAGTTTGAAAGATAAAGGTATGATGGCAACAATTATGCCTCATGGTGTTTTATTTAGAGGTGGAAGAGAAAAAGCGATTAGGGAGAAACTAATAGAAGGACTTCATAATTCTGGTGAAACAATAATCGAAGCAATAATAGGACTTCCGCAAGGATTATTTTATGGAACAGGAATTCCTGCTTGTGTTTTGGTTATTAACAAAAATAAACCTGATGAATTAAAAGATAAAATTTTGTTTATTAATGCAGATGCAGAATTTGCTGAAGGTAAAAATCAAAATAAACTTAGACCTGAAGATATTGAAAAAATTGATTATGTTTTTGCTAATAAGAAAGAGTATGCAAAATATTCTCGTTTAGTTGAATTAAAAGAAATAAGAGATAATGAATATAATTTAAACATAAGAAGATATGTTGATAATACTCCTGAATCAGAACCTGAAAATGTGAAAGCTCATTTAGTTGGTGGAATACCTAAAAATGAAGTTGAAAGTAACTCAGAAGAATATAATAAGTTCGGTTTTGAATATTCTGTTCTTCTGTCTGGTAGCTCTGAATTTTTATCTTTTAGAGTTAATAATAAAGAGTTAATCAAAGAAAAAATTGAAGATAATGCTTCTGTTAAAGAATCATTTACTAAAATGCAGGATGTTCTTAAAAAATGGTGGGAATATGCTAAAGATGATTTTTCTAAGATTGAACTATCCAAAGAAAACGGACATAAAATTTCAGAAATTAGAAAAGAATTACTTCATTCAATGAAACAAGAATTTGTTAAAATAGGAGTTCTTGACGAATTCCAATCTTCTGGTGTATTTGTAAATTGGTGGAATAATATCAAATATGATCTTAAAAC
>JBNJDK010000112.1:0-5438 GCA_051744805.1 Bacillota bacterium
CTAAATTTATCTGACATTGTTAACCTCCAATCTGTGACATAGTTCTATCTCTTTGATCACTATTTTCAAAATTCAAATTATGTCCTATAGGTTTTATTGAAAGAGATTTTTTATAAGCTTTAATAATACTCTTTTCACTAAAATCATCTGGAATTTCAACTTCAAGATCTCTAGCCAGACAGGGCCTAAATTTACCATCAGCAGTTAAACGAAATCTATTGCATTCTGAACAAAAATGTTCACTGATAGGACTAATAAAACCTATACTTCCTTTACTTCCAGAAATTTTGTAATAATTGGCAGGGCCATTGCCTTCAATTTCTGTATTTTCTAATTGGAATTCTTTTGTTATTTTTTCTTTTGCCTTTTTCATTTCATAATATTCTGCACCATTTATTTCTTCTCCAAGTGGCATATATTCTATAAATCTGACATGAAGAGGTTTATTTATACTAAGTTTAGCAAAATCAAATAATTCATCATCATTTATACCTTTCATTAAAACAACATTAAGTTTAACAGGTTTAAAATCAAAATCATAAGCTGCTTCAATTCCTGACATTACATCTTCAAATCTATCTCGGCGAGTAATTTTTTTGTATTTATCTTTTTGTAAAGTATCCAGACTTATATTAACTCTATCCAGACCGGCTTCTTTTAAATCAGCAGCTTGCTCAGCAAGTAATACCCCATTTGTAGTTAAACTTATATCTTCAAGATCTAAATCATTTAAACCAGCTATTAACTCTGGTAAATCTTTTCTTACAAGGGGTTCTCCTCCGGTAATTCTAACTTTTTTAATACCCAATTTTTTACCAATTTTAACAATTTTAATAATCTGTTCATATCTTAAAATATCATCATGCTTTTTAAATTCTATACCTTCTTCTGGCATACAATATTTACAACGAAGATTACATCTATCAGTTACAGATATACGTAAATAATTTATTTTCCTTCCCCGGTTGTCTATTAATTTTTCCATCAAAACACCACCTTTATTTATTCTCTACTATAGAAATTTCTCCAGTTTTTTCGGTTTTATATCCACCTAATTTTTCAATTTTTTTCTTTATTTCCTTATTTCTAAGCAAAGAGATAAGATATTCAATTCTTGGATCCTGAAGATTTTTCTCAAATAATATTAAATCATATCTTTCTTCAGTAACTGGAATAAAATCTACTTCAGTTGCCTGTGCTGCAGCCTCAATTCCAAGTGCTACATCAGCACTACCTCTTCCGACTGCAATTGCAGCTGCAATATGAGTAAATTCTTCCTGATCATAACCATTAATTTCTGATGGTTCTATTTCGTTTTTATTTAAAAGATAATCAAATAAAACTCTTGTTCCCGCACCCCTCTGTCTGTTGACAAAAGAAATATTATCTGATTTTAAATCAGCTATATTTTTAATATTTTCTGGATTACCTTTTTTAACATAAAAACCCTGCTGTCTTTCAACTAAAGTAATTATAGCAATTTTTTCACCTTTGAAAATTCTTTTTATATGAGACAAATTATAATTTCCGGTTTCAGGATCAAGAAGGTGAGCGCCTGCTAATTGACATTCCCTGCGTTTAAGAGCCATCAAACCTGCCATACTTCCTACAGATTGAATATTTAAATAAAAATCTTTCCTGTTTCTTTGTATTTCATCCTGAATAAGATCAAGACTCATATCATGACTTCCAATTAGAGAAAGATTATTTTTTATGTTTTCCTTTCCTTCCAGTAAAATAACTGGAGCTTTATCATTTTTACTTAAACCTTCTTTGTTTTCAGAAATACGCATAATTCCATCTGCTTTAACTATTGATTCCATAGCTGCTGAGCCTCTTCTTTTTGGCACAGCTACTATTTGATCATCTATTTCTGTTAAATTAACGCGCAAAAATTCTTCAAGTCCTATTTCAGAAGGAACTTTTCTTTTAACTTTAGCTTCAATTTCTGGTAAATCAGGTGCTTTTAATCCCTGTAATGAGTAAATTATTTTCCTAACAAAGATATAATTATTAATTAAAGCAGATAATGGATAACCAGGTAATCCAATAACTGGTTTACCATCTATTTCAGCCAAAATAACAGGTTTTCCAGGCATAATATTTACTCCATGTATTAAAACATTTCCTAATTCTTCTAATATTTTTAAAGTGTAATCTTCTTCCCCTGCTGAAGAACCAGCTAAAACTATAGTTAAATCATTATTGTTCACTGCATTTTCAATATTTTTTTGAATTAATTCTTTTTCATCAGGAATAATTTCTGTAGCTTCAGCTTTAGCATCCCATTTTATAAGAGATGATTTAATCATCTTAGAATTAAATTCTACTAATTCTCCTTTTTCCGGGTTTTTGTCAGGATTTATTAATTCATTACCTGTTGGTATAATTTTGACCTCCGGTTTTTTATATACTGAAACTTTTTTAATCCCTGCTTCTATTAAAGCTCCAAGATCATAATCTCGTATTCTATGATTAGAAGGAACAATCATTTGACCTTTAACCACACTTTCACCTATACTTCGAACATTATACCAGGGGCTTACTCCCTTTTCTATTTGAAACTTATCTCCATCAACTTCAACTACATTTTCAATTTTAATTACGGCATCAAATTCTACAGGTACCAGATCTCCAGTATCAACTAAAACAGCCTCTTTCCCCTTTTTAAAATTAATAGGGTTTCTCTCACTGGCTCCTGCAGTATCAGCAGATTTAACAGCTATACCATCCATAGCAGAAGCATAAAAATTAGGTGCAGAACGTCTGGCATAAATTGCTTTAGATGTTACTCTTCCTGCTGATTCTTCTACTGTTATTTCTTCAGCTTCTGTTCTCAAATTATGAAATTTTCCAAAAAATTTATTTTTAGCACTTTGAAGTGAAACTTTATCCAGATATATTTTTCTCATAAAAAACCCCTTCTTTTAATATATTTCAGGTTCAATTAATTCAGCTTTAACTTTATCCCCTTTATTTTTACCTTCTTCAAATGTATTAATCTTTATTAAAGCATCACCTTCAACTAAGGTAGTTATAAGGCTTGATTTACCAACAATAGGTTCAGCCATTAATTTATTCTCTTTATTTTTAAATAAACGAACAGGTATATATTCTTCTCTACCTTTATCAGAGCCAATATTTCTGGTTAATTCTGCTTCAAAACTAAAATCAAAATTATTTTTATTAGACTTTTTATCTATTCTTCCAATTTCATCAGCTTTAATTTCTCCAAGCAAAAATTGAACTACAGGTTTTAAAAGTATTCTACTTACTGTCCAGGCTGAAGCTGGATGTCCTGGAAGACCTATTACAGGTGTTCCATTAATAACAGCTAAAATAGTAGGTTTTCCAGGTTTAATAGAAAGCCCATGTAATAAAACGCCTGGTTCTCCAATTGAGTTAAGAATATTAATTGTCATATCTTTTATGCCTACTGAACTACCTCCAGAAATCAAAACTAGATCTGCATCAAGATTTTTCTCAACAGATTTTTTCAATAAATTAAATTCATCTTCAACTATTCCTACTTTTCTTGTCAGCGCTCCATAAGAGTTTAATAAAGAACTTATAGAATAACTATTAATATCTTTTATTTCCCCAGGGCCAGCTTCATCACCTGGATCAACAAGTTCATCTCCAGTAGATATTACTGCAACTTCAGGTCTTTTATAAACAGTTAATTCAGTTATTCCCAGTCCGGCCATTGCTCCTATATCACGTGGTCTAATTCTGTGACCGCTTTTGAAAAGTTCTTCTCCTTTTTCAATATCTTCACCTTTAAGTACTACATTTTCTCCAGCTGCTACTGCCTGAGAAGTCTCAATTGTATTATCATCAAGGTAATCAGTATATTCTACCATTAAAACCGCATCCGCACCTTCAGGGAGCATTCCTCCAGTTGGAATTTCTACTGCTTCACCTGTTTTTAGTTTAAGATTAGTTTTTTCTCCCATTTCAACTTCACCAATAACTTCAAAATAGGTCGGTAAACTTGCAGAAGCTCCAGCGCTATCCTTTGCTTTTACTGCAAATCCATCTACTGTGGAACGGCTAAAAGGTGGAAGGCTTTCTTTTGCTTTTATATCTTCTCCACAAACTCTACCTAAACTCTGATCTAATTTTACTGTCTCTTTTTTAAATTCTTTTTGTTTAAGATTAGTTTTTATTTTGTCCCAAAAATCTTCAAGATTATTTAAATCAAGAAATTCTGTCATATTTTTTTCCTCCAATTTCCTAAAATAATCCTAATTGACATCCCTTTATTTTTACATCTGCCTTATTTAATAACTTACCTACTTTCCCAACACTAATTCCCAGAATATCTGCCAGTAGATGTGCTTTATAACAGATTATGCTCTCCTTATTAAAAATTATATTTTTTTCATCATTACTATAATCTATAATGATATCTGCTTTTCTAGAAGCTTTATCAGCTGAATATTTTTTCTCCAAATTATCATTTTTTAAAAAAATTACAATAGTTGGATTTATAAAATCAATTACATTATTTCCTTCATAGATCTTGTAATCATAATCTTTCTCAATATCCTCTTCTATTTCATCAATTCCTTTAGCTATATTATTAAGATTCGATTTTAAATAAACAGCTTTAGTTGCCCCTGCCTTAAGATACCTGCCAGTATCTTTTTCTTCATTCTTTTTTGGATCTTTCTCAACACTTATTGTTATATCCTCTTTATCTTCACTTACAGCAGCTTTAAGAGCAAAAATCTTACCACATAAATTGTTTATTGTTTCTTCAATAAATTTTGTTTTCCCAACTTTACTGCACTGACCTGAAACAATTATTTTATCCAAATAAATCCCTCCCTAAATTAATAAACATGAACAGCTGAAGCCTTGAAGGTAAGATAAACTTCTTTTCCTTTTTTTAAGTCAAATTCTTTAAGTGATTGTCTTGTAATATTTACTACAAATTCAACTCCTACATCTACTACAACTTCTAAATAATTAAGTCTATCTTTTATTTTTACTATATTTCCTTTAAAAGAATTCCGAGCTGAAGAAGAAAAAGCTTCAGTTGAAATTATTATATCTTCAGGTCTTATTGTTAAATTAGCCTCACCTCTAAACTCATCAATTACTGCAACTTCCAGGGTTTTTTCTTTGCCTTTAATTAAAGCTTTATTATCTCCATTTTCTCTGGCCTGGAAAATATTTTTAATTCCTACAAATTCAGCTACAAAATCAGAAGCAGGTTTTTGAAAAACTTCATCTGCTTTACCTCTTTGTTCAATTTTACCATTATTCATAATCGCTATTCTATCAGCCAGAGCTAGCGCTTCAACAAAGTCATGAGTTACATGAAGAGTAGTAGTACCTAATTCATTATGAATTTTTTTTAACTCATCTACCAAATTTTCTCCTGTTCCAGGATCAAGAGCACTTAATGGTTCATCAAGTAATAAAACCTC
>JBNJDK010000113.1:0-5300 GCA_051744805.1 Bacillota bacterium
AAATTTCAAACATAATTTTAGTTCATCAATTGCATCTGAAACATTATTGTTCTTTATAGAATTCATTGCCTCTTTGTAATGAGCATTATTTTTATTCATGATAACAACCTCTCCAGATTTAATAAATGCTGTTTTATATTATTTTATCACATATAAAGTCATCTGAAAAGAAAAAGAGACAGCTAAAAATTATACTTTAGCCATCTCCAACAGATATTTATTATTTAGACTTTTCACTTTACATTATCTTCATAATTAATCCAAAAGTTTTCAAATACCTGATCTAGATCTTTAGTTTCAATAAAAGAATTTATTGTCCTTCTCCTTTTTGCATTAGATTACTTAAAATCTAATTTTTATAGAAATATTAAATTCTTTTAAGCTGTTTCTCTTCTATTATAAACATCAATCATAACAGCTAAAATGATAATAAATCCTTTTACAATCATCTGATAAAATGAATTAATTCCTAATAAACTCATTCCATTATTGATTACACCAATAATAATCGCACCAATAACTGTACCGGAAATTGTACCTACACCGCCCATAAAGCTTGTTCCACCAATTATTACGGAGGCAATGGCATCCAGTTCAAATCCATCACCCAGATTAGGAGATGCCCCATTTAAACGCGATGCAAGCAAAATACCGGAAGCAGCACTCAATACACCTGTAATAACAAAGACCATTGTTTTAGATCTTAAAATGTTAATACCGGATAACCAGGCTACTTTTTCATTACCACCAATAGCATATAATTTGCGGCCAAAACGTGTTCTGCGAAGAGTATAAATCCCTGCCATCACAACCACTGAGAAGATTGCTACCGGAATAGGAATTCCCTGATAACCAATAAAAATTAAAGTTCCGGCAATAAATCCTGCTGTTGTCAGGATCAAACCACCTGTCAGCTTTGCTTTGTTTCTTACTTTTTCTCCTTTTTTCGTTTCTAAACTTGTTCTAAATACTGCAAAAACACCTAATACAAAAGATATTACTAAAATTATTAAAGAAGGTAACTTGGGAATATAACCACTACCAATAGTGGCAAAGGTCATATTAGTAACAGGTACTGAAACTCCCTGAGTTAAAACCAGACTTGCACCTCTGGCAATTGTCATTACTCCTAAAGTAATTATAAAGGGGTGAATATCAAATTTTGCACTCATAAATCCATTGAAAAACCCTAAAACCCCACCAACTCCAACTAAAGTTATTAAAATTGCAAACCACATTCCTACACCTGCCTGCATCAGTAAAGTTACTACTACTGCAGATAAACCAACTACAGAACCTACAGAAAGGTCAATACCTGCCAGCAGGATTACCATTGTCATACCAACAGCAATTATTCCATTAATTGTTACCTGTCTAACAAGGTTGGTTAAATTTCTTGAACTTAAAAATGAAGGGGACAAAAAACTTAAAATAATAATTAAAAAAATTAAAGCTATAAATGTACCATTATTTTTGATAAACTTCTTCAAATTTATTCAACTCCTTTATTACCAGTAGCAAATTTCATTATAGTTTCCTGATCTGCTTCGGATTTTTCCAGCTCGGCAGTTTTTTTGCCTTCAGACATTACAATTATTCGATCACTCATTCCCATGATTTCTGGCAACTCCGAAGAAATCATAATTACTGTTACTCCCTTTTCGACCAGCTGATTCATTAATCTATAAACCTCTGTTTTAGCTCCAACATCTATGCCACGGGTTGGCTCATCTAAAATAAGTACATCAGAATCAGTTATCAGCCATTTACCGATAACTACTTTCTGCTGATTTCCCCCACTTAATTTTTCAACAAAAATATCTAAACCTGGAGTTTTTATATTTAATTCATCAACATATTTTTCTGCAACTACTCTTTCGGCATGATCATCAACAGCAAAAGGTGTACTAAATTTTTTGATTGAGGGAAGAGTCATATTCATAACCAGATCTTTATCTAATAATAAACCCAGTTCTTTTCTATCTTCAGTTACTAAAGCAATTCCACTATCAATTGCATCAGCTGGAGAATTAATATTCAGCAGTTTATCATTTAAAAAGATTTCTCCTTCTCTTTTTTTTCCATAAACTCCAAAAATAGCATTAACTAACTCAGTCCTTCCAGCTCCCATTAAACCAGAAATACCAAGAATTTCTCCTTTATAGGCTGAAAATGAAACATCATCTACTAGATTTTTATCAGGATTAAAAGGGTCTGGAACTGATATATTTTTTACTTCCAGTGTTTTTTCCTGACGCTCAAAATCTTTTGTTGGGAAAAGAGCTTCTATATCTCTTCCAACCATTCTGTTTATTATTTCATCTAAAGTAACCTGCTCGATATTAATCTTATCACCGATAGTCGCTCCATCTCTCAGTACAACAACTGAGTCTGCAAGTTCTTCAATTTCTTCCATTTTGTGTGAAATATAGATAATAGAAACTCCGCTTACCCTTAATTCATTAATTACTCTAAAAAGCTCTTTGACTTCAGATTCTGTTAAAGCAGAAGTTGGTTCATCAAAAACTAGAATTCTGGTGTCTAAGGATATTGCTTTTGCAATCTCAACCATCTGCTGTTTCCCGACTGTCAAATCTCCCAGTTTAGTTCTGGGTTCTATATCCATGTTTAATCTTTCAAGGACTTTTTCGGCTTTATCATAGAGTTCTTCCCACTTGATTCCACCAAATTTATTCAAAGGCTGTCTATCCAAAAATATATTTTCAGCAACAGATAGATCAGGCAGCAAATTTAATTCCTGATGAATAATACCTATACCAGCTTCTTCTGCCTCTCTGGTATTTTTAAAACGCAAAAGCTGATCATCCAGATGAATATCGCCTTCATATGTTGGATAGGGCCAGACACCACTTAAAACTTTCATTAAAGTTGATTTTCCCGCTCCATTTTCTCCAACTAAAGCTAAAATCTCTTCTTTTTCAAGGGTGAAATTAACATGATCTAAGGCTCTCACACCAGGGAAGTCTTTAATAATATTTTTCATTTCCAGAATTTCTTCTGCCATAATTTTACCTCCAGAATTGATTATTTATCAAGCAATCCCACCCTAGATGGATGGGACTGCTCAAATTTTAGATTCTTATAAATTTATATTTACTCGTCTTTAAAAATATCTGTAGCTTCGTGATATCCATCAGCAACAACTGTATCCATGATATTATCTTTATCTACTACAACAATTTCTGTCACTACAGTAGGTACTTCAATTGCACCATTATCAACATGACGGTCAACTTCTACTACTTCATCAATAGGCTGATCTGGATTTTTAGCCAGAGCTACAGCAGCTTCTGCAGCTTCATAAGCTAATGGCTTTACTTTTTTAAAGATTTCAATTGTCTGTTTACCCTGATCAATATATCTTATGGTACGTAAATCAGCATCAGAACCGGCAACAAATACTTTTTCTGTATCTGCCATATTCTGTGCCTCTAAAGCTCTTACTGCACCAGAAGCCATACCACTATTATTAGCTACTACTGCATCAATTTCATTGTCATTACTTGTTAAAGCATTTTCAGTTGTTTCCATAGCTAAATCAGGAGACCAACCTTCATGACTCTGATCTACAACTAATTCTAATCCTTCATGTTCTTCAACTGTCTCTACAACACCTTCTGAGAATGCATTAGCATTAGAGTCTCCAGGCTGTCCTCTTAAAAGAACTACATTACCTTTAACTTCACCACGATTTTCTTCAAACCACTCAACCATTGCTTCTCCCTGCAGTTTACCTACAGCCCAGCTGTCCTGGGTTAAGAATAAATCTACATCACTATTCATAATTAGAGAATCATAGTTTACTACAGCCACACCTGAATCATGTGCCATTTTAACCATATTACTTGCTGTACCAGTGTTAACAGGCTGTAGTACAATTACATCTGCACCCTGAGTTAACATATTTTCGAATTTAGAAAGCTGTTCATTTTCGTCATTATTTGCAGAATCAAATATAACCTCATCTGCACCTTTTTCTTCAGCTCTTTCTATAAAAGCGTCCCTATCTTTGATATATCTTTCTTCCTGCATTGTTTTTAAAAGAAATCCTACTTTGATTTCTCCATCATCTTCTCTTGCACCATCATTGTCATCTAAAAGATTACTCAGCCAGCCACCATCATCCTCAGCAAAAGCTGCCATTGAAATTGAGGAAACGAATAAGACCACTACCAACAAAATACTTAATTTTTTCATTATTTACCCCCTAATAATTTTCTCAAAGGGAACCATTATTAACTTATAATCACTTATAATCCTCAAAGAGTTATTTGATTTATCTAAATCTTATATAATTATCTGGTAATTAACCATGGAATATTTTTTTAAACCCTTGGATATTTTTTGTATTAATAAATTTAGGTTATTTTTACTTTTTTCTAAAAGCAGTTCTTTTTTCCTTGTCGTTCATTCCGCATCCTACTCCACTCACTGTCAGAGAAATTAATTTTCGTCCTCCTAACTACAATTAATTTTTAGAGTCGTTCAAAAAGAACTGCTTTTAGAAAACAACTTGTTTATACTCCTAAATTTATTAAAAAAATATTGGAATAATCAAAAAAATCGTGGAAGAATGTAAAAAAGCGGCTTAAGCCTTCAAAATTTGAAAGCTTAGCCGCTTTAGATTTCTTTATATTATTTTTACTGTTTAGCTGAAAAGTTTAACTTCACACAAGGGGGTAAAATTTTGTTTTAATCAGAAATTTCATCAACAACTTCATCTGTAATATTAGCTACTTCATCTTTATCCTCAAAATCTTCTATTTTATCAGCTTCTGAAATATCATCTACATCATCAGTTATATTTTCAAACTTTAGATTATTAACTGCTTCCAGATCTCCACTTACATATTCTTCCAGAACATGATAATCAACTGTTAATTCAAAACCCAATTCATCTGCAGCCTGATAGATATCATCAGCAGTTAAATCTTCTCCAGTTTCTGACTGAACTTCATAACTATTAACAATTGCCAGTTCAGTATCTTCCGGATCAGGAGAATCAGCAGCAATTGCCGGAGAAAGTGTGAAAGCAATTGCCAGAACAACAAGTAAAACGGTTATTTTATTAATGTTATTTTTAATCATTTTATAAACCTCCTATAAATTTATTTTCTTTATTAAACGTAACTTCTAAAAAATTCTTTTTAAAGGTTATCTATAATTTCATCTGTAATATCTTCTACTCCAGAAGCCTCTTCTGCTTCTTCTATATCTTCACTGTCTCCAACTACCTCATCTACTTGATCTGTAACATCTTCCCCACCAAAACTAGCAAC
>JBNJDK010000114.1:0-5169 GCA_051744805.1 Bacillota bacterium
TTATACCTATTTTTTCTTTTTCCTTAATCCAATCCAAATCAATCTCATCCGAAGTTTCTATATGATAAGTAGGGGTTTTAGTTTTCTTACAAATCTCAGCTAATCTATTGGTGTTAGCACTATTATGTCCCCCTATTACAAACATTACATCCACTTTTTTTGCTAAATCTAAAGCAGAATTTTGTCGTACTTCAGTGGTATTACAAATTGTATTAAAAACTTTTAACTCATTGGTTTTAATAATAACCTCAGAAATCAAATCTTTATAAGAAGTAGGTGATTTAGTCGTTTGAGCAACAAAACCTATTTTTTCACTAAATGTCTTGCTTAATAATTCATCTTTAGAATTTATTATAGTTGCTTTTTTATCAGTTGCCCCATAAATTCCCTTTACTTCAGGATGATCCTTATCACCATATATAAAAGTTTGATAACCTTCATCTATTAATTCAGCAGCATATTTCTGAGCATTTTTAACATAAGGACAGGTTGCATCTATTATATGTAAGCCTTTTTCTTTAGCTTTTTTTAAAATTTCAGGTTCAACACCATGTGACCTTATTATAATTACACCTGTTTCGATTTCATTAATTGAATCAATAGCTTTAACTCCTAAATTATCTAATTTTTCTACCACCTGCGGATTATGAATAATTGGACCAAGTGTATATACATCATTATTTTCATGATCCTTAACAGCTTCAATTGCTATATCCACAGCTCTTTGTACTCCAAAGCAAAAACCAGCTTCTTCCGCAGTTATTGTTTCCAGCACCGTCACCTCCTTCCAACTCAACAAGACAATTTCAACAAAACAATACAAATAAACCTACACTATATAATTTTTCTTCATTTATCACTAAAATCCTTCTTATTAATCAAAAAAATATATGTGTAGGATAAAACACATCACTACTTACATTATAATACAGAAAGAAGCACCTATCAAGGTACTTCTTCATAAAAAAAATATTTTTAATTTTTTATCAAATTTTATTAATTTCATTTTCAATTTTTTCCATTATATTTTTTCCAACAATTTTTCTTTCATCTCTAGATAATTTTTCCCCATAATATTCATCAAGTGTAAAAGGTTCTCCAATTGAAACTCTAAATTGGCGACCAACTTTTTTGATACCGACTGGTAATATAGGAGTTTCACTTTTTAAGGCAATCATAATTGAACCAGCTTTTGCATTTCCTAATTCACCAGTTTTAGATCTAGTACCTTCGGGAAATATACAAATTACTTTATTATTATTTAAAAGTCTAAAAGATTCTCTAAAAGCACTTCTATCTGGTTTTCCTCTTTTTACAGGAAAAGTTCCAATTGCCCTTAAAATTTTACCTATAAAAGGATTTTCAAATAATTCTTTTTTAGCCATAAAATGAACTTTTCTGTTCATAATTGTTCCAACTAATGGGGGATCATAAGCAGTAATATGATTAGCCATTATAATAAATGGACCTTCTTCAGGTCTATTTTCTTTTCCTTTAATTTTTGAGTTATGAACTATTTTAAAATATAACCAGGCAGTTATATACATAAACCCATAAATAATATTCCCTAAAATATCTAAAAAACCCAAATTAATCACCTTCTTTTATTAAACTACTTATTTTATCTAATACCTCTTCTATTGATAAATCAGTAGAATCAATTAAAATTGCATCTTCAGTTTTGGTAAGAGGAGAGTTTTTTCTGTTTGTGTCAATATGATCTCTCTTTCTTATTTCCTCTTTTACTTTTTCATAATCACTCGAAATACCTTTTTTTAATAATTCATTATGTCTTCTTCTAGCCCTTTCTTCAACTGAAGCAGTTAAATAAATTTTTAAATCAGCATCAGGAAGAACTCTAGAAGCAATATCTCTACCATCAACGATAATTTCTCCATTTTCTGAAATTCTTTTTTGTATTTTTACCATTTCTGTTCTTACACCAGAAACTTTAGCAACATCAGATACATTTTTATCAATCTTGTTTTTACGTATTTTATCAGTTACATTTTTATTATTTACATATATATAGGTTTCTCCATTATTATCTGTTTTAAATGAAATATTTATTTTTTTAGCAATTTCACTCAATTTATCTTTATCAGATATATCAATATTATTTTTAATTACATACCAAGTAACTGCTCTATACATAGCTCCAGTATCTAAATATCTATAATTAAATCTTTTAGCCAATTTTTTAGCAATTGTACTTTTTCCAGCTCCAGCAGGACCATCAATTGCTATTACAGATTTCATAAAATCACCTATCTCAAGTTTAGTTAGTTAAATCTTTTCTTAAATCACTGGCTCCTTTTAAATAAATATGTACTACTTTTTCTTTTTCGATATTTTTATTAATATAAACCATTACTCTTATACATTTTGAAAGAGCATCCTCCACCTTCATTTCCTGACAGCACATTAAAGGTGTATGCTTAAATCCAAGTTCTCTAATTGCTTCAGCTGGGTAAATTTTGTCAAGATCAGCTGTTGCTGTAAAAATAATACTAATTATATCGTCTTCTTCAATACTATTTTCATCAATTAATTTTTTTATTAATTTCTGGCTTGCTTTTTTAATATTATTTTTATTATTTTCATCTACAGTTATTGCACCTCTAATAGCACGCAAATTATCACCTACTAACATTTATAAATTCTCCCCGGTTAACAATTTAAACCGGGGAAATAATTTTAAATTTCTTCTAAATTTTCAAGAGCAACTTTAGCAGCTTTTTGTTCTGCATCTTTTTTACTTGAACCTTTACCAAAACCCAATATTCTATCACTAAATTCGACTCTAACAATGAAAGTCTTATTATGGTCTGGTCCTTTCTCATCTTCAACAAAATATTCAGGTCGTTTATTACTATTTTTTTGAATAGTTTCCTGTAAAAGAGTTTTATAATCTCTTATATGATCACCAGATTTGACAATTTCTATATCATTTTTAAAATTTTCAACAATAAATTTATCAGCAGCATCTAACCCTTGATCAAGATAAATGGCTCCTATAATACCTTCAAGAGAATCAGCCAATATTGAATCTCTTTCTCTACCACCAGTCATTTCTTCTCCTTTACCAAGAAGTAAAAATTTATTTATATTTATTTCTTTAGCTATTTCAGATAAAACAGGTGCACTAACCAGAATTGCCTTCATTTTAGCTAATTTTCCTTCAGGATAATCTGGAAATTTTTCAAAAAGATAAGAACTCATACTCAAATCAAGAACGGCATCTCCTAAAAATTCCATTCTCTCATTATTTTTTATATCAAGTTTAGGATTTTCGTTTGGAAAAGATTTATGTGTTACTGCTCTTCTAAGCAAACTTTTATCTTTAAATTTTATACCTAAAATTTCTTCAAGTTCATCCATATTTTTTTCTTCGTAAAAATTTTGCATTTTTTATTCACCCTTTTATTTTTCAAACTTTTCCAAAACTAGACAAGCATTTTGGCCACCAAATCCAAAGGAATTTGTCATAGCAGCTTTTAAATTATTAACTTCTCTTGCCTGGTTTGGAACATAGTCAAGGTCACATTCAGGATCAGGCTCTTCATAATTAATTGTTGGAGGAATAACTCCGTTTTCCAAAGTAAGAGCAGTAATAACTGTTTCAATACCTCCGGCTGCACCTAATAAATGGCCTGTCATTGACTTTGTAGAACTAACCATTACATCATCTGCTAAATCTCCAAATAAGCTTCTAATAGCTTTAGATTCAAATTTGTCATTTAAAGGAGTTGAAGTTCCATGAGCATTAATATATTTTAAATCTTTTAAATCAATACCTGATTTTTCAATTGCCATTTTCATTGCTCTTTCAGCTCCTTCTCCATCAGGAGCAGGTTGAGTCATATGATAAGCATCAGCAGACATTCCATAACCTTTTAATTCAGCAATAATATTAGCTCCTCTATTTTTAGCATGTTCAAGACTTTCCATTACTATCATTCCACAACCTTCACCTATAACAAAACCATCTCTATTTTTCTCAAATGGTCTACTGGCTTTTTCCGGTTCATCATTACGAGTAGAAAGTGCCTTCATTGAACTAAATCCAGCTACTGCTGAAGGAGCTACAGCGCCCTCTGTTCCACCAGCAACCATTACTTCTGCATCTCCACGTTTTACTATTTCAAAAGCTTCTCCAATTGCTGTTGTCCCTGAAGCACATGCAGTTACTGCATTGCTATTTGGACCTTTAGCTCCAATATGTATAGCAACCTGTCCTGCAGCCATATTAGAAATCATCATTGGTATAAAAAATGGACTAACCCTTCTAGGACCTCTATTAACAAGTCTTTCAATTTGTTCTTCCATTACTTCAATTCCACCAATACCTGAACCAATAATAACTCCACTAAGTTCAGATAATTCCTCAGTTATTTTAAGTTCAGCATTACTTAATGCTTTTTTTGCAGAAACTACTGCAAATTCTGTAAACCTTCCCATTCTTTTAGCATCTTTTTTATCAATATAATCACTAGAATCTAAATTTTTTACTTCTGATGCTATTTGACTTGCAAAATCAGATGGATCAAAATTAGTTATTTTAGTTACACCTGATTTACCTGCAATTATATTTTCCCAAAATTCATCAATATCATCACCTAATGAAGATACCTGACCTACACCTGTAATTACAACTCTTTTATTCACATGCCCACCTCCATTTTATAGTTAATAATACATTTAAAAAGAAAACAAATCTATATAAATTGAATTAATAAATTATAAAACATAATTTTGAAATATTATATATATATATTATTTCAAAGAAATTAAATACATGGATAGACCCCGTCAATTAAAACGGGGCTATCCTTTTATTTACTATTATAAATTCTCTTTAATGTAATCAACTGCATCCTGTACAGTTGCTATATTTTCAGCATCCTCATCAGGAATTTCAAGTTCAAATTCCTCCTCAAAAGCCATAATGAGTTCTACTACATCAAGAGAATCAGCACCAAGATCATCAATAAAAGAAGCTTCTGCTGTTACCTCATCTTCATCTACAGCAAGCTCTTCTACTACAATACTTTTTACACGATCTAAAGTATCTGCCATTTCGCTCACCTCCTTTCAATAAGTCGTCATCTAACAAAACGCATGGTTGACTTATTATGACAGGCATCGAGCCTGCCTCAATTTCGTCGT
>JBNJDK010000115.1:0-5148 GCA_051744805.1 Bacillota bacterium
GCAAAACCTTCTCCCCAGACATGTAGTCCCCAGCCAGAATATTCCTGATCAGGCCTCAGATAATGTATTCTCACCTTACCTTCCGGAATATTTCCTGCCGGAACAAATAAAAAAATCTCCCGGTTAAAGGAGATTTTAAAATACACTTTATTTATCACATAATTTTAAATTTTATCCCTCATATTCTTTAAAACGTTTGAAAATTTCTTTAACTGATAAAATTTCCTTTACCTTATACATATCTTCACCAGTAAAGAAAACTCCATTTTCAGTATCTCCTTTTCTGGCTGCAAGTAAGGCATCTCTTATACAAAATTCTTTAGTACACTTTTTCAAACATTCATTACAGTCTTCAGGTGGTGGAGCTTCTCCATTTTTAATCAATTCTGTAAACCTTGATTTTATAGCATTTGCAGGAAGACCGACTGAACTCATTATTTTAACTATATCTTCCTCATCAGCATTAACACACATCTTTTTGAAAACATCTGCTACATCTGCTTCTTCACTTGCTAAAAACCTGGTTCCTATTTGTACTCCATCTACACCCATATCAAACATTTTTTTCATATCAGGTGGAGTTACAACACCACCGGCACCTATAACAGGGATACTAACTTCATCTTTAATTTCTTCGATAAGTTCCCAACTGTCTCGATCTGTACCAAGATGTCCTCCAGCATTACCACCTTCAACTACAATTCCAGCAGCACCTAACTTTTCAGATATTTTTGCTAATCTTACTGAAGATACAATTGGAACAACAGGAACATCTCCTTTTTTTCCTAGAGTAAACATATCTCTGGAAAAACCTGCTCCTGATACTATAAGATCTATACCAGATGCTATAGATTCTTTTATTAATTTCGGAAAATCTTTAGCAGCAAACATTATATTAACACCAATTATACCATCAGTCTTTTCTTTTGCTTTTCTAATCTCTTCTTTAAGTTCTTTCACAGTAAGTGCAGTTCCAGCAATCAGGCCTATACCGCCTTCTTCTGCCACAGCACTGGCAAGACCAGCCATCGATATTTTAATAGCCATTCCACCCTGAATAATCGGAAATTTCGGTCTCAAATCACCTAATTCTAGTTTTGGAAAATTAATTTCATACACCCCTTCATTAATACTATTTTGATTTAATTTATTTTCTAGTATTTTTTTAAGCTACATTATTATATTATCTTATATTTCGACAAATAGCAAATTAGACAAAATCCTGGAAACTAGATAATTTTCATTTTTCTGCCCAGCCTTATATAAAGAGATATTCCTTTAAAAAGTACTGCTTCAGAAAAATTGAATTTTTGATTATGAAGAGGGTAAATATAACCCTTTTTTTCATTCCTGGAACCAAGCATAAAAAAGAAACCCGGGCCAGCTTTTTGATAATATGCAAAATCCTCAGCAATCATCAAAGCATCCATCTTTATCTTCTCATCTTCAGCAAGCAGCTCATCAACCATCTCATAAAGTTCTGGATCATTATTTACAGGAGGATAAAAATCTCTGATCTCCATTTCAATTTCAACCTCATGAGCTTTTTCCATCCCTTCATTTATCTTTTTTAACCTATCTTTTATCAATTCATATTTTTCCTCAGAAAAAGCACGGATAGTGCCTTCCAGCCTGGCACGGGCAGCCAGCACATTACGAACACTACCACTTTCCATCTTCCCAAAAGTTACAACTCCACTTTTAAGAGGATCAAAATTGCGACTGATTATTCCCTGATAATTACTTAGAAGTTGACTTGCTATAAAAAGTGCATCTTTACCATCATGAGGTTGAGCTCCATGACTTCCTTTTCCAATTAAATCTATATCAACTTCTCCACTCTGAGCTGTAAGCGGTCCTGATTTTATACCAATTTTCCCTTCTTCAAGTCCAGGATAAATATGGAGACCAAAAATAGCAGCTATATTATAATCTGCAAAAATGCCATTTTCTACTAATGGTTCAGCTCCACCTGGACTTTCTTCAGCAGGTTGAAAAATTAAAACAATATCTCTTTTCAATTCTTCAAATTCACTAAGATATCTGGCAAAACCAAGCAAAATAGCCATATGACCATCGTGGCCACAACCATGCATTTTACCAGGATGAGTAGAAGAATAATCCACTCCAGTAGCTTCATTTAATTCCAGTCCATCCATATCTGCCCTGAAGGCAACTGCTTTTTTGGAGCTACTTCCTTTTTTATAAGCAATCAAACCATTTTCAAGAACTTCATTTATTTCAAACCCATAAATCTTCAACTTTTTTCTTAGATAACTGGCTGTCTTTTCAGTTCCAAACCCTATTTCAGGTATTTTGTGAAGCTCTCTCCTTATCTTCACAATTTCATTTTTATATACAGCAAAATAATCAGCAACTTTTTCATCCTTTATATATTTTAATAGCTTATCTTCCATAACATATTCACCTTTTTATCTTTTTATTTCGTCTAAAACTTCTTTAAAAATCTCTAAGAATTCTTCAATATCTTCTCGCTTTATATTTAATGGTGGTAAAAGCCTAATAACTGTCTCATCAGTTAAATTTAAAAGAAGATTTTTTTCTTTAGCCTTTTTCTTAATTTCTTTACCATACTTTCCTGTTTCCAGACCGAGCATCATTCCTCTACCTCTAATTTCTTTAATAATCTCAGGATTGTTTTTCTGTAATTTGTCTAATTCAGCTAATAAAAAGTCACTTTTTTCTTCCAGATTTTTTTGGAAATTAGGATCAGTTATTGTTCTGACAACTTCACTACCGGCAGCACAGGCTACAGGATTGCCTCCAAAAGTACTACCATGATCACCAAATGAAAATACATCTTCCAGTTTCTCATTTACAAGTAAAGCTCCCAGTGGAAGACCACCACCTAAAGATTTAGCCATAGTAACTAAATCAGGCTCAAAATCAAATTTCTCCAGAGCCAAAAAATCTCCTGAGCGACCCATTCCACTCTGTATTTCATCAACTATAATTAAAAAATTATATTTCTCTGAAAGTTCAAGTAAAGTATCCACAAATTCCTGACTTATTTCATGGATTCCGCCTTCACCCTGAATAATTTCTATAAATACTCCAGCTGTTTTTTCA
The DNA here is from genome assembly GCA_051744805.1 of Bacillota bacterium. GTDB lineage: Bacteria > Bacillota > Halanaerobiia > Halanaerobiales > DATFIM01 > DATFIM01. The sequence continues at coordinate 3,091 of JBNJDK010000115.1, forward strand.
CTTACCTTTTTTCTAAGGTCAGAGCTATTATCAAATTCAAAATGACTAATATCAGGAATTAAAGGCGCAAATTTATTGCGATATTTGAGTCTTCCAGTAAGAGACAAACTTCCCATTGTTCTTCCATGAAAAGCTTCACTGGCAGCCAAAAATTCAGTTTTCTCTTTAGCTATATTTTTTCCATAAAGTCTGGCAAGTTTTAAGGCAGCTTCATTTGCCTCACTTCCAGAATTAGCAAAAAACACCTTATTAGCAAAGGTGTTTTCAACTAAAAGCCTTGCCAGATTAACAACTGGTTTAGAAGCAAAATAATTTGAAAGATGTATATAATCATCAAGTTGTTCTTTTATTCTATTTTTTAATTTAATATGATTCTGCCCCAGGCCATTTACTGCTATTCCACTAAACATATCAAGATATTTATTTCCATCACTATCAAAAAGATAGGACCCTTCTCCTCCAGTTATTTCTATATCCATTCTATTATAGACATTAAGTAAATATTTTTGATCATCAGCAATTAAATCTGACATCATTTACCTCCTCATCTTTTATTTAACTATTTCCATCACGCAATTCTGCAAGAATTTGAGATTTTTCCATAGTTTGGGCATCTTTTTCTTTTATAATCCGGGCAGGAGTCCCAGCTGCAACACTATTAGCAGGTACATCTTCAGTAACAACAGAACCGGCAGCTACTACAGCCCCTTTACCTATTTTTACTCCTTCTAAAACTACAACATTAGCACCAATCATTGCTTCGTCTTCCACAATCACAGGAGTTTTACTGGGTGGCTCAAGTACACCGGCAATCACAGAACCTGCTCCAACATGAACGTTTTCTCCGATTATTCCTCTTGCTCCAACTACTGCATTCATATCAATCATAGAATTTTTACCAATTTCAGCTCCAATATTGATTACAGCTCCCATCATAATCACAGCATTTTTACCTATCTTTACTTTATCTCTTATAACTGAGCCTGGCTCAATCCTGGCTTCTACTTCAGAAAGGTCAAGCAAAGGAATTGCAGAATTTCTTCTATTATAGTCAAGTTCATAATCATCTATTTTATCTTCATATTTTTCTAAAAACTCTTTAGCCTTATCATATTCTGCAAAAACAATACCACTTTTTTCATCTCCAAAATACCTCACTTCAGAACAATCAATTCCTATTAAGTTTCCTTTTACATATAATTTAACAGGTGTTGATTTTTCGGCATTTTTTATAAAATTAGCAATCTCTTTTGCACTCTCTAAATTATTTTTACCCTTTTCACTCATCTTTATCATCCTCTCCTTATTTTATATTTTTTAGATAATTATTCAATTAGTAAAGGATTTTATCTTAAAAACTTGAATTAGTAATTAAGTATTAAAATTCATTTTTCAGGAGGTTTTAAATATGTCAATATTGCAAAGGCAAAACCCTTTATTTAATAACAAAGAACAACAGAGATTAAAAGATATGGTGGTTCTTATTGCCGGAGCAGGTGGTCTGGGAACAAATCAGGCCCAACAACTCCAGCGAATTGGTATCAAAAAAATCTACCTATATGATTATGATAAAATAGTTGATAGTAATTTAAACCGCCAGCTCTTTTATGGAAAAAAAGATATAGGTAAAAGTAAAGTAAAAAAAGCTAAAAAACATTTTGAAAGTTTTGGTCTGGACACCGAAATTGAAGTCTTTGATAATAAAATAGATGAAAATTTAGATATTCCAGATGATGTAGACCTTATTTTTGATGCTCTTGATAACTTCTCTTCCAGATTTTTATTAGAAAAAGTTGCAGCCAAAAACAATCTGCCTTTAATTCATGCTGGCGTACAATCCTGGTATGGGCAAATAACAGCTATCATCCCTGGTAAATCGGTTTCTCTAAAAGAAATCTTTGCAGGAACTGAAGAAAAGGATAATGAAAGTCCTCCTGTCTTTTCACCAGTTGTTTCCATTGTAGCTTCCATGCAAGTTATTGAAGGAATAAAAGTTTATCTTGATAGAGACGATATTCTGTTAAATAAATTGCTTGTTATTGATCTTAAGCAAAATAC
>JBNJDK010000116.1:0-5072 GCA_051744805.1 Bacillota bacterium
GTTTTTCATTGAATTTAGCTACAAAATTTTCTGCTATATCATCAACAGTATCTAAATATGATATTATTTCTTCATCTCTTACATCCATGATACCCTTTAGTTCACCACTATCAGGGCTTACATCAACCTTTGTGCCATTTATGTCTATTGCTATAGTATCTTCATATGTGCCATTTGCAACAGTTTCAAGCTCATTTGTATCATACTTGCTTACTAATTTCTTTCCATCAACAGTAATATTTAAATTTCCAACATTGTCTACTGAACCTTTAACTGAAATTAATTCATTTAACTCATTGTATAGAGCTTCTCTTTTATCTAATAAGTCATTAGGTGTGTTATTACTTGCTAGAGCTGTTGAAATCTGTTTGTTATATCTGCTTATACGGTCTGTAATTGAATTAATTTCACTTACAGTTTTTTCGACATCACCATTTAAAGCTCTTTTATAGTCCATCATCTGTTCATTAATATTCCTAAAAGATTTAGCTAAAACCATACCTTGATTTTTAACAGCTGCTCTTGTTGCTGTATCATTTGGATTTGCATTTAAGTCCTGTAAAGAGTTCCAAAATGATTCAAAAGCGCTCTGTAATCCCGAATCAGATGGTTCATTAAAGATGTATTCAATTCTTTCCATACCCTGTTGGATCTGATTCCAATAACCGGACTCTTGAGATTCCTCTCTAACCTGCTGATTAATAAATTGATCTTGAATTCTCTGGATATCTTCTACTTTAACACCTGAACCCATCATGAAATTTCCACCAGGAATTAGGTTCGGTTGTTTAGCAGTTTGAATAGCTCTCTGTCTTGAATAATCTTCATTATTTGCATTAGCTATATTGTGTCCAGTAGTTTCTATTGATTTTTTCTGAGTTTGTAGTGAGCTTAATCCTATATGAAGTCCATCGAACATTAAAATTTCCTCCTTTTTATCAATCAGCCTCTTTTATCAATTAAATGTGGTCTGCTTTTATCTTTAGTATGATATGTAGTATTATTGTTTTTTAAGTTATCTACAATTAAGTCAATTGAGAACTTATTAAACTTAACTGCCTCTTCAATTAACCTTTTGTTTTCTTCATTTAAAACATGAAATTCTTCTAACGTTTTTACCAGGTCTTCACGAATTGGATTTAACTTTTCTTCCCAATTGTCAGGAACTTTTTTAATAAATTCCTGATATGAAAGCTCATCACTGTTTATGTCAAGCTTATCATCAATCTCAGACATAATCTCAAGCCTTCTATCTTCTAGTTTTGTTACATGATCAATTAGCTCCTGGTCTGTTTCGACATGTTCAAAAAGAGTTTCTATTTCATTATTGATTAATGTTTCTTTTTTCTTTTCTGCAGTCTTTAAGAGTTTTTCATAAAGAATGCTTTCTTTCTTTAGTATTTCAGCCAGCTCAATTAACAGCTGTTCACCCATTTTTTACACCTCTATTCTATATCAGAGATAATTTTTTCAGCAATTTTTTTTGAGTCTACTTTATATGTTCCGTTCTGAATTTGTTTTTTTATCTGTTCTACTTTATCTTGTCTTACAGCTGGTTTGTTCTCAAGTGTTTCTTTAATATTTTGAATTTCTTTTGCTTTTTTTGATATATTCACCTGGTCAGATTTACTTGTTTGATTGACATTATTGTTTTCTTTTTGATTTAAGTTCTGGTAAGCTTTCATGATCTTATTCATGTTTATATCATTATTATTAATTTTCATGAAATACCACTCCCTGCTAGTTTTTCATTTAATATCTTTCTCAATACTATTATCGAATACTTTTTATTATTATTAAATTGGTCTATTTCTTATTACAAGGGATAAGAGAGTATTATCTTCAAATTCATCACTAATACTCTCTTTTTTGCTTATATTCTTCTTTAATTGTCACTAAATCTATCAGTAACATGCATATTATGTCCAGTCTTTCTTTTCTTGAGTTCTTTTTCACCTTTTTTAGTTAAACTTTCAATTTCATCTTTCATTTCAGTAACACATGATTCACAGTATTTACCGTGCTTTATTTCTTTACCACATCTCTGACATTTTACAGTAACATCAATCTCTAAATCTTCAGCAATCAATCTATCGTTTTTTATAAATTCGATAATCGTTTTCTTTTCAACACCCGTTTCGTCACTTACCGTATTTATACTAGATTTAGGATTTTCTCTTAGATATTCTTTTACCTTTTCAAAATCCTCTTCTTCTTTCATTCTACAGTTGTTACAGATTTTATGAACACCGTCATAATGAAAAATCTTTCCACACCTTTTACAGTTGCGGATACCCATCTTTTCACCCCTTTAAAAATGGTTTTTGTTTATATAGGGTAGGTTTATTCACCTACCCTTATTTAGTTAACTTATAATAATTTAGTTAAATTGTTTTACTTCTTTGATTTTTAAAGTTTTAAAGTTTAAACATCAAACTTATTAATCTCATCTGTAAGCTTATCAGCCATTTTGGATAGACGTTCAGCTGCATTCACTATTTCCTGTGTTGAAGCACTTTGTTCTTCACTGGAAGCTGCAACTTCTTGGGCATTACTTGCTGCTTCCTGGCTAACTACAGAAATTTGTGAAATAGACTGTTTTGTATCACTGCTGTTAGAACTCATTCTGTCAGTTTCTTGTGAAATACTGTCAATAAGTCTTGCTAACTGTTGAGCAGCTTTTTCAATATTGTCAAATGTATTACCTGTTACTTCAATAGCTGATACGCTTTCATCAACTGCTCCTTCAGTTTGGCTCATATCACTTACAGCTTTGTTTACTTCATTTTGGATTTCTTTTATTAGTCCCGCTATCTCATCAGTAGCATTTGAGGACTCTTCAGCGAGTTCTCTGATTTCATCAGCAACAACACTAAATCCTCTTCCCGCTTCACCGGCTCTTGCTGCTTCAATCGCTGCATTAAGAGCAAGCAAGTTGGTCTGTTCTGAGATATCATTTATTAGACCAACAATCTCTCCGATCTTTTTAGATGAATTACCAAGTGAACTAATTCGTTCAGATACCTGATTAGTGTTATCTTTTACAGTATTAATTTGACTAACTGAACTTTTAACTGCTTTACTACCATTATCAATATTTTCCATAACATCAACAGCTTGTTCGTTCATTTCATCAGACTCTTTATTTACTTTTTCAATCTGGCTGTCAAGGTCATCAATTATTGCAGTAGTTTCCTCTACTTGTGCAGACTGTTCCTGAGCCCCTGATGCAACCTCCTGTATTGAATTACCAACCTGTTCTGCATTATTGGAAACTTCTTGACCGGAGTTAAGTAGTTCTCTGCTTGATTCCGATAGAGTGCTTGAAATACTTGCTATTTCATTTACAAGAGTTTTTAGGTTAGTATTCATCTTATTTATTGCTTTGCCTAATGTTCCTATTTCATCTTTTCGGTTTGTAATATTATCTTCTACTTTATTATTTAACTTTCCACTTGCAATTATTTCAATTTTATCTGTTACCTGGGTTAATGGATTTGAAATATTACGAGCAAAGTAATATGCAACACCTGCTATTATGATAAAGAGACCGATAAAGAGATAAATCATAAAGGTTCTTACTTTATATAGTCCCGAGAAGACTTCATCATCATCTATAGTTGTGATTAGACCTACATCACGACTACCTAGTTTAGTTAAACTTAGAATACCCAGTACATCTTCGCCTTCATAATTAAAATACTCTAATGTTTTTTTATAATCAGTATTATTGTTGCTTAAAGGTGCTTTTAATCTATTAACAGCTTCAGACTCTATACTCTCATTTAAAGCTGCAGCTTTTTGGAATTCACCATTTCTGGTCTCTGTTAATAATAATCCTTCTTCATTTATTAGATAAGCATCTGCAGTTTCTCCCATCTGTGCTAGACCAGAATGAATTAAATAATCTACTTGTTGTTGGCCCATTACCAAATTAGCAGTTCCAATTATCTCTTCACCAGATGGATCATAAATAGTATTAGAAACAACCAGGGCATTCGCATTAATAATATTGGAATAAAAAAGATCAGACCAGGTTAATTCACCAGACAAACTACCTTGTACATAATCTCTTATTGAAAGATCAGTATCAACTGGTATCTTTTCTGTTGTCGAATATACTACAATTCCTTCTGGGTTAGTTAAAAAAGCGGAAGAATAGCCAAATTCATTTATATAGCTATCTGTTAAATTATCTAAGATTTCAACTCTTTCTTCCCAGCGAAAATATGATGTATTCCACATTGTTTCTTTTAATATTTCCATACTCCTTTTGACATCATTAGAAGCTGCAAATACTTTTATTTCTCCTTCTTTATTACTAAAGTATTCTTCAAACTGCTCGTCAATTATGGTTCCAAACATATCAAGTGATCCATAAACATTACCTTCAATTTCCTGTTGGGTGTTGTTATAGGATAGGACTCCTACAATAATCACTGGGATAATACCTACTAATATAAATAGAAATACTAATTTACCTTTAATATTGAACATGACATCTACCTGCCCTTCGTATTTTGTTGTTTTATTTACTTGTTTTTTTATAAAATGACAGATGTTCTTTTTCTAAATTGAACTTGTCACTTCTGAATATAAACTCTGTGCTACCTATAAAAAAGTAGCCATCTTCATTTAAAACCCTTGAAAACTTATCCACCATTAAATTTTTGTACTCTTTTGTAAGATAGATAAAAAAATTACGGCTTATTATTAAATGCCAATTTTTATTTCTAAACTCTGCATTTATTAAGTCTCTTTTTTCAAACTTCACTTGATCTTTTATCTCTGAAGAAAGCTTATATTTCTCAAACTGTCCGTTAGTTATTTCAAAATATTTATTAAATATATCTTTAGGAACATTTTTAATCGAAGAATCTCCATAGATACCCTTTTTAGCAGTAGCCAATATTTCAGGATCAAGATCTGAAGCTAAGATATTATACCTATTAGTGCTGATTCCCATTTCATTCAATATTATAGCAATCGTATATGGTTCTGATCCATTTGAACATGGAGCACTCCAGATATTAATCCTTTTGTTTTCTTCTAGCAGTTTAGGTAAAACTTCT
>JBNJDK010000117.1:0-5036 GCA_051744805.1 Bacillota bacterium
TCTTTTCCCTTTTCTTTAGCCTCTATTTTACTGACTATCCGGGGCCTTTCCTTAACGCGACAGTTTATACTTTATCATTTTTCCTTTTATCTGTCAAGGGATCTCAAACAATTTTTTTGATAAATTTTAATTGAAGCTGCTATTAATAATTCCTCCACCAACTACAAGGTCATTTTGATAGAAAACTACAGATTGACCTGGAGTAATAGCACGTTGTTTTTCATCAAATACAACTTTAATCATTCCCTCTTTTTGACTGGGATAAATTGTAGCTTTTACTGCTGGAGAATTATATCTAATCTGGGCCATTACATTCATATCTTCCTTCAAATTTTCAATAGAAATCCAATTTAAATTTTCCGCCCAGAGACCTTTACTAAAAACTTCTTCATTTTTCCCAACAATTAACGCATTTTTTTCTTTGTTAAATCCTACCACATATATAGGATGATTCAAAGATATTCCAAGTCCCCTTCTCTGACCAATAGTATATTTATATAGTCCTTCATGTTCACCGAGTTTATTACCATTTGTATCAAAAATAGGTCCGGAATTTCCCATGTTTGAATAATTATCTTCTAAAAATCTAACATAATTATTATCTGGAACAAAACAGATTTCCTGACTATCTTCTTTATTATGAACTTTAAATCCAAGGTCATTGGCAATATCTCTAACCTTATTTTTATTATATTTACCTAAAGGCATTAAAGTATGTTTAAGCTGAAATTGAGTAAAACCATATAACATATAACTTTGATCCTTTTTTGAATCTTCAGCTTTAAAAAGTAAATTTCTTTTATCTTTATTATGTTGAATTTTAGCATAATGCCCTGTAGCTATATAATCAGCCCCAATTTCAAGTGCTTTTTTTAATAAGGCTTTAAATTTAATTTCCTTATTACAAACTACACATGGATTAGGAGTTCTGGCTTTACTATATTCTGCTACAAAATTATCAATTACCCTCTTTTGAAAAATATCCTTTAAGTTAAAAGTATAATGAGGGATATCCAATTTACTGGCAACACTTTTAGCATCCTCTATATCAGACAATGAACAACAACTTCCTTCATCTATAGCTCTTTGTTCATAATCGGGAAATATTTTCATTGTTCCCCCAATAATTTCATAACCTTCTTCTTTTAAAAGAGCAGCTGTTACAGAACTATCAACTCCACCACTCATTGCTACTAATACTTTTTCCATAATTCTCACCTTCAATTTTATTTGCTAGTAGATTATTTAAAATTTATCATTGTATTTTGGAGACATATTTCTCAATTTTTGAATAACTCCAGGTAGTAGTTCAATAAGATAATTTATATCTTTTTGGTCATTATTGAATCCTAAAGTCAATCTCAAAGAATTCTCTGCTAAATCAGAAGATAAACCAATTGCTTTCAAAACATGAGAAGGCTCTATTGTACCAGAGGCACAGGCAGAACCACTAGCTGCAGCTACTCCACTCATATCAAGATTAATTAAAATTGATTCTCCACTAACATTTTTAAAACTAAAATTTACATTATTATTAACCCTTTTATTTTTCCGAGGGCCATTTAAATAAACATTATCAATATTTTTCTCAATGCCAGAAATCAAACTATCTCTCAATTTTTTCAACCTTATATTCTCTTCTTTTAAACGATTTTGGGTTAATTCAATAGCTTTTCCCATTCCAACAATTGCAGGAACATTTTCTGTACTTGCTCTTCTATGATTTTCTTGAGGTCCACCAGACATTTGAGAAATTAATTTTGACCCTTTTTGCACATATAAAGCTCCTACACCTTTGGGACCATTAAATTTATGAGCTGAAAGAGATAATAAATTAACTTTAAGTTCCTCCACGTCTATTTCAAGATGTCCAGGAGCCTGAATAGCATCTGTATGAAAATATACATTGTTTTTTTCTGCAATTTCTCCAATTTCCTTAACAGGTTCTATAGTTCCAATTTCATTGTTGACCATCATTATAGAAATCAAAATCGTATCAGAATTAATTGCTTCTTCTACATCCTCTGGATTAACAAAACCATTTAAATCTACATCTAAATAAGTTACATCAAAATTATAATGTTTTTCTAAATATTCACAGGAACGTAAAACAGCAGGATGTTCAATTTTAGAAGTTATAATATGGCTTCCTTTATTTTGTAAAGCCAGGGCAACTCCTTTAATCGCAAGATTATCTGCCTCAGTTCCACTACCACAAAAAACAATCTCATGTTCATCTTCAGCATTAATAAAATTTGCTAATTTTTGTCTGGAATTTTTAACTGCTCTTGCAGCTTTTTGTCCTCCTTGATGTATACTGGATGGGTTTCCATATTCTTTAGTAAAATATTTATCCATTTCTGCTAATACTTCTGGAAAAACAGGAGTTGTTGCTGAATGATCCATATATATATTATTCATAAAATAACACTCCTAAAATTTAACTTTACTATTATTCTCTTTCTAAAGTTTCATCCAACAAATCCTTTAATGTAATAGATTCTAACATATCATCAATACAGGATTTCAATTTTTCCCAAAGAATTTTAGTAACACAATCATCTTTATATTCACATCCATCTTTAGATTCAAGCACACATTCTACAGGAGCAATTGGACCTTCAAGTGCAGTTATAATTTCCTTAACACTAATATTTTCTGGAGAATCACTTAATAAATATCCTCCTTTTGCTCCTCTTACACTCTGAACTAATTTAGCTTTTCTTAAATTAGAAAAAAGTTGTTCAAGGTATTGTTCAGAAATATCCTGGGTACCAGCTATTTTTCTTAAAGGTATTGCCCCTTCTCCCTTATGTCTGGCCAATTCTACCATAGCTCTTAAACCATATCTCCCTCTTGTTGACACCTTCATTTCTAACACCCCTCATATAAACTCGAGTATTTTTATCAACTTTGCAGATTCATATTAACACAAATTTTTGAAACTGTCAATCATTAGTTTTAATCAAATATTTGTGACCAACTTTATTTATTTTTACCCCATTTGAAGTTTTTTCTATCAATGTCTTTTTAAAATCTTTATAAAAATTAGGATTAATCAATATGGAAACAATAATACCATCTTCATCATACTCAGTATTTAAAATATCATGAGAAAAAGATTCAGCCTGTCCCATTATTGTACCTACTAAATTGTAATTTCCTCTAATTTTTACTTTATAATATAATATTAATTTTCTTTTACCTGATTTTTCAATAGCTTTTCTTGCTGTATTACCATATGCCCTTATCAAACCCCCTATTCCCAATTTAGTTCCTCCAAAATATCGAGTAACTATAATAACTGTGTTTGAAAGATTTTCTCCTTTTATAGCTTCTAAAACAGGTGGACCAGAAGATCCAGCTGGTTCACCATCATCATCAGCATATTCTATAACATCTTCTCCAGTACCAATACGAAAAGCACTGACATTATGGGTGGCATCTGAATATTTATTTTTTATTTTTTCGATAAAATTTTCAGCCTCTTTTCGGGTTGAAACATTACTAATAGAACCAAAAAATTTACTGTCTTTAACTTTATTTACTATTTCTATTTTTTTATTAGGAGTCAATATTTTTTTCATTTATTAAAACCCTACTTCCCCTTATTTTCTAAATCTTTGAGCTTTTTTAACCATTTTTTTATACTTTTTTCATTTCCACCACCGTTAGGCTCATAAAACTTTTTATCTTTAGCTTCATCAGGTAAATATTGTTGAGCTACGTAATTATTAGGATAATTATGAGGATATAAATAACCTTTGCCATTATTCAATTCCTCTGCTCCACTATAATGTGAATCTCTTAGATGAGAAGGTACAGATAATGAATCATTATTTTTTACAAATCTACTTGCTTTATCAATTGCTTTAATGACTGAGTTGCTTTTAGGAGCTGTAGCTATATAAATTACTGCTTCAGCAAGAGGGATTCTTGCTTCAGGTAAACCAACAAATTCAACAGCTCTGGCGGCAGAATTTGCAACAACTAGTGCCTGAGGATCAGCTAATCCAACATCTTCTGCAGCATGAACTATTATTCTTCTGGCTATAAATTTAGGATCTTCCCCAGCTTCAAGCATTTTTGATAAATAAAAAACTGCTGCATCAGGATCTGAACCTCTCATACTTTTAATCATAGCTGATATATTATCATAATGATTATCTCCACCTTTATCATAATTTAATTTTTTCTCCTGTGCAGAATCAGCAATAACTTCTTTGTTTAAAATAATTTTTCCATTACTATTAGGTGGAGTTGTTAACACAGCCATTTCTAAAATATTTAAAGCAGTTCTTGCATCACCATTAGCTAGTTTGGTAATAAATTCTAAAATTTCTTTATTAAAATCTATATTATATTCTCCTAATCCTCTTTTTTTATCTTCAATTGCTCTATTTAATATATTCAAAATATCTTTTTCATTTAGTGGATTTAACTTATATATTTGTGATCTTGAAAGCAAAGGTGAATTTACTTCAAAATAGGGATTTTCAGTAGTAGCACCTATCATAATTACTGTACCATCTTCCACTGCAGGTAAAAGTGCATCCTGTTGAGATTTATTAAATCTATGAATTTCATCTATAAATAAAATAGTTTTTTTATTATACATATTTTGATTATTTTTAGCTTTACTTATTACTTCTCTTAAATCTTTTACCCCTGAAGTTACAGCATTTAATTTTATAAATTCAGCATCTGTCTTATTAGCAATTACTTGAGCTAAACTTGTTTTACCACTACCAGGAGGTCCATATAAAATAAGTGATTGAATAATATCTGCCTTTATTGCTCTTCTTAAAACCTGTCCTTTTCCAACTATTTCATTTTGTCCTTCTAATTCATCTAAAGTTTGAGGTCTCATTCTATATGCAAGGGGTTTATCTTTATTATTGTTATTTTCCTGTTCAAACAAATTCATTAAATTCCCCCTTAATTTTTATTTATACGTAATATTTTTTTATCAGTTACCAATATATCAACTGCCAAATCATGTTCCTCTTTAGGCACTGAATTAAAAACCATTTCTT
>JBNJDK010000118.1:0-5022 GCA_051744805.1 Bacillota bacterium
TCACCAGGTTCACCTGTATATGGTTCTGCCTTACCTTCATAAATAGCTCTTCCAAGATAATGACCACGGTTAGTTTCTATTACAGCATTTACATCATCTTTAGCTTTAAAACCCGGACCTAAACCTATGACTATTTCAGCTTCATTGATATTAGTAGAATTATTTCTTTTCATCATTCTTCCATCAATAATAACATCTGCTTCAAAATATTTTTTAAAATATGACCAGAGGTCATTAATAAAAACAGGAATATTACCTTCTTCTAAAGATTTTTCAAATTCATCTTCATTTTTGACATATTCACCTTTAACTCCTTCAATACGATGACTTCCATGATAAATAGCTTCTGCAAAAGATACACCTCTTCTGACCATTTTTGGTTTTGGTATATCACAAATCGCTACTTTAAAACCACTTTGATATAATCTATAAGCTGTACCAGAAGCTACATCACCACCACCTTTAATTAAAACACATACATCATTTATTCCTTTCATTTATATCACCTCTATTTAATATTTTAATAATAGGCTTATATTGATTTGTATCTGTTAAAATAACTTTTTTTATTCCTAATTCTATAATTTTTTCACCTATTTCCAAAGCAGTCTCAAAATCACAACTACCAAGTTGATTTAATACAACTATATAATCATCAACTTTGTCCCTATAATATCCATATGCTTTTTTGTCAGTGGCTATCTTAATTATCATCTCCTTATCTATAATAGAACTGGAAGTTAATTTTTTGATTTTATTTACTCGATGACAATTTTGACTGTTAATTTCTTTTCCCAGATCTTTCAACCCAATTACAGTTATTAATTTAGAACTTGATTTAGGAACAACAGGTTCATAAGCAGCTGGGGCCTTAATTGATTTCATTGCTGCTCCATCACCTTCTACAATGATAATTTCATCTTCAAATTCAGTATGTAATCTATCAACCCAATCCAGGCTTATACCCTTAAACTTGATTTTACCATTATCCAGTTCTTTAACTTTCTTAGAAGTAATAAATATTTTATGATTGTTTTCATTTCTTATTTTAACAATATTAGCACTAATTTGTCCATAATTTTCACTAATGATTTTATTTTCTGAAAAATTCTTTAAAGATTGAATGTGGGTTGTTGTAGTAATTATCACATTTTTTTTGATTTCAGCAGCTAAAATTTTTAAAATAGAGGTTTTTCCACCTGCCCCAACTAAAGTTACAACATCTCCTTTATTTATATTTAGAGCTTTATTAAAATTAGCAACCACTAGATCACCTCTTTTATATCAGGATTATTATCAGCTGCAATTTCTACTTTATTAGCCAGTTCATCTACTATAATCTCAGTTTCATAGGCTTTACTTAGGTTTTTTGAATTCATTACCTTTTCAGTTTCTCCATAAGTTAATATTTTCCCTTCTTTTATTATAATTACCTGGTCACTGTATTTTAAAGCAAGATTAGGGTCATGGAGGGCAGTAACTACCCCTTTTTGTTTTTTAGTTAGTTTTTTCAATTCACGTAAAATAAGATGCTGGTTTTTAAAATCAAGATGAGAAGTAGGTTCATCAAAAAGCATATATTCAGTATCCTGAAGTAAAGCTCTGGCAATTAAAACAAGCTGTCTTTCTCCTCCACTTAATTCATTATAATTTCTATCAGCCATTTCCAGGATATTTAATTTATCCATTATCTTTTTTGCTTTAAGATAAATAGTATGATCAGGCTGTTTTCCAAATCCTAAATAGGGAGTAACTCCCATAATCACAACATCTATACTTTTATAGGAAAACACAGAATTATGTTCCTGAGGTACCATACTTATTTTTTTAGCTATTTCTTTTTGTTTTAAATTATCCAAATTTTCACCATCAATAAAAATCTGGCCACTATCTTTTTTGATAATTCCATTTAAAGCTTTTATAATGGTTGTTTTACCTGACCCATTAGCACCTAATAGACAGGTTAGTTTGCCTTTATTAAGAGAAATATCAATATTTTTAAGTACTTTTTTTTCTTCATAGCTAAAACATAGATTCCTGGTTTCAATCATTAGCTTCACCTCTTTTATTTTCCCAGTAGTATAGAACACTTCTCTTTTTATTTTCAATCCAAAGATAATCTTCTTTTTCTTTTAAGTGATTTTTTAAAAATGTTTTTAAAGTTTTTATTTCATCATTTTCTAAATCATAATGGAATTTGAAAAAATCTACAGCTTCTTTAAAATCTAAAAAAGGTTGTCCAAATTCATAAATAAACTCTTTTTTATTATAATCTATTTTCATATCATTAAGTAATCTTTCTACATCACTATAATTACAGCGGTGTTCTCTTTTTTCTCTTCCAAGTTTATTAAATAATATATCACTTGAAAAGGAATGTTTTTCTCTTTCACCAGGAACAAAAAGAAATATATAATCATTAATTAATTTTTGCATTTTTTGTAGTGAAGTTTTATTTCCAACGACTTCCTGCCCACTATAAGCAGTAATTAAGGAATTAATTTCTAACTCATTAACAAAATCTATTTTATTCCAGTCACCCCTTTTAGTTATTATCTTAGATTTTATATTTTGTTTTTCTGCTAATTTTTCTAAATAACCTAACATTTCTTTTGAATAATCTACTGCAATAACTTTATTTACAATCTCCGCTAATTCAAGAGCAAAGGTACCAATCCCGGTTCCAATATCAATAACAGTGTCATCTTCTCTCAAAAAATCTTCTATATAAGTTACAACATTTTGCGGATAATTACAATTTTTGAGACCACGATAATACCAGTCCATTTCTCTTTTAGACCACTGCATATAAAACCTCCAATTCTAATTTTAACCCCAGCCAGAATCCTTTCTTGTAATAAGTAAATAAGCAAAAAATGGAGCACCTACAAAAGCTGTAATAATACTTATAGGAATTTCTGCTGAAGTTAGTGTTCTGGCAATATTGTCCATTATCAGTAAAAATATTGGCCCTAAAATTATTGTCTGGGGAATCATAATCTTATGGTCTGAGCCAACTAAATATCTGGCAATATGAGGAATTACTAAACCTATCCAGGTAATCTGACCGGTAGTGGCAACTGATGCTGCTACCATAAATGTACTAAACGAAATAAGTACAATTCTGATTAATTTTACATTCACCCCCATTGAAATTGCTTCTTCATCTCCCATAGACATAACATTTAAATACCATCTCATTAAATAAATAATTATAAGTCCAATAGCTATCAGGGGAATAATAAATTTTACTTCCTGCCAGCTGGCTCTACTAAATCCCCCCATTAACCAGAATACTATTCCTGGTAATTCATCTAAAGGATCAGCTAAATATTTTAAAATAGAGAGCATCGCATTAAAAAGTGAACTAACTACAATTCCTGCTAAAACCATTTTCATTACATTTTTCCCCTGACTCATTTTGGAAATGAAAAACGTTAAAACTACTGCTATCACTCCAAATATAAAGGAAAATCCATAAATCCAAAATAAAGAACCTTCAGTTACTAACATCCCCAGGGCCACTCCAAAACCTGCTCCAGCACTAACTCCCAGTATATTAGGAGAAACAAGGGGATTATGGAAAATACTCTGATAAACTGAGCCAGTTACAGATAAAGCTGACCCTACTGCCATAACAAGAATTAGACGAGGTAGGCGGATATAATAAAATACCCGCCAATCATTACCTGTAATTTCTGCTGATTTTGAGCCACTAATAAGCTGCCAAAAAGCACTAAAGACTTCTTTTAAATCTAAAGAATATCTACCTATCATAAGGGAAAATAGAAAAACTACAGTTAGAATAATTAAACTATATCCCAATCTTCCTATTTTATTTTTATTAGTTTTTAATTGTTTTTCTTTCAATTAAGTTCACCATCATATTCAATAAATGTTTTTCCATAAAGTTCTTTATAAAAATCATTTACTATTTTTTCTAAAGAAAGGTCAGCAAACTTTTCTGGATATATTTTTTTAGCAAGCCAGGGTATTATCAAAGCTGAAGAAGGACTTGGATAATCCCAGGGTTCGAGATTAGATGGAACTCTATGAATTTTATCATTTTTAAATGCTGAGATAGATTTATATTTTTCTTCATTTTTTAATTTATCTAAACTTTTTCTATAAAATTGTGAAACAATTATTTGATCAGGATTCCATTTTATTAATTCTTCTGAAGAGGCTTTTATAAATCCTTCTTTTGTATTTTTGGCAGGATTTATTGCACCTGCTTTTTCAATAAGGTCAGTCTGTAAAATGTTTTCTCCCACTGTATCCAAAAGCTCTGAATTAGCAAAATAAACTTTCTTTCTTTCAGATTCTGGAATATCTTTAGTTCTTTCACTAATTTCCAATATTTTTTGATATTGTTCATCAACTTTTTCAGCTTTTTCTTCAAGATTTAGAGCTTTTCCTAAAAGCTTATTTGTCTCTCTAATCTGAGAAAAACTTTCTGGATTAATAACTAAAGTTGCAATTCCTAATTCTTTTAATCTAGCAGCTGTCTCAATCCCATCTCCGTGGGGAAACATAATAACCAGATCAGGATTAAGTTCCATTATACTTTCAATATTTACTCCTTTATTTTTGGAGCCTACATTAGGTAACTCATCAATTTTAGGATTAATTTTAGTAAAAATAGTTTGATTTGGTAATCCACTTGCACCAGAAACTAACCTATCATCTGCCCCCAGGGCCATCACAAACTGAGTGGCTGGAGTATAAGTTGTTATAACTCTTTCAACTTTTTCGGGAACTTTTACTTCTCTTCCCATCATATCTACAACAGTTCTATCTTTTGCTTTCATTTCTGTTGTTAACCCTAAAGTAAGAGTTAATGTAAATAAAATTAATACTATAATTTTTGTTTTATTTTTAAACATCTTTAGCCTCCTAAAAATTGTTAAGTTTATTAATTCGTTATACTTAACCTCATATAACGCTTTTAAAAAAATTATATCATTTGGGCGTCAAATTATAAATAATAATTGCAGAAAGGGAGACAATCTCCCTCTCCTT
>JBNJDK010000119.1:0-4974 GCA_051744805.1 Bacillota bacterium
AAAAATCAGCGCGTATGGGTACAGAGCCTATTTTACCTCTGCTCTTTAAATTATCTGTCCCATCAATTATTGCGATGGCTATTCAAGCATTATATAATGTAGTCGATAGTATTTATGTAGGAAGACTAAGTACTGATGGTCTTTCAGCTCTATCATTAAGTTTTCCTATTCAAATTATAATTATAGGGATAGCTGTTGGAACTGGAGTAGGTACAAGTTCTCTTATTTCAAGACTTCTTGGAAAGGGAAATAAAAAAAGAGCCTCTAATGCAGCTGAACATGTAATTTTAATAACTCTAACTTATGGTATTTTATCTGCAATAGTCGGTTTTTTATTTGCTGATAAATTAATTCAATTTTTTACTAATGATCCTACTTTAATCGCTCTTAGTACAGAATACATAAGTGTAATTCTCATAGGAGGAATTGCTCTTTTCTTTCCTATGATCTCAAATAATATTTTACGAGGAGAAGGAAATACTGTTACTCCTATGATTGCAATGGTTTTAGGGGCTATAATAAATATTATAATTGATCCCTTTTTTATATTTGGAATATCCTTTTTCCCAAAATTAGGTGTACAGGGAGCAGCAGTTGCTACTGTTTTAGCAAGAACTATAAGTGGAGTTTTTCTAGTTTTTATGCTTTTTAGTGATAAAAATGAATTAAAATTAAATTTTTCTGATTTTGATTTTGATTTTTCAATAATAAAATCAATCTATCAGGTAGGATTTCCAGCAATGGTGATGCAATTTATGGCAAGTTTTATGTTAGGGGGAATGAATCGAATTCTTGGTTCTTTTTCCAATACTGCAATTGCTGCAGGAGGAATATATTTTCGTCTCCAATCTTTTGTTTTTATGCCTGTTTTTGGTTTGAATCAGGGTTATATGCCTTTAATAGGTTATAACTATGGTCATCAAAATCCAGAAAGAATGAAAAAAGCTATTAAATATACTTTTTTTGTTGCTTTTGCATTTACCACAACAGGATTTATAATTTTTCAAACAATACCTGTTCAATTAATCCGACTTTTTAATAGTGATCCCGAACTTCTTAGAATTGGTACAACTGCTTTAAAAACTATAAGTCTTGCTTTTCCTATAATTGGACCTGCAATAATTATATCTACAACTTTTCAAGCTATAGGTAAAGGATTACCAAGTTTAATTCAATCATTTACACGACAAATTGTTGTTTTACTTCCTTTAATGTATATTTTAGGAAATAAATTTGGGCTTTCTACTCTATGGTATGCCTTCCCAATATCAGAATTAGTAAATATAATTATAGCTGCTATCTGGTTATACTTTACTCTAAAGGGAGTTTTCTATAGATTAGAAAAAGATAGTATTAGAAATTTTTCTAAATAATAATCAAAAAGGCTCTGGACTATTCAATCCAGAGCTTTCTACTATTTTTATTTAATATTTAAGTCTGCATATGAAGTTCTTAACTTAATCTTTTTTTCACCATTACCGTTTATATATATCCATTTTTTGTTATTGTCATTTCTTTCAATCTTTCCATCTATATTTGTTCTTATATCTCCATATTTAGTTCTTCCATCAATTTCAAAATTTTCTAAACCTCTAGCTAATTCAACAGATACTTCAGCATATTTCCCTTCTATATCAGTATTATATTTTAAATCATTTACTTCTATATTACCAAATTCTATATCAGTTTTTAACTGACCATCAATTTCATCAATTTCTACATCTGTATACTTAGAATCCAAAATCATACCTTTAATATTATAAAAACTAATATCTCCATAACTTGCATCTACTTCCATATCTCTTTCAATATTCTCTATGGTAGTTTTATTATAAGCAGTAATAACTTTCATTTCTTCTCCTGCAGAAATATCACTTAATTTTAAGTTGCCAAATTTATTATTTATATTGATATTTTCTCCAGCAATATTACTAATAAGTGATTCTTGATATCTATTAGAAAGATCTACACCATTAATAAAATTAGTTACTTCTAAAAGACCAAATTGATTATAGAGTTCTAAATACAATGATTTAGGAGCTTTTATTGTATAATCAACCTTAACACCTTTTACTCTTTCTGGTTTGTTTTCTACTGGTATTTTCATTTCTATACTATCTGCTTTCTTTAAAGTCGTAATTTTTATTTTTTTAGCATAACTTTCTGCTAAATCTTTTTTATCACTATAAACCGTTATTTTAGCCTTTATATCAATATTTTCTCTATCTTCTCCTGTTATTTTTATAGATCCTAGATTATTATTTATTATAAATTTATTTTTTTCATCTCTTTCTATCATTAATTCTTTATCTACGGAATATTTATGGCTTGTATTTGTATCTGCATTAAAACTAACTGTATTTTCATTAAAAGTATTCGTTTCTAATCTTCTAAAAAACAATTCAAATACATTTGATCCTGCTAAATTAAAATCTGTAATCATAATCCCTATTAAGATAATTATCAAAACAGTAACAATAGTACTCTTTTTCAAATGAATTACCTCCTTTAAACTTCTAGATATTTTTCAAGTAAAAATGAACCAAGAAAAAATATAAATAAAATCATCAATAATATACTAACAATTGGAGCACTATTAATATAAATAGTCTGAAATGTAACTTCACCCATCGATACATTGAATCCTTTTACAGGTATATTGGGTAACCAATTAAATATTGGAGATATTACTGATGCAATCCTATAAATTAAATAATTTGTCAAAATAAAAACTACAATACTTACCAACCCTTTAAACCTACTATAAAAACGACTTACTAAACAAGAAAATTGACTTAATATATATGGTGTCATTCCAAAAATAATATAAGCTATTCCTAATAATAAAGAAGTTTTATAAATATAACTTCTGGATATATAAGTTGGCAATTGAGAAATAAAACTTTTATCATTTATTAGGAAGATCATTAAAGCTGTAAATAGAACCACAGTTAAATAATAACTAAAACCAGCAGCTAGTTTTGCTAAACTTATTTTCCAGCCTGGTGAAGGGAGTGTTAATAACATATATATAGTATCATCTTTCCATTCATGTCTATAAGATTGATAACCCTGCCAGAGCATTATAAGTGGAAAAAAAGATGTTGGTAAAAAACTTAACCCTAATATCAACTCACTGGGCCAGACACTACTTTTATAAAACAAAAATAACTCCCAGGCTAAAACAATCAAAATACTAACTACTACAAAAAAGAACATAGCTCTTATTTCTTTTTTATACAAAGATATAAAGCTTTTCATCACACAAAAACCTCCCTTGACATATCCTGAATTGATTTATTTCTTTCTTTTCTTAAATCATCAGCATTTCCCTGTAATTTTATTTTTCCATTTTCGAGAAAAATAACATAGTCAAAAAACTTCTCTGCTTCTAAAACTTCATGAGTAGACAGAATAATACTTTGAGTTTCAGCATTATATTCACTTATTAAACTTTCTAAAATCTGTGCTCTTGATTTTGGATCAATACCTGCAAGTGGTTCATCCATAATTATTAATGGTACATTTCTTGACATAGCTAAAATTAATTTTACTCTCCCTACCATTCCTTTTGATAAATCTTTTATTTTCATTTCTGGCTTCAAATTCATAAAATCAGTTATCTCCTCAGCCTTATCTGTATCAAAATTACTAAATTGCTTGTTAGTAAAATTAATAATCTCATCAATTGTCATCCAATCATAAAAATGATTTATCTCTGGAAGAAAAGCAATTTCCCCTTTTATTTTGTAATCAAGATTTTTATCAAAAACTTTTACTTCACCACCAGTAGCCTGTGTTAACCCGGCTATTATCTTTAACATTGTTGATTTACCACTGCCATTAGGACCAATTAAACCAGTTATTTTACCAGCTGGCAAATTCAAATCTATCCCTTTTAATGCTTTTACTCCAGGATACTTTTTTTGAAGATTTTTTATTTCTACAATATTTTTTCTATTTAGCTCCATTAAATTTTCCTCCTCTTAAATTTTTTCTAAATTATTTTTAACTACTTCTAAAACATCTTTTTCATTAAAACCAAGTGATTTCATTTCACTTAAAAATTTCTCTACTGTTCTATTAGCCATTTCTTCAGAAATTTCCTTCACTATTTTTTTATCATCTTTAATAAAGGTCCCAAGCCCTCTCTTAGTTTCAACCAAATCTAAATTTTCCATTTCTCTATATGCTCTTTGAATAGTATTTGGATTAACTTCTACTTTTTTTGCCATTTTCCTTTGTGATGGAAGTTTATCTCCTGGATTTAATTCACCTCTTACAATCATCTTTTTTATTTTATCAATAATTTGTTCATAGATAGGTTTAGAAGCATCATATTTTAACTTCATTTTCTCCCCCTTTCTAATTCTTCTTTACACAAATACAAGTTATCTAAAGTGATTACTTTTGTTGTTTAGTGCACCAATTAACTAGTACACTATAAGTATATAATTATTATTTTCACTTGTCAAGTCTTTTTTAATATTTTTATAACAAAAACTTCCCATATAATAGACAGTTTTTTACTGACTATCACAAGGGAAGTAATTATCTTTGAAGATACTAAAAAAGGATTATTAATTTTTATAAAGAATTATATAGTAAGAAAAGAGTATTATAAATTTAATTATGAGGTGGTTTTAATGCTAAAAAAAAGTTCATTAATTATATTAATTTTAATTTTTGCTGTTTTATTTTTAACTAATCCAAATACTGATGAATATGCTCAATGGACAACTGATAAAATAAAAAACACTGAGAATCCAATTTCTTCTTTTATAACCGGAACAATTGGTGAATCATTTATTAAAGAATCAGCTTCAAGAAAAAATTATTATATTTTTAGTATATTTGAATTTGATGGAAAAAGAACCTTAGGTATTCTTACTCTATTTTACCCTTTAGACTACTCTTTCTCTGAATAATAATTATCTAAAATATCAGGTATACTTCCTTCAAATTCTTCAGCTA
>JBNJDK010000120.1:0-4754 GCA_051744805.1 Bacillota bacterium
AATTCTTCTGGTTTTTCTGCAAAAAGGCCATGTGCCGCATCATCTACTACAACAAATTCTGAATCAGGTAACTCTTGGTTAATTAATTTACCATATGAAGCAGGTTTTAAGATATCTTTCTCTCCTGATACAACTAAAGTAGGTATCTTAATTTTATGTAATTGATCTGTTAAATCTAAAGTTAGAAAATTTTTGCAAAGTTCAGCAAATGCATCCATCCATTCTTTTGTGACAGTATCTCCAAAAATTTTAGCTCTTTGGTTAAGCCATTCTCCTTTGTTTTCATAAAATGTATTAGAATATACAAAAGGAGACATTACTTTAAAAAATAGTTCACCATCATATGTCTGGGCTGCTGATATCCAGGCTTCTGCCATAGCTTTAAGTAATGGCTTTATTTCACTAACTGCTGTTCCTAATATTAATGAAGATATTTTGGAAGGATATTTTAAAGCAAACTGCATCGCTACTTCTGCACCATAAGATACCCCAACAATATGTACTTTATCAATCTCTAGTTTATTTAATAATTCATAAAAATCATCGGCATGTTGCTTAAAAGTAAAATTTGAGATTTCAAGTGAAGACTGACCCTGTCCGCGGAAATCATGAAGCAGTACTTGATAATTATCTTTAACAGCGTTAACTTGAGACTGCCATAAGGCTGTCTGCATTGCTATTCCATTAAAAAATGCTATAACTTCTTTACCATCACCCATTAATTCATAAAAAATATTGGTATTATTTATTTCTTTAATAGGCATTTAAAGTTCCTCCCTTCTTTAAAACATATAGCTTTATTATAAATATATATGAAAAGGGTTACCTGCAAGTTACAATATAGTTGCAAAATACATTTAATATAATAATTTCTATGCCAAATGAAGTGGAATTGTCAAACTACATTCTTTATATATTCAGGCAAAAAATTATACGCCACCTTTTTATAAGTGACGTATTTTTAATATAATAATAGAGGAGAATGAACGCTTAAACCTGATGCCTATTTGTTTCACAGTATTTAAAAATGGTTTTATATTTTTAATCAATTTCTAGTTCAAAAAGCTCTGGTCAATTATTATTAAATTCATCTTTTTACAAGTTCCACCCTTCGATTTTGTTCTCTTCCATCTTCTGTTTCATTGGTTGCTTTAGGTGCAAGTGGACCAACTCCAAAGGAATTAAGTCGGTTTTCATCAATGTTGTAGTCATTTACAAGGACTTCTACCAAAGATTCGGCTCTTCTTTCAGATAGTTCTATATTATATTCTAATTCACCGGTACTATCGGTATGTCCTACAACATTAAGTTTAAGATCAGGATTTTCTTTTAAAAGCTCTGCAATCTTGTCTATGGTTGGTTCTGATTCATCTTTGATTTTTGCACTATCTACATCAAAGTGGATACCGTAAATTGCAGCTTTACCTTTACTCCTTATATCCTGCATAACACCTTCAATATTAATCAAATCAGTCTGAAGGTCTGTTTCTTCAATAATTACCTGGAATACTGCAGGCTGTCCGTCAGGCCAACTTCCTCCATAAAATCCATGTTTAGCAGTAAAAAGAGAAATATAAACATCACCTTCGGCCCGACTCAATTTTGCTGCAAGATAGCGTCCACTTTCTTTATCTGCCCCCACTCCCTCAAAGTGGGTTTCAGAAGCGTCTTTAAAGTCTATCCCGTTATAAAGTGAGTACCAAAATCCCTCATCAACACCTCCACTTTTCTGAGCTATTATTTCAAAATCATTCTTCTTTAATGCCTGTTCATAATTTCTGAATATCTCTAATGTGGAATGCTTTTTAGGTACCACATAGAAATGCTGTGTCATTTTACCTTCAACTCTTAGCTCTTTTTCAGTAAATTCTTTGTATTCACCTCCATACTCTGCATTCTTCAGTTCATTTAAGGGCAGGGTAAATCCATCATAATCCTTGCTTTCATAAAATCTAATATAGGAGCCGGGAAAACGTGAGATTACAGGATGATCTCTACTATCTGTAACATCTTTATTTGGTGTGCCTTCAGGAAAATCTGCTTCTGTAGTTTCTTTTGTATCTTTGCTTTTAAAATCTGTATCAACTTCAATCAAATCAGTCTGAAGGTCTGTTTCTTCAATAATTACTTGAAATACTGCCGGTTGTCCGTCTGGCCAACTTCCTCCATAAAATCCATGTTTAGCAGTAAAAAGAGAAATATAAACATCACCTTCGGCCCGACTCAATTTTGCTGCAAGATAGCGTCCACTTTCTTTATCTGCCCCCACTCCCTCAAAGTGGGTTTCAGAAGCGTCTTTAAAGTCTATCCCGTTATAAAGTGAGTACCAAAATCCCTCATCAACACCTCCACTTTTCTGAGCTATTATTTCAAAATCATTCTTCTTTAATGCCTGTTCATAATTTCTGAATATCTCTAATGTGGAATGCTTTTTAGGTACCACATAGAAATGCTGTGTCATTTTACCTTCAACTCTTAGCTCTTTTTCAGTAAATTCTTTGTATTCATCTCCGAACTCTGCATTCTTCAGTTCATTTAAGGGCAGGGTAAATTCATTATAATCCTTGCTTTCATAAAATCTAATATAGGAACCGGGAAAACGAGAAATTAAAGGATGGTCTTGACTATCTGTAACATCTTCAGTTGGCGCATCTTCAGGAAATGCCAGGACCGGGGTCAGAAACATAAAAATAACAACTGCAGTTATCAAAACCGTAGAAAATAAATTTCTCCTACTTATACACATATTATCAAACCTCCTTTTAAAAATTAAACACAATTAGCTTTTAGTCTATCTTTGTAGATAGTAACTCCCGGACACATTCTATACATCTCCTGATGTTTGAATAAAAATAAATTATCGTAATTCAATCTCTTCAATCTCAAATTGTCCTTCTTCAAATTTTGCCTCAGCCTCGTCTAGGGTTATATAATCAAAACTTACCATCATTAATAATTTATCAAAATCAGCTAACTCCATAGTTCCTGACTTCAATCCATATTCAGGCAAATTATTCCCCTTTATTTTAATGATATCAACTTCTTTTTCTCCTATCATTTCCTGGCTTTTTGTAACCTCTCCCTCAGAAGCAATTTCTTCCAAATTCAACTTCTCAAAATAATAAAAGGGAAAGAAAAAAGCCTCAAGCATTTTCTCTTTCATTGTATCAACCATTGCAATTGGAATTTCCTGTCCTTCCTGTACTATTCTTATAATTTCACCATCATCAAGCCAGAATTCCATTTGAGAAATCTTTGATGTCTCCATTGCTGAAGACTCAATAATAAGTTTATCTGCCTGAACACCTTGTACTTCTTCTAAACCCTGATATTGAAACTCTACCATCAATTCCTGGGCTTTTTCTCCTTCATTAAAAGCCTTAAAATTATATTTAAGC
This sequence comes from Bacillota bacterium, assembly GCA_051744805.1. Classification (GTDB taxonomy): domain Bacteria; phylum Bacillota; class Halanaerobiia; order Halanaerobiales; family DATFIM01; genus DATFIM01. The sequence goes on from JBNJDK010000120.1 coordinate 3,399, forward strand.
CTGTCAAAAGTATCAATTATATCCTGCAATTTGGTAGGTGTTTTAAGTTTATCCAATGGTATTTCATTACTACCCTGAGCCAGAAGTAAGTTCGGTGTTAGTGCTAAAATTAAAAGCAGTAAAACAACAAAAAATGAAAACCTCTTAAAATTAGTCATTCTTTATCCTCCTTTTTTTAGTTATTCTTATTTTTTTCCATATTTTTATGAATCCATATATGTTTTTTTATTAAAATTTATATATTAGTTAGAGTTATTAGTGTTTTTATAAAGCTGTTTTTCAGAAAAATCTCCTACATAAGGGAGTTTATACCTTTCCGCTTTATATGCCTTATACATTAAAAATAGCCAAAGTACTATCCCTACTGGAAACATTAAAAAGGAAATAATTCCTCCTATTATTGGTATGATCGGAGCGATGATCCCAATTATAAATAGACCTGCAAAGGTAACTAAAGATTGCATTGCATGAAATCTTACAAAATCATTTTCTTTTTCTACAAATAAAAAGATAATACCTGTGACCCAACCTAGTATATAGCAAAGTAATGCTTCCAGATTTTCATCAATTCCTAAAGCAGTATTATCACTCATCTTTAAACACCTCTCTTTTTTTATTTATCTTCCAATTTTTACTATTATTCACTTTTAGGGTTATATCCTTTAGAAAATTTTAAATGCTCTCTAATTAATTTGCCGGGGAGTATATATTTGGTTCTCAAGGTCAAGTATGATAAAATAACCATCTCTTTTATGTTGGAATATAAAATAATATCCTTCTATTTCCTTACCATTTAAGCCTTCCCAGTTGTTTTCTAATAGATGCTTTTCATACCAGCTTAAAATTTTTTTTGTGTTATAAAACTTTTCCAGTTCATCCTTTTTGTCCTCAATCATCTCTTCAGTAATATCCTCAGGAACATCTTCCATTTCTTTTAGTTCTGCAACTTTTCTTTCCGGAAAATCCACTTCAAACTCTAAAAATATAGTTTGATTATTAATAAACTTTTCTTCTATATTAACCTGATTATACATATACTCTGCTACCTCATTTAACTCTTCATAATCAACTAGGGTCATAGCAGGATGGATATCAATACTTTCCGGCAAAAGTTCTCCAGCAGTTTTTCCCATTTTGTGCTTTTCTGTTGTTTCATCGTCTTCAATCGACGCTACATCTCCTGTTGAAGAATCTTCACCATCACTCGTTCTCCCTTGATACTCGCTAATTAAATCAAACGGTATAAACTTAACTATTCTTTTTACTAAAGGACTTATTTCTTCCAGTTCTTCTAAATCTATATCGTCTAAATCTTCAACATCCTCAATACTCTCTATTTCTTCATTTTCTTCTACT
>JBNJDK010000121.1:0-4634 GCA_051744805.1 Bacillota bacterium
TTAGGGAAATAGGAAATAATAAATAATCTTAGCATGTAAGAACCTCGGCAAAGTTCTTACGCTTATTTTATTATAATTAAATCTTATCATATTTTTTGTAATTTATAAATAGTTATTGATACTATTAACAATATTATTCTATTTTGATGGTTTGATCTAACTCTATAGTTTCAAAAACTCTTTTAATATTTTCATTAAATGAATTTTTTATAACAAGTTCTCCTTCTTTATCTTTTAGTCTTTTATGAATAAGTAGTAGAGACCCTAGACCTGAACTATCAATTTTTTTAATATTTTCTAAATCGATAATAATATTTTTATAATTTTCATCAATTAATGTAAGTATTTCATCTTTTAATTTATCTGATGTAACAAAATCAATATTTCCTTCTATTTTTATACTAGCCTTTGAATTATTAATATAATTAGTTTTGATTTTCATTTTATCATTCCTCTATTTTAGAGTAATAATTTCTATTTGTATAGTTCACTGGAAGTTTCGTTTATTAGATCAAAAAGCTTTTTATCATCAATTTTTCCTCTAAAATCCTGATAATAATCACTGGCATTTTTTTGTTTTTCTATTCTTAATTTATTAATCTCACTATAATTTTTCAAGAGTGTTTCCACGACATTCTTATCAATTTTATTATTATCACTCATTTCCTGCAAAATCTTTTTAACTTGATTTTTTTTCATACCTTTTCTGTAAGGCCTATCTTCAGTTATTGCAGTAAAAATATCTGCCACTGCCATAATTCTTTCACTTAAATTTAGATCTTTCTCAGCAATTTGAAAAGGATATCCATTACCATCCAATTTTTCATGGTGATAAGATGCTATATTTCTGATTTTATCTAATTTAGGACTGGTGGATAAAGCCTGATAAGTATAATATGTATGACTTCTTAAAATATTCCATTCTTTCTTTGTTGGTTTTCCTTTTTTATTAAGTATCTCAGTTGGTACCATTAATTTCCCTATATCATGGAGATAAGCTGCAGCCTTAATTTCTTTACATTCTCTTTTGCTATAAATATACTTTTCTGCCAAGGCAGGTGCTACTGCAGCAAGCCCCTGGGAATGAGTTGCAGTAAAGGGACTGCGAAAATCTGTAATATGGCTGATTAATTTAGAAATATTAATTAATTCATCCAAGTCTATTTTCCAATCAACATCTTCAAAAAAATCATCCAGCTTTTTGCTTATTATCTTCTCAGAAACTATATCCAGGCAAAATGCTTCATTTTCTATTAGTCCGGAAAAAATTTTAAGACACCAAGGACAAAATCGTTCTTTATTATTTTCAATAACCTTTTTAATATGATCAACCTGATTTAAAATTGATTTATCATCTAAAATCAAAACAACTATTCGATCTGCAAAATGGATAATACTGCTCAAATGATTTGGATTATTAGGATAGTCATGATGATGATACTTAATAATCTCAGCAATTTCAGGGTCAATAGAGTTTTGCTCAAGTAGTTTAAAGCCTACTTCAGCATGGTAATTTGTTTTATTATCAAACTTTAAGTCTTGATATTTTTGATCTAAATAAAATATACCTAAATCATGAATTAAAGAAGCTGTAATTAATTTTTTCATTTTTTCTATATTTAAATTTAACTTCAAGCCAAGTCTATAGCTCACATAAGCTACTCTTTTATGATGACCTACTAAGGTTTTACTGACCAAATCCATTGCATAACTTAATGATTTTATAATGTCGTAAAAATTATATTTTTTATTCATATTGCTCACCTCACTCATAGTTTCTCATCATATTAGTAAATATCTTAGTTAAATTTGGATCAAATTGACTACCTGAACATTCTTTGATTTCTTCCAGAGCTTCATTTTTAGTTATTGCTTTACTATAGGGTCTATCATTAGTCATTACATCATAAGCATCAATTATAGAAATAATTCTTGATAAATAGGGTATTTCTTCTCCTGCTAATCCCTCAGGGTAACCACTTCCATCCCATTTTTCATGGTGATATAATATATCATCTGCTACTGCAGCAAATTCCTCGGACGCTACAGCTATTTTATATCCTTTTTTTGGATGTTTTTTAATCAATTCCCACTCATCATAATTCAGTTTAGTGGTTTTTTTTAATATTTTTTCTGGAATGCTAGTTTTTCCGATATCATGTAGGGATGCAAGTAAAGAAAGTTTATTTATTTCATAATTAGAAAGTCTTAATTTCTCCCCAAAATCAAAGGTTAATTTTGTCATTCTGACTGCATGTTCTTTTGTTTCACTGCTTTTTGCATTTAAAGTATTTAATAAGCCCTGTACAATATTACTTTTGCTGCTTCTGCTATCTAAAAGTTTATTTTGATACATATTATCTTCTGCTTTTTTTAGAATATCTTTTATGTTTTCATCTGATTCTTTTTTAGTAGCTACCCCGAATGAAATTGAAATAAAAACCTCATCTTTATTTCTCTTGTTATTTTGACTTTTTATCCGTTTAATTATTTTTTGAGCAGTTTCATTAGTAGTTTGTGGCAGTAAAAGAGTAAATTCATCTCCACTATAACGAGCAAGAACATCCTCTTTTCTAACTACCGTTTTTAATAATTTAGCTGTTTTTATTAATACTTGATCTCCTTTTTTTGGTCCATAACTGTCATTTATAATCTTTAAACCATTTAAATCCCCAATAATAATACTGAGCGGCAGCTGTCTTTCAGTATCTAACCTTTCCATTTCTACTTCAAAAAACTTCCTATTATACAAACCAGTTAGTGAATCATGATATGCTAGAAATTTTATTTCTTTTTCGTTTTCTATTCTATCAGTTATATCCTGGGCAAAAACAAACTCATATTCTTTGTTATCATATTTAAAATATTGACTTGTTATCTCAACTGAAAAATATTTTTTATTAGAAGTTTTATAATCTACTTCATAGCTTAAAGATCCTGAAGTTTTTAACTTGCTCCAATATTTTTTGCGTTCCATATAATAATCACTTCTTATTATTTTTTCTACTTTTAAACCAACAAGTTCATTTCTAGTATAACTTAATCGTTCACAAGCAGTCTGATTGGCATATTCTATTACTCCGTCAGAATTTACTCTAAAGATGAGCAGATCAGCTTTATTTATTGAAAAATTCATCATTTCAAGATCTTTTCTTTGTTTCATTCTTTCTGATATATCTCTAATAAATTCAACAACACCTGTAATTTCATCATTATCTTCATCATAAATAGGATAGCTAAATATTTCAATAAAATCTATATCATAATCAGCTGGCAATTTCTTAATAGTTTTTTCTATTTCACCTGACTTTAAACTTTTTTTAACTGGACAGTCTGTACAATCATCTTCATTATTGTAAAAAGCAAAATAACATTTCTTGCCTAAAGATGAATAACTGTTTTTAAACCATTTTTTTATAGTGGGGTTTGTGTAGCGTATAGTTAAATCAGGATTTAAAACAACAATTCCATCCTGAATACTCTCTAAAACACTCTTTAATAAAACATTTTTCTGCTGAAGACTATTTTCTAATTTTTTTCTTTCGGTAATATCTAAATGCATAGATATTATCCCTTTGCTCCCATCAGGTAAAGTTATATCAGTTTCCTTAAGATGATAATATTTAATCTGATCATTTTTAGCTGGAGTTTTAATGTCAAATTCAAGTTCTTTACCCTGCAGAAGCTTTTTAATATTTTCTTTTGCCACTTCATGATGTTCTGGCAGCACAAATTTATCTAAAATACTGCTTCCTTCGAGCTCTTCTTTAGAATAACCAGAAATTTGACACATAAAATCATTAACTTCAAAAATATTTCCTTTTGCATCTTCAAGCATAAATCCAATAGGAGCTGAATTAAAAATTGTCTGGTATCGTTCTTTCTCATACATTATTTGCTCTTCTTTTTTCTTCTTTTCCGTGATATCAGAAAATATAGTTGTAAAATATCCTTTCTTACTGCTGTAAACTTTAACTTTATACCATCTATCTAGAGGTTCAGAATACTGATTTATAGTTTTACTTTCTCCTTTTAAAGCAATTTCTCCATAGAATTTAATCCAGTCAAATTTGCTTTCAGCAATATCATTTAAAACTTCTGTTACTTTTCTGTCGATAATCTCATCTTTTTCCATCCCAGTTAATTCTTCAAATTTTTTATTGACAGCTAGAAAAATATAATCATCTGCTTTTTTATTACTGTTATAAACTACTTTGTGATAGGCAAAGGCCATCGGCATATTTTCAATAATATCTTGATGATCATAACTGTTTTTTCTCATACTTTGTCTCTCCTATATTTATTATTTATTAACTATTGTTTTTATCTAAAATAATAAAAATTATACTTTTATTATTATTGAATGGTATTAGACTCGGCACTAATAATTATTAGCACCGAGCTTAGTTAAATAGTTAAAAAATAATTATTTTGTAATTTATTAGTTTCCATCAAAATTAAACCTGGAAACAATATTATTTAATCTTTCAACCATATCTACTAATTCTTCTGAGGCATCTACCACTGTTTGAGTAGAAGCTGCCTGTTCTTCACTGGAAGCAGCAACTTCTTCGGCATTTGCAGCAGCTGTTTCGCTAACCTCAGAAATCTCATCAACTGACTCCTTAACATGA
>JBNJDK010000122.1:0-4622 GCA_051744805.1 Bacillota bacterium
TTATAGTCTTATTCCTGCAATTATTTCGTTTATTTTACATGCATACCTCAAATATACCAAACTTTTTTTAAAATATCAATGGTATTTTATTACAAAAAAATCAGAAGGCTTGGAGCAAATGCCCAAGCCTTCTAACCCTATAATCTGAAATTAATTGCTACACTAACAATAATTTATTCAAAATAAATTTCATGATACCACAACTTACCATCTGAAGAATAAACTGCATCTTTAACATTGCTTTTGTGATATTTTACATACTCTCCTGCTGCTGCACTATGATGATAATCACCTTTATAATTCTGATCCCACTTACCGGCTGAATCATTAGCATAATAATAAGTACCATCATAGCCCACTAAGGTTATCACATGACCATAACCAGTAAAGTAGCCATGCACAATTACAGGCTTTCCAGCTGCTAACAACTGATTCAAATCATCCATATTACCATGGCGATGACCATTTACTCTGACATCTAAACCTGAATTGCGAGCATAATGATTAAATACTTCCTCTAATCCTTCTGGAGTTTGAGCAGTTCCAGTCCCAAAATCAGATGAACTGATAGTATCTGGAGCCCCATCCCATCCATAATAGTTCAACACTGCTGCTATTGCTGAATTCTGACAACTACCATCACCATTTATTTCATTATGATATTGATAGTAATAAGGAACATCACTAATTACTTCATCCTCAGCCCCCCCTACATTAATCTCTTTTTTAATCTCTTTAATTGTTTTTCCATTTTTATCAAAAGCTTTAATGATTAGTTTTCTATTTCTGCCTGCTTGATCAAACGTGTCAGTTAACTTATATTCATTGTCTTCAACTATGACCTCATCTAATTTCCAGTCATCAACTGAAATTATCACTTTGTGGATTTTACCTGTTGCTTGACCCTTGATTTTTATTCTTTCATCAACCTCAATTTTGTCCGGCAACTGTACAGTTAAATCAGAATCTGGTTCATTAGTTTCATCATCAGAATCAGTATTATCTCGAGGCAAATGCATAAAATAACCAAATTGTGTATGCTCACCAGAAACAGACATATTCCTTTTGTGTCTTTCTCCTTGGTTGTCAACAACCCAAGCATATTTAGTACTTGAAGGATCAACCCAATTCATAAAAATATAAGTATGATTAGGGAAATAACCTTCTCTTTGATCAGGAGTATAAGGATTTGATAACTCAACTCCAGAATAATATTCTGGCTCAGTAAAACAAATATCTCCAGGCTTTAATTGAGATATATCCTCTGATTTCTTAAATCCTGCTGCAAAAAGATTATAGACTAATGTATCTTCTTTAGTTTGAGAGCCCGTAATACCATCAGTAACTGTCGCATGTATATCATAACCAAAATCTCTTAAAGCAGCACTTACAAACGCTACACAATCTGTGCCTTCACTAATATTAGACATTGCTTCATCTTTTAAACTTCTCCAATTATCATTAACATACTTAGCGAATTCAGAACCTAAATTATCTCCTTCAATTTCTTCATCGCCCATTACATCAATTGTTTTACTTAATTGTTTAATTGAATCCCCATTTTTATCAAAAGCATTAATTACTAATCTTCTATCCTTATTAGCACTATCAAAAGTATAATTTAATTCATAACTACCATTATTAGTTTTGATATATTTTTCTCCAGCTTGATTAGTTAAGGGGTAACCATCTACTGAAATCATTACTTTTTCTGCTTGCTCTGGTACTTTCCCAGCAAATTCAACCTGCTGCCCCTTAACAATTTTTTGAGGAGGATTTATAGTCAAATTTTCATCATCAACAGGGGGAGCAGCATCCTCTCCATACATTCCCCAATCAATATCTTTAATTATTTGCCACTGTTTATCAGAAGCAGGATCCTCCCCATTCCATCTGGGAACTCGCCAAATTGAAGCTTCTGAACCTGCCGTTTGAAAAGCTCGATTGATTTGGCTAGTTTTTATATCTCCATATTCTACACTAATCACATTATGAATCGCCTTAGTAGCACCAGCTTGCCGATATTCTTCCTTATCTAATTCAACATATTTTTCTGGATTCTGCATATATTTATCGCCCCATACCTCTAAATAAGTTTGCGGCATATAGCCATCTAAATATTGATCTATAGCTTCCAGGTTAATATATTCATGACTCATAATATTACCATAAGAACTAAGATAAATTTTAAAATTTTCTTCTATATAACCATTATTAATTGCACGTTGCTTAGCATCATTAACTGCTTTTACTAATTCAACTAAACTATTTGAATTAGACTCAAATTCCTTTTCTACATCTAATACATATCCTTCATAACCTACTTTCGCCGCCTGATATAATGCTTCAGCCTGCTCCGATATACTATGAGGATAATTATATCCCCAAGCCCACACCTCTAAATTTTGATTCTCATAAGCTTCTACTACACTGTTATCTAGATAAGATTTAAAATAATGGCTAGCACCTTCATCGTTGACTTTTACATAAGCACGCTTAGCCCCCATTTCATTTAAATCTTTAGCTAAATTATTATGAGAGTCATATTTGGTATCAGGTAAATACCACAGCCACACTCCTAAATTATTTTTAGTTTCTTGCGTTGAAAATTCTTCCCCTCCATCTGTAACCTCTTCTTTAACTTCGATTGTTTTTTCGGTATAAACTTTTTCTCCTGTATTATTAGAAACTATTACTTTAATTTTATATTTTCCCGTTTTGGTTCCTGCTTGATAAATTACTTCCGCACCATCACCTGTTAGTTCTCCTGCTTCATCATTTATTAATTCCCACTTATAATCATAATTATTTTCTTTATCTGCTAACTTAACTTTTAATTTAGCCTTACTATTAGTTTCTACTATACTTGGAGTAACCTCTACTTTATCAATTACAGCAGCCGCTTCACCTCCTTGCTGATTTGACGTTTCCTCCGCTGAACATCCTAACAACAAACTAAACAAAACCAAAACTACAAGCAATAATGTCCCTCATCGCTTTCTCATTTGCTCTCCCCCTTTAAGTTTTATGAATAATTTACAACTTGTATACTTATAATTAATTTTAACTTTAATATCTTATGCCAAAAATATCCTTATTTATATTATTATTTCCTGTCAACGACTTTATTTTCCTTTTATTTTTTACAAAAAAATAAAAAAAGCAGAATTAGCTTTTACACTAACTCTGCCTAATTATTAATAACTATAATTAAATTTTTACTCATCCTCCATTAATTTGACCATGATAGCTTTTTGTAAGTGCAATCGATTTTCTGCTTGGTCAAAAACAACTGAACTAGCACCATCAATAACATCTGCAGTTACTTCTTCCCCACGATGCGCTGGGAGGCAGTGTAGGAAAATTGAGTCTTCTGCTGTTAAGCTCATAAGTTCTTGATTTACTTGATAATCTTTAAATACTTTCTTTCGTTCTTCAGCTTCATCTTCATCTCCCATACTAGCCCAAACATCAGTATAAACAACATCCGCTTCTTGGGCTGCTACTTTAGGTTCTTTTAAAATTTCAATGTTAGCCCCACTCTGTTTTGCTAATTTTTCAGCTGTTGCGATTACTTCTGACTGCGGTTGATAATTAGCAGGACTAGCTATACTAATATCCATTCCTACTTGTGCAGCAGCTAATAATAACGAATGAGCCATATTATTACCATCCCCTATATAGGTTAATTTTAACTCCTCTAATTTACCTTTTCTCTCTTGAATAGTAAATAAATCAGCTAATGCTTGACAAGGATGATATAAATCTGTTAACCCATTAATCACAGGAATAGAACTATTCTCAGCTAATTCTTGTACATCACTTTGGGCAAAAGTTCGAATCATAATGCCATCTAAATACCGAGATAAAACTTTGGCAGTATCAGCAATAGTTTCACCCCGGCCTAATTGAATATCATTCGAGCTTAGGAATATACCCTGTCCACCTAACTGATAAACCCCGGTTTCAAAAGAAACACGAGTTCGTGTAGATGACTTAGCAAAAATAAGACCTAAACTCTGCCCCACTAATTCTTTATGTGCTATACCATTATTTTTTTTATATTTTAATTCCGTCGTTAAAGTAAATAACTCTTTGATCTCTTCTAATTTCAAATCTTTAATTGTTAATAAATTTTCCATTTTATTCTCCCCCTTCTGCTTTTTTATAATTATACAGGTAAAAGAATAAATATTCAAATATTTTTCCTTTAAAATATAAAAAGATCAGCCCCACTATAATAGGGCTGATAATTACAATCCTGAGCCGTCACTAATAGTATAAGCTTCATTAATTTCACTAACAAAGATTTTACCATCTCCAGGACGACCAGGCTGACTCATATTAACTTGTAATCCACTTGCTTTTAAGTTTTCAGTTTCAGTGCGCGCACTATCAATTATAATTTCAATTACTTCCTCCTTCTTTTCTTCGTCCTCTACTACAATCAATAACATTGTTTTAGTCAATTCTTGATAATGCGTTTCCCCAACTTTAACCCCTTTTTGCTTGCCTCGCCCCCTAATATTTAACTTGCTATATGCTTCAAATCCTCCATCATTTAAAGCTTCCAACACTTCTCCTTCTTTCTCAGGCCGAATAATAGCTCGAATTAATTTCAT
>JBNJDK010000123.1:0-4622 GCA_051744805.1 Bacillota bacterium
AGTGGAATGATAAATAAGGTTTCAGCCTCGGAAGAGCTGAGCTAATCCAGAAAATAATATTCCTTTGGATTAGTGTACCTTATTTATCATTTAATTTTTCTTTATAAAATCATCTATCTCTTCCTTGATAATGTTGAATTGTTCTTCTCTTGAAATAGTTGCCTCTCCATCTTTGTTCTGGAAGCCATAACTTCCAAATTGAGAATGATTTCCTCCCTCTATAACTACATACTCAGTTTCAGCTGGTAAATTTTCTTTTCTTTTTTCAAGCTTATCCTTATTTATAATCTGGTCATTACTTGCAGTGATTGAAAGAACAGGCAGCTCATTAATGGTTGTATCTTCACCTGGATAAGCAGCAAATAAAATAAGTCCACTTAGTTTATCTTCATTACTGGCAGCAAAACTTGCAGCCATGGCTCCTCCCAGTGAATGTCCTCCTAGATAATAATTTTTTGTATCTGGATTTTTTTCAATAATTGATTGAGCAGCATTTGAATTAAATATTGCCAGTTTCAAAGGCATTTTTACTATGTAAATTTTTAGCCCTGTTTTAGATATTTTATCAGCTAAAGGAAGATAGGCACTTGCATCAACTCTTGCTCCAGGATAAAGTATAAGTGTATTTTGACTATCATAAGTTGGTTCAACTACATAATATTTATCATTTTCTAAATATATATTTTCTTTTTCTAAAAGTGATTCAGCATCTTTAGTGGCACTATATCCCTGACTTAAAAATATAAAAATTAATAGAGAGAAAAATATTATACCGGAAAATATAATTTGTATCCATTTATTACTGAAAAATCTTTCTATATCTCTTAATTTCATTAAATTTCACCTCTTTATATTATTTAAAGAAAATGGAGTTGAATTCCTTTAATGAAAAATAAATTCGTTATATTTTTAGAAAAATTAATTAAAAACTAAAAAAAATTAAAAAAAGACTTGAAAATATTCGGATTAGAGTGTATAATAATTAATGTTAATATAATAACAAAGTAAATACATAAAAAGGAGGTCGTGGAAATGAGAATAATAAAATTGTTTAAAACAAATAGGAATAAATTGGATTTAAAATCAAATAATATTACACGACCTGAGTGTTAGCTTTATTATCTTTACTTATAATTATTTTTAAATTGTTAGTAATAATAGGTGAAACTAAGCCTCAGGTTGATGCCTGTGGCTATTTTTATATTAAATAAAAATATCTGATTAATTACTCCACAGGGATACCTGTGGATATTTTTTTGGAAAGTGAGGAATTATAATGAAAAATTTGAAATTATTATTTAAATTTATGAAAGGAAAAAAATTGCTTTACTTGGGATCAATATTGAGTATAGGTCTGGCTACTGTATTTACTCTGTTAAATCCTTTAGTTTTAAGAATAGCAATTGATAATATTATTGGAGGTCAGGAATTTGAAGCCGCTCCCTGGCTTATAAACATAATCAATAGGTTTGGAGGAAGAGATTTCTTTCTGGAAAGTCTCTGGATTTTAGCTTTTATTCTGGTAATCTTAACTGCTTTAAGAGGAATTTTCCTTTATTTTAAAGGGAAATGGGCAGCTGTAGCAGCTGAATCTGTTGCTGAAAACATGAGGGATACTCTTTATGATCACTTACAGCACCTGCCTTTTTCCTATCATGTAAGTTCAGAAACAGGTGATTTAATACAGAGATGTACTTCTGATTTAGAAACAATAAGAAGGTTTTTAGCAATGCAACTTGTAGAAGTAGGAAGAGCTATTTTTATGGTCTCTATTATAGCTTATGTATTATTTTCTCTAAATACAAAATTAGCTTTGATCTCAATGGGAGTTGTCCCGGTAGTTTTTGCTTTTGCAGTAATCTTTTTTATGAAGATTAAAAGAGCATTTAAATTATCTGATGAAGCTGAAGCAGAAATGTCTACAGTTTTACAGGAAAATCTAACTGGAGTTAGAGTGGTTAGAGCATTTACAAAACAGAAACATGAAGTAGAAAAATTTGATAAAAAGAATGTTAAACATCGGGATTTAACCTATCGTTTAATATATTTACTGGCCTGGTACTGGGGATTATCTGATTTGATCTGTATGTTCCAGATTGGAGCAGTGCTTGTTTTTGGTTCTTACTGGGCAGCTAATGGGACAATAACTCTCGGAACTCTGGTTGTTTTTACAACATATGAAGGGATGCTTCTCTGGCCTGTAAGACAGATGGGAAGAATCCTGACTGATATGGGTAAAATGTTTGTTTCCTTAGAAAGAATAGGAGAAATTTTAGATGAAAAGAGAGAAGATTTAAATGAAGAGGGAATTTCTAAAAAAATAGAAGGTGAAATTGAATTTAATAATGTTTCTTTTTCGTATGAGGGAAATGAAGAAGTTTTAAAAAACATTTCTTTTGAAGTAGAGGCAGGAGAAACACTGGCTATTTTAGGTTCAACAGGTTCTGGTAAAAGTACTTTACTTTATCTTTTGGCCGGACTTTATGATTATAATCAGGGTTCTATTAAAATAGATGGTAGAGAAATAACTGAATATAATAAAAAGAATTTAAGAGATCAGTTAGGACTGGTATTACAGGAACCATTTCTTTTTGCCCGCTCAATGAAAGAAAATATTGGGATAGCCGTAAATGATATTGATGATTCTAAGATTTTTGAAGCAGCCCGAAGAGCAGCTATTCATGATGTTATTTTAAATTTTGATGATGAATACGAAACTTTTGTTGGGGAAAGAGGAGTTTCCCTTTCTGGTGGTCAAAAACAGAGAGTAGCTATTGCCAGAACACTTCTTAAAAATCCACCTATCTTGCTTTTTGATGATTCACTGAGTGCTGTGGATACAGAAACAGATGCTGCTATTAGAAAAGAATTAAAAGAAAGAAATAAAAATGTAACAACAATTATTATTTCCCATCGTGTTACAACTTTAGCAGAAGCAGATAAAATTCTGGTTATGGAAGATGGGAAAATTGTACAACAGGGAACCCATCAGGAATTATTAAAAAGAAATGGGATGTATAAAAGAGTGTGGGAAATTCAAAATTCCCTTGAATCAGAAATTAATTTTGAAAAAGAAGTTGGGTGATATTATGGAAAATTTCAAAGAAGAAGATTATAATAAACGATTTGATTTTGAATTATGGAAAAAGTTATTCGGCTATATTAAAGTCTATAAAAAAGAGCTTTACTGGCTGGCTTTTGTCATGATTGGAGTTGCTGGAATAGATGCAGTTTTTCCTATGTTAAATAAATATGCTGTTGATAATTTTGTAGTTCCAGAGAATGTTGAAGGTATAAGCAGATTTGCTTTAATTTATGGGGGATTGGTTGTAGTTCAGGCTTTAAATGTGGGCCTGTTTATTGCCCTGGCTGGAAAAATAGAAACAGGAATTGCTTATGATATTAGAAAAATTGGTTTCAAAAGATTACAGGAACTGTCACTTTCCTATTATGACAGTAAAGCAGTGGGCTGGCTTATGGCCCGAATGACTTCTGATGTAAGAAAATTAGGAGAAACTATTGCCTGGGGACTGGTTGATTTAGTCTGGGGATTTACGATGATGGTTGCTATTATGGGTTTTATGCTTTACCTTGATTTGCGATTAGCTTTAATTACTTTAAGTGTAGTCCCGGTTCTTATTATTTTGAGTCTCTATTTTCAGAAAAAGATTTTGAAAGCTTTTCGAGTAGTAAAAAAGATAAATTCAAAAATTACTGGTAGTTTTAATGAAGGAATAATGGGAGCAAGAACAAGCAAAACACTTGTAAGGGAAAAAGAAAATCTCAAAGAGTTTCAGGGATTAACTTCAAAAATGAAAAGGTCGTCTATTAGAGCTGCTATATTTTCTGCCCTGTTTTTGCCTCTTGTACTTACTTTAGGAAGTATTGGAACAGCTCTTGCTCTCTGGGCAGGTGGAAGTAGTGTTATAACAGGGACAATAACCTATGGAACTTTAGTTGCCTTTTTGGCATATACTGTCAGGTTTTTTGAACCAGTAAGAGAAATGGCCCGGGTTTTTGCTGAGTTACAGTCTGCGCAGGCATCAGCAGAAAGGGTTTTATCAATGATTGAAACTGAACCTGATATAAAAGATTTAGAAGAGGTTATTAAAATATATGGTGATCAATTTGCTCCTAAAAAAGAAAACTGGCCCAATTTAAAAGGAAGTATCTCTTTTGAGAATGTGAAATTTTATTATAATAAAGATGAAATCATCCTTGCTGATTTTAATCTGGATATAAAAGAAGGAGAAACAGTGGCTTTAGTTGGGGAAACTGGTTCTGGTAAAAGTACTATAGCTAATTTGGCCTGTCGTTTTTATGAACCTAAAGAAGGAAATATAAAAATTGATGGAGTAGATTATCGTAAAAGATCACAGCTCTGGTTGCAGAGCAATATTGGGTATGTACTCCAATCTCCTCATCTTTTTAGTGGAAGTATAAAAAGTAATATAGCCTATGCTAAGTTAGATGCTACTATGCTGGAAATTAAAAGAGCTGCTAAGTTAGTTAATGCAGATGATTTTATTCAAAATCTTCCAGATGGCTATGATACAGTTATCGGTGAAAGTGGAGATTCGCTTTCAACCGGGCAAAAACAGTTGATTTCTTTTGCAAGAGCT
>JBNJDK010000124.1:0-4533 GCA_051744805.1 Bacillota bacterium
ACACCAGCATTAACTGAGGCCTGACGTGCAGTATTTTGGCCTAAACCTCCCTGAAGTACATTACCCATTAAGACTTCATCAATATCTTTACCTTCAATACCTGCTCTTTTTATAGCTTCTTTAATAACTACTTCACCAAGTTTAACAGCTTCAACATCTTTGAGGCTTCCACCAAAACTACCAATAGCTGTTCTTGTTGCACTAGCAATTACAACTTCTTTCATAATTTAAAACTCCTTTCATATTTTTGATATAGTTTAAACTTAAATAAATATTTATGAAAAATCAACTACATGGTCAACAAAAATACCGGGAGTCATAACTTCATTTGGCTCAAGTTCTCCGGCTGGAACAATTTCTTCTGCTTCAACAATTACAAGATCAGCAGCCATTGCAATTAATGGATTGAAATTGCGAGCTGAATAACGATAAACTAAATTACCGGATTCATCAGCTTTCCAGGCTTTGACTAAAGCAACATCTGCTCCTAATGGCTTTTCTAATAGATAATCTTTGCCATCTACAGTAATCTTATCTTTTTCATCTTCAACAACAGTGCCGACTCCGGTTGGAGTTAAAAATCCACCTAGACCAGCACCTTTACTCCTAATCCTTTCAGCAAGTGTTCCCTGTGGTACAAGTTCAACATCAATTTCCTCATTATTCATTTGATTACCTGTTTGCGGATTAGTACCAACATGAGAAGCAATAACTTTTTTCACTCTTTTCTCTACTACCAGACTTCCTAAACTTTTTTCAGGAAATCCAGTATCATTAGCAATAAGAGTAATGTCTTTAATATCAATCTCATGAAGAACATCAATTAACTTATCAGGTGTACCACATTCCAAAAATCCACCAAACATAATACTCTGACCATCTTTTAGTTCATTTTTTATTTCATCAATTTTTACAACTTTAGACATATTTTAACCTCCCTTTTATGTTTTTAAAAAATTATAAATCCTAAAGAAGCAAGGGTTCCAACCCAAATCAAAATAACAATACAATATCCCATAATATCTCTAGCTCCAAGACCAGCTATACCTAATGCAGGCAGTGCCCAAAATGGTTGAATCATATTAGTCCAGGCATCACCCCAGGCAACAGCCATTGCTGTTTTGGCAGCATCTACTCCTAATTCTGTACCAGCTGGAATCATAACTGGAGCCTGAACAGACCACTGTCCTCCACCAGATGGAACAAAAAAGTTGACTAAACCAGCACTTAAGAAAGAGAAAAACGGAAAGGTGTTTGCCGTAGAAATAGAAACAAACCATTCAGAAATAATTGTTGCTAATCCAGAACTAACCATCATACCCATAATCCCAGCATATAGTGGGAATTGCAGTATAATTCCTCCTGCACTTTTAACTGCTTCATTAAATGCTGTAAGATAGCGACGTGGTGTTTTGTGAAGAATAATACCTAAAACAAGGAAAATAAAAATTACAATATTTAAGTTCAATCCTCCACCCTGACTGAAATAATAACCGATATAAGTCAATCCTAAAATACCTAATATTATAGATAAAAAAGGAGAATTTTCTATTTTATCAGCGAAATAAACTTCTTCATTTTCTACAACTTTTTCAGAGGTGATTTTTTCTTCTCCCTCCTGAAGAATTTTTTTATCGACAATTACTCTATCTTCTTTATCTGGAAGCATAAATTTATTAATAAATGGTATAGATAAAATAACAACAGCACTCAAAATTAAATTAAATGGACTAAAAATAGTTTCAGATATTGGAATTAATCCTCCAATCATTTCTTGAGAAAAATTACCTTCTGTGGCAACAGTAAGAGGAATTGAGCCTGCCAATCCTGCATGCCAGACAACAAAACCAGAATATGCACTTGCAATAAGTAAAGGATAATCAATTCCCTCAACCTGACGGGCCATTTCTTTAGCAAGTAATGCACCAATCACTAAACCAAAACCCCAGTTAACCCAACAGGATACAGCAGCAATAAATGTTGTCATAAGAATAGCCTGTCCTGGATTATTAGGAACTTGAGCAATACTTTTTAATATTTTCTTAAAAAGGTTACTATTAGCTAAAGCATGACCGGTAACAAGAACAAGAGACATCTGCATAGCAAATGCGAGAAGATTCCAGAACCCTTCTCCCCAATGGGCTACCATTTCAACTGGTGTATTGCCAGCTATAAAGATCCCCATTATGTAAACAATAAATGTTAAAATAACAGCAAAGATAAAAGGATCTGGCAAATATTTTTGAACCAATGAAACGAAAAAATTAGATACTTTTTTGAACATTTCATCCACTCCTTAAGATTTATTTTTGATTACTTCCACCTATATTAATATGCATCTTTTATGCCAATAATTATTGTCCTAAAAAGATTAATTATCTTTATTTTATACATATTTCGACCTAATTCTTTATATTATTTGAATTTATGATTCGATAATGTATCAATTAAAAAGAAGTTTAATTGTTCTATTATTAAAATATAATAAATTTATTTTCAAAGTGAATGAAATGTAAAATATAAGTCTATATATTTTATTTTTATATTTACATTTTATATCTTTTAATTTCATTTTGTCAACTTAAATTTTATTTTGTTATACTTTTGATTCACTATAGTATCATTGATTTATTTTTGTATCAATTTTTCTGTATTCTCTTGATTTAGTTAAATATTTAACATATAATATTTTTAATATAATTTTTTTATATCTAAAATAAATGCAGGAGGAAATATTATGAAATTTAAAGAAATTATGATTACTGATTTTCCTATCTATAATACTAATAAAACAATAGAAGAAAATTTAAAAAATAGTCTGGACTATCATTTAGATTATTTTCCAGTTCAAGATAATTGCAATAATTTCTTAGGCTTTATTTCCAAAAATGAAATACTTAAAAAATACTTTAATTCAAAAGATAAGGTTATTAATAATATAACAAAATATATTGATAATGTACAGTTAAGTGTAAGTGAAAATCAAAAAATTAAATCATTGAAAAAAATACCTAAACAACCTATAGCAATAATCAATCAAAATAACTCTATAAAAGGAATCATTCCTCCCCAAAAAGTAGCTGACTATTTTCATAAACTAAGTCAGGAATTAAAAGAAGAACTTGATATTATTTTAAAATCCAGCAGAAATGGAATTATTGTTATAAATAATAAAGGAAAAATTACTATTATTAATGAAGCTGCCTCTAAAATTTTGAATACTGATATTGATAAAGCAATAGGTCAGGAAGCAAAAAATATTTTAGCTGATGATGGACTACTGGAAGTTTTAGAAACTGGTGAGTCACAAATTGCTAAAAAATTTAAAATTAATGATACTGATGTTATAAGTAATAGAACTCCAATGATAAATAATGGAGAAATAATTGGAGCTATTGGAATTTTTCAGGATATATCTGATTTAGAATCTATCTCAAATGAATTAGCTTATACTAAAAATTTAAATAAAGAACTTGATACAATTATAGAAGGTATTTCTGATGGTTTATATATTACTGATGGAAAAGGCTATACTACAAGAATCAATAGTACTTATGAAAAAATTACAGGGATTAAAGCTGAAGAAGTTATGGGAAAACATATGGAAGAATTAGTAGAAGAAGGTTATTATTCTGAATCAGTTACTCTTCATGTACTTGAAGAAAAAAAGCCTGTTACAATTAGTCATGAAATAAAAACTGGCAAAGAAGTAATGGTTACAGGTACTCCAGTATTTAATGACGATGGTGAAATCATTAGAGTTGTAACTACTGTTAGAGACATGGAAGCTTTAGGAAAAATGAAAAAAGAACTTCAAAAAAGCAAAAAATTAAATGCTAAATATTATAATGAATTAGAACAGTTGAGGTCACAACAATTAAAACTTGATGATTTTGTAATTCATAGTAAAAAAATGCAGGAAATAATAGAATCAGCAATTAGATCAGGACAATTTAATTCTACAGTACTTATTAAGGGTGAATCTGGTGTCGGCAAAGAAATTGTCGCCAAAACTATCCATAAATCAAGTCAGGCAGAAGAAAAAAATGGCTCTCTAATAAAAGTAAATTGTGGAGCTATTCCAGAAAATCTCCTTGAATCAGAATTATTTGGTTATGAAAAAGGAGCTTTTACAGGTGCTAAAAAACAAGGGAAACCAGGAATGTTTGAACTTGCTGAAAATGGTACTCTTTTCTTAGATGAAATTGGTGAACTTCCTTTAAAACTCCAGGTAAAATTATTAAGGGCTTTACAGGAACGTGAAATAATTCGTGTCGGTGGAACTGAACATATAAAAATTAATACAAGAATCATAGCTGCCACAAATCAAAACTTAGAAGAACTTATAAAAGAAGATAAATTTAGAAAAGATCTTTATTATAGGCTAAATGTAATTCCTATCCACATACCACCTCTTAGAGAACGAAAAACAGATATTGGACCACTCTGTCGCTTCTTTTTGAATAAATTTAATAAAAGATTTAAAACTAATAAAAAGTTATCTTTAGATTTGATTGATTTACTAGAAAATTA
>JBNJDK010000125.1:0-4512 GCA_051744805.1 Bacillota bacterium
AGTGGTCATTACCATGCACTTTTTGGAATTGCTATTGTACTTTTTATTATAACGCTTATTTTTAATATTATTGCTGATATTGCCTCACAAAGATTTAAAGAGAAAGTGAGTGGTTCTTAATGGATAATAATTTAAAATTACGACATATAAAGCAAAAAATATATTTTTCAGTTTTTGGATTGACATTATTAATAGCTCTTGCAGCTTTAGCATTAATAATATATTTTGTATTTAGTAAAGGAATAGGAGTTATAGATTGGGAATTTATATCTGCTATGCCACAAAATGGTATGACTGAGGGGGGAATATTTCCGGCAATTTTAGGATCATTTTATCTTGTTATTGGATCAATATTATTTTCAGTTCCTTTAGGAGTACTAGCAGCAATTTATATGACTGAATATGCCAGTGAAGGTAAAATAATCAGGATATTACGAATAGGAGTAAATAATTTGGCTGGTGTACCTTCAGTTGTATTTGGGCTTTTTGGATTAGCTGTATTTGTAAAGTTTTTCAATTTTGGAGTTTCTATCCTTTCTGGTTCTTTGACTCTGGGAATAGTAATTTTACCGACAATAATTAGAGCCTCAGAAGAAGCATTAATGGCTGTTCCTGATGAGTATAGAAAAGCTTCTCTAGCTATGGGAGCAACTAAATGGCAGACAATTAAAAATATAGTATTACCTGCAGCTATGCCAGGAATTTTTACTGGTTGTATTTTAGGGATTGGTAGAGTGGCAGGTGAAACAGCTCCTATTTTATTTACAGCAGTTACATTTTATTCAAGACGTTTACCTAATTCAATATTTGATGAAGTAATGGCATTACCTTTTCATATTTATGCTTTATTAAAAACAGGTACTTCTCCTGAACAACAGGTTCCTATTGCATATGGAGCTGCAGTCATTTTATTGCTTTTAGTTCTTGCAATTAATTTAATTGCAATATTGCTACGTATTAAATACAGTAAAAAAATGGGTTCGGAATAATAGGTTAAAAAATCTGCATTTAGATACAAGCTAGATGCAGATTTACATATAAAAGTCAGAAAATTTTTAATTTTATTTTTTAATTTTTCATATTAAATTTTAATTACTTATATTATAGGGATTAAAAGTTTTGTGAAATAATTATTTTTATTTAATTATGATTTTTCAAAATTTTTTAATAAAATAAGGAGGATTTTTTAAATTTGAATAGAATAATGTATATGGAAAGTAATTGTCGACAAACGACAATAAATGACATTAGTTTTTTTGAGTTGTATTGTCGACAGTAGACATTTATTATAAAAGAGGGGTGATACACTCTAGTTAACCACTTCTTGTAATTATTAATAAACAAAAGGGGGATAATTAATTATGGCTAAAAAGAAAAGTATTTTGGATTTTAATGAAATGAAAGAAAAAGGTGAAAAGGTAGCATGGATTACTGCTTATGATTTTCCAACAGCTCAATTTGCTGAAAAAGCAGGAATGGATATGATCTTAGTGGGAGACTCTTTAGGAATGGTTGTAAAAGGTTATAAGGGTACTGAACCAGTAACAATGGAAGATTGTATTGCTCACTCTCAGGATGTAAGACGTGGTGCTCCAAATACATTTTGTATAGGAGATATGCCTTTAGGTTCTTATCAGGTTTCAGAAGAAAAGGCAGTTGAAAATGCAGTTCGTTTTATCAAAGAAGCTGATATGGATGCTATAAAATTAGAAGGTGGACGTAGAGTTACCGATCAAATTGAAGCAATTACAGAAGCAGGTATAGTTGTATTTGGACATATTGGATTAACCCCTCAGAGTTCTGGACAGCTTGGTGGTTTTAAAGCTCAGGGTTTGACTGTTGATAGTGCTCGTGAATTAATAAAAGACGCTATTGCAGTTCAGGAAGCTGGAGCTAGAGCTTTATTACTTGAAGCTATTCCACCTGAAGTTACAGAATATATAACTAATAAACTTGATATTCCTGTATATTCAATTGGTGCTGGTGCTCCCTGTGATGGACAGTTATTGATTTGTGGAGATATGTTAGGAATGTTCCAGGCATTTACACCTAAATTTGTTAAGAAGTATGCTAATGTAGCTGAAGAAGAAATTAAAGCATTTGAAAAATATATTGAAGAAGTAAAAAATGGTGAATTTCCTAAAGATGAACATGTTTATCATATAAAAGATAGTGAAGAAGAATTTGAAGAATTATTTGATGAATTTAAATAAAAAATAAAAATAAATGGAGGTTATATAAAATGGCTTTTAAAGATATGCAAAAATTTATAGAAGAGAAAACAGATTTTCCAGTAAGAGAAAGTTTTGATATGCCTGATTCAGATAAACGTTTTGATGGTGGTGCCCATGCTAGAATAGAAATTTCTGGTATAGAAGGAGTTTCAAATTTGGAAGCAATGATTGATGAAGCAGATAAAAGAGATGTAACAGTTCATAGAGTTATTTCTTTAGTTAGAGGTGCTACACTTCTTGATGATGGTGAATTAAAAGCATTTGCTGAATTGGGGGCTGAAAATGATCTTGAATTATTAGTTAATCCTTCAGCTAATCGCGGCTGGGATTCCGGTAGACAATATATTACTGATGAAGGTTATGTTTCTGGCATGAGAATGCGTGGACATGATATGGCCTATAATTATTTACGAGAAGTGGATAGATGTTTGGAAGCGGGATTAAGAGGTTTTCTTGTAACTGATGAAGGTATGCTTAAGTTATTAAATCAGATGAGAGATGAAGGATTAATTCCTGAAGAAACTAAATTCAAGGTTTCAGTTTTTGCCGGTCATGGAACAGGCTATGGTGGTAAATTATTAGAAGATTTAGGAGCAGATAGTTTTAATCCTCTTGCAGATATGACTTTACCTATGCTAGCTTCTATTCGTCAAAGTGGACTTGACATTCCATTAGATGTTTATATGAGCTTAGTTGAATCAATGGGTGGTTTCCAGCGTTATCATGAATCTGCTGAAATAGCCAGAGTTGCTGCACCTGTTTATTACAAAATTGAGCCAGGACCTTCTGAAGCAGAACTTTATAATACCTGGGTGGATGCACAAAATCCTGATTATGGTGATAACCTAGCAAGACAGAGAGTAAAATTAGCCCAAATTATTACAGAATGGTTAGATAGATCAGATCATGATATTGTAATGAATGACTATAAAGAAGATCTTTCAATTCCTAAACCATAATAATTAATAAAAACTTAGAAAAAAATTTACATTTTATTTAAATTGTGATTGGAGGTCATAAAATGGAAAAAGTAAGTGTATTTGAATCAGCTTTAAATGCATTAAAAACTGCCGGTGAAAAAGGTGGAATAGATGAAAGAGTAATTCGATTATTATCTCGTCCTAAAAGAGTAATTGATTTTTCAATACCACTAAAGATGGATAATGGAGAATTTAGATTATTTGAAGCATATAGAGTTCAGTATAATGATGCTCTTGGTCCAACTCGTGATGGTACTAGATTTGTTCCTAATTTGGATCTTGATGAAGTAAAGGCGTTAGGTCTTTTTATGACAATTAAGCATGCTGTTTCTGGTGTTCCTGCTGGGGGCGGAAAAGGTGGAATTAAAGTAGATCCATCTAAGCTCAGTGAATGGGAACTTGAAAGATTAACTAGAGGATTTATTAGGAACTTAAAACCTAAAGGTCCTAATACTGATATACCGGGTGCAGACATCGGAACTAACTATAAAACTCAATCCTGGATGTTAGATGAATATGAACAAATTACAGGAGAACATTTACCACATGCTATTAATGACAAACCTTCAAGTATGGGAGGTACTGTTGGTAGTGCTGAAGCTACCGGTCTTGGAATATTCTTTGTTTCAATGGCAGCATTTGAAGATTACAATGTAAGTAAAGATGCTGATATAGTTGTTCAGGGCTTTGGACAGGTTGGTGCAAACATAGCTAGATATCTTGATGATGAAGGTTATAACATAATTGGTGTAAGTGATATTAGTGGTGGATTATATTTAGAATCTGGTTTTGATATAGCTGATTTACAGGAATATGTTGAAAAAAATGGAGTAGTAGAAGGTTATGGAAAAGGTGAAGAAATTAGTAATGAAGAATTACTGGAATTAGATTGTGAAGTACTAATTCCTGCAGCAGTTCAAAATGTACTTAATAAAGAAAATGCTGATAATATAAAAGCTGATATTATAGTAGAAGCTGCAAATGGTCCTACAACTCCAAAAGCAGAGAAAATTTTTGAAGATAGAGGTATAACAATTGTTCCTGATGTTGTGGCTAATGCTGGGGGAGCAATAGTCTGTCATTATGAGAGAATTCAGGGTATTACTGATGATTACTGGAAATTAGAAAAAGTTAATAATAGACTTAAAGATCAAATACTTGGTGCTTATAATGCAGCGAAGAGAGAAGCAGAGAAAGCAGACAGTTCATTGAGAACTGGAGCCTGGATAACAGCTCTTAAAAGAGTGAGCGAATCTGTAAAAATGAGAGGCTGGGTATAAAATCAAAAAAGGCCTCCT
>JBNJDK010000126.1:0-4504 GCA_051744805.1 Bacillota bacterium
CTTTTATTAAATTTCAGAAACTCCATGACATCCGTTTTTTCTTTCTTTTTCTTTAAAGTAGTTACAAAATAGCCTCTTTCTTTCAGTTGTTTTACAACTGTTTCAGAATTATCAGCCTCGATCTTCCCCTCAATCTTATCACCAGCCTTATTTTTAGCAACATATTGAAATTTTGGTGTCATGGAATCAGCCCCTTTTCAAATTATAAATTTAAACTTCTTGAATCCACACTTTTAATTATAACTATTTAATCTTTTTTTCACATAATCTCTATTATCAGATCTTCTTAAAGTTGTTTGTCTATCAATAATTCCATCTTTATATAGATCAATAAGATAATTATCCATTACCATCATTCCATATTTTGCACCTGTTTGCATTACAGATTTTAATTGATGACTTTTACCATCTCTAATAATATTCTTTACAGCCGGTGTACCAATTAAAACTTCTAATGCCGCTACTCGACCTACTTCATCTGCTCTAGGTAATAATTGTTGGGATATAACTCCCTTTAAAGTTGACGCTAACTGAACTCTTACCTGTTCCTGATGTTCACCAGGAAAAACATCAATAATCCTGTCTATTGTCTTGGGAGCATCATTAGTGTGTAAGGTAGCTAAAACAAGGTGACCGGTTTCTGCAGCCTGTAAAGCAATTGAGATAGTATCTAAGTCCCTCATCTCACCAACGAGGATTACATCTGGATCCTGTCTTAGTGAAGCTCTTAGGCCATCAGCAAAGGTTGTAGTATCTATCCCTACTTCTCTTTGGTGAATAATACATTTTTGATGTTCATGTAAATATTCAATTGGATCTTCTAAGGTTATAACATGTCTTTTTTTATTTCTATTCATTTCATCAATCATAGCTGCCAGAGTAGTTGATTTACCACTACCGGTAGGACCTGTACATAATATAAGCCCCATTCTCTGTAAAGCTAATTTTTTTAATACTTCAGGGTGATTAAGTTCATCAATAGTAGGTATTTCTTTTGGAATAACTCTTAAAGCTAAGCTAACAGCTCCTCTTTGATAATAAGCATTAACTCTAAATCTTGAAAAACCGGGTACACTATAAGAAAAGTCAATTTCACCTTTTTCTTCAAATTCCTCCCATTGATTTTCATTAGTTAAATCTTTTGCTATTTCTTTTAGTTCAGCAGGTGAAAACTTTTTATCATATTTTTCTAAAATTTTTATATCACCATTATAGCGAACAATAGGTTTAGAATTTACTGATAAATGCAAATCTGATACATTCTCATCATCAACAACCTCTTTAAGCAAATTGTCTATTTTCATATTTAACACCTCATATTATTAATCTGGCTATTTCCTGATAACTGGTTAATCCTTCTTTTACTTTCTTTTTACCATCTTCTGTAAGTGTAATCATTCCCTTTTCTTCTATTGCATAATTTTTTAGTTCTGCTTCAGTTGCGGAATTTGTTATCATTTCTTCTACCTTTTCATCAACTACAAAAACTTCCTGAACAGCTAATCTTCCACTATAACCGGTAGAATTACAGGTCTCACAATGTCCTTCTCCTGCCTTATAAATTGTATCATCTTCATCAACACCTAAAAACATTTTTTCCTCAGGGCCAGGATGATACTTTTCTTTACAGTCTGGACACAACTTCCTCACCAATCTTTGAGCAACAACACCAACAACAGTTGAACCAACTAAATAAGAAGGAATTCCCATATCCATGAGCCTTGTGATGGAACTAACAGAATCATTCGTATGAAGAGTACTTAAGACTAAGTGACCGGTCAGTGCTGCTCTAACAGCAATTTGGGCTGTTTCTTCATCTCTAATTTCTCCAACCATAATAATATCTGGATCCTGCCTTAAAATAGATCTTAAAGTATTTGCAAAAGTCATACCTGTTTTCTTACGAGCCTGAACCTGATTAATACCATCTAATTGATATTCTACTGGATCTTCAATAGATACTATATTTTTTTCAATATCATTAAGTGTATTTAAAGCTGCAAATAAAGTAGTAGATTTTCCACTTCCAGTCGGTCCAGTTGCCAGAATAATTCCATAGGGTTTTTTAATTAATCTTTTGAAGTTTTCCAGATTATTACCTCTAAAACCTAATTTATCAATATCTAATAAACCTTCATCTCTATTCAGAAGTCTAATAACTACTTTTTCACCAAAAATAGTTGGTAAAGTAGAAACTCTCATATCAATCTCTAAACCTTTAACAGTTAATTTAACTCGGCCATCCTGAGGTATTCTTCTTTTAGTAATATCCAGATCAGCCATTATTTTTAATCTTGAAATTAAAGCAGCCTGTGAATATTTAGGAACATCCATTCCATGTCTAAGAACACCATCAATTCTATATCTAACTCTTACTTTCTCTCTTTGAGGTTCTATATGAATATCACTTGCTCTCATCTGTACTGCCTGATTTATAATAAGATTAGTAAGTCTTACAATAGGAGCATCTTCAACCATTTCTTTTAATTGATCTATTTCAGGTTCTTCCCCTGATTGATAATCATTTAAACTTGCAAATACTTCTGCTGTATCTTCATTTGTTGAATAAATAATTCCTAAAGCCCTATTTATATCTTTAGTATTTGCAATCATTGGTTTTATTTTCACACCTGCTGCTCTTTCAAGGTCATCAATAGCTACTAAATCAGAAGGATCATTCATTGCTACTTTTAATCGATTATTTTCTTCTTCAAGGGGTACTGCTTTATATTTGTCAGCTAACTGTTCTGGCAAATATTCTGCTAATCCAGGATTTAAATTATATTTTGATAGATCTACATATGGAATTTCAAGTTGAAATTCAAGTACCTGATTTAACTCATGTTCATTAATATAATCATGTTCGACTAATAATTCTCCTAATCTTTTCCCACTCTCTTCCTGTGATTCAATAACCTCTTCTAATTCTTCCTGAGTAATATAATTAAAATTAACTAATATTTCACCTAATTTTTGTTTAGCAGCCATAATATCCCTCTTTTACTTTTGAACTTTTAGTTTAAATATAAGTTCTTATAATATTATATTTTCTGTTATAAATGTCATAAATATAAAAAGATACGTATATATATCCTGTTATTGTTATATTCTACAAATTAGTAAAAAAGTCCTTTTTTATTTTGAACATATTATTTAAATTTCTAAATTTATTTTTTTATCTAATTTTATATTTTCTAAAGATACTGAAGTTTTATAGGCCAGTATTTTAAGTCCTGTTTCTTTTGCTTTTTTTAAAGTAGCAGAAAATTTAGGATCAACTTCATAATTTGGTTTTAATTTGTTAACATCATCTCTCTGGACTATAAACATTAATGCTGTTTCATAATCACTTTCTTTTTTTAATTCCAAAAGTTCTTCTACATGTTTTTTTCCTCTTTTAGTAACTGCATCTGGAAAATAAGCAGTATCTCCTTCAGCATAATTAACATTTTTAATTTCTAATAATAATTTTTCATCATTTTTATTACTCAATAAAAGATCAAAACGAGAATTGCCTACTGTATATTCAGACTGAACATAATCCCAATCAGCTAATTCAGAAATAATCCCTTCTTTTACAGCTTTTTCAGCCAGTTCATTTGGTAAAGTAGACTTCATTGAAATATAACCATCCTGATTATCATTTTCAAATAAAACTGTTGACCATTTTGTTTTTCTGCTTTTTTTATCTACATATCTCAACCATATTTTTCTGCCTTTAGTTAAAAAACCTGTTAATCTTCCTGGATCAGCTAAATGAGCCTTTACTTCTCTAGATTCTATATTATATTTATTTAAATCTACATCTTCATTTAATTTACAAATAACTATAAATCTATTAGGTCTTTTTATAAATTCTGCTTCGACTAATTCTGGAAATTTTACTTCTGCCATTTTCTACCTCCTAATGGTATTAAAATAGAGTAGATACTGCTTTGTAGTACCTACCCCATTTAACTGCTTAATCTTTTTTGAAATCTACATAATCTAATTTACTTTCTGAGTAGCGAGCTAATGTATAAATAACATCTGATAATCTATTTATATATTTTTGGAGTACTGGACTTATATCTTCTTCACGAGCTAAAGAGGTTATACGTCTTTCAGCTCTTCTACAGATAGTTCTTGACATATGAAGTGCTGAACTACCTTTACTACTCCCTGGTATTATAAACTTAGATTGTTCTTTTTCATTCATTTTTTCTAAATATTTATCTATAATTTTTTCTAATTCTTCCACATCTTCTTTTTCTATTCTTTCTGGAAATTCTTCTTTTTTAACTGTAGCTAATTCTCCTGCAACATTAAATAAAGCTCTTTGAATTTTTAAGATAGTCTTTTTAATTTCTTCATCTTCTATAAAATTTCTAGCAAATCCTAATGAAGAATTTAGTTCATCAACTGTACCATAACTTTCTACTCTTATTGAATCTTTACCAACACGAGTGTTATCAAAAAGACTTGTATTACCTTTGTCACCAGATTTTGTATATATTTCCATTTG
>JBNJDK010000127.1:0-4477 GCA_051744805.1 Bacillota bacterium
AAATGAGTTCTATAAACTTCTAATAACTGCTTTTTAACCTTAAACACCGGGTTCAAAGATGTCATCGGTTCCTGAAAAATCATAGACATCTTATTACCTCTATAAGATCTAAGTTGTTTATTACTTAAATTTAATAAATTTTCACCATCAAATATAATTTCACCATTTTCAACATATCCTACACCTTCAGGTAGAAGTCCCATCATAGAAAGAGCAGTTACACTTTTACCACAACCAGATTCACCTAAAATACCTAAAGATTCTCCTTTATATAAATCAAATGATATATCTTCAATAGCAGTTATTTTACCATTATCTGTATCAAAACATGTTGTTAAATTATTAACTTCTAGCAGCTTCTCTCTCTTGTCACTACTCATAGCTACACCTCACAAATTCCATTATCGTTTTTGTCTTGGGTCAAGACTGTCACGCAACCCATCACCAAGTAAATTGAATCCAAGTACACAAAGAATTATTGCAATACCAGGAAATACTATAATCCAGGGAGCAGTAAGTAAAGCAGATCGGGCATCAGATAACATAACTCCCCATTCAGGAGTAGGTGCCTGAGCTCCCAGTCCTAGAAAACCAAGTGCTGCTGAATAAAGAATAGCTGATGCAAGACTCATTGTAGTTTGCACAATTAAAGGTGAAAGTGAATTAACCAAAATATGTTTTGATATTAACCATGAATCCCCCGCACCTAATGTCCTTGAAGCCATAACATATTCTGATTCTTTCACACTAAGAACCTGACTCCTTACAACTCTGGCAAATCTAGGTGTTCCTACAATACCAATAGCAATCATTGCATTTGTCAGTCCTCTTCCCAAAATTGAAACTATAAAAATAGCTAATAAGATATATGGAAAGGAAAGTAATATATCCATAAATCTCATAATAATCGTATCTATTATTCCTCCAAAATAACCTGATAATAAACCTAAAGTAGTACCGATTATAAGAGAAATACTAACTGAAACAAAACCTACAAGCAATGTCAATCTTGCTCCAAATATTAGACGAGAAAGCAAATCTCTTCCCATCTGATCTGTGCCAAATAGATAAAAATTATCTGACCCTTCTGATTTTTTGCTTGATTTAGTCAATTCTTCAACATCACTATTTCCCCATTCACTGGATTCTTCTTCATTTTCTAAACCGGTAGTTCCACTAGACCAGCCTCCTTCATCATCACCACTTTCAGTAGAACTTTCACTTCCATTTCCAGTAGACCAGCCTGAATTATCATTTTCTGTTTCCTCTGGCGTACTTTCGCTGGCACTTTCACTTCCTGTGGACCAGCTGTTTTCTTCTTCATTAGTAGTTTCATTATCATTATTATTTTCATTATTACTTACAGTACCAGATTCATTTGTATTATTTGAAATTTCATTTGTATTATTTAAACCTGAGGAATTTATATCTTCAACATCTGGTTCAGAATAATCTTTCATCCAAAAAGGAGGTTCTGCTTCATCACCCCAGTGAATTTTAATAGGATCATAAGGGGCAAGAATTGGAGCAAAAATTGCAGTAAAAACAAAAATTGCTAATATTATCATACCAACTAAAGCAAGTTTATTTCGCTTCAGTCTTTTCCAGGCATCTAAAACTAAACTGGATTTCTCAAAATCCTGTTTTTCCAAATCCTCACTTCTCACTTTCTTGTTTTTCATATCTACCTAACTCCTCATATCAATATTTAATTCTAGGGTCTAATAATGTATAAGTTAAATCTGTCAGTAAATTTACAAAAACAAATAAAAAGGCAATAGTTAAAGCTCCGCCGATAACAACAGGAAAATCTCTTTTATAAATACCATCAAGTATCCATTTTCCCATACCTGGCCAGGCAAAAACTGTTTCTGTAAGTACAGCTCCTCCCATAAAACGTCCAAATTGCATTCCAAAAACAGTTATAATAGGAATAGCTGCATTTTTAATTGCATGAATAAAAATATCTTTAAATTTTAACCCTTTAGCTCTAGCAGTTCTCATATAATCCTGTTTTAAAACTTCTAAAAGAGATGATCTTGTCATCCTTGCTATTATAGCCATAGGTATTGTCCCAAGTGCTATTGCAGGTAAAATCATATGTTTTACACTTGATGTAAATATATCCCACTGTCCTGTAAAAAGACTCTCAAATAAAATAAAATTAGTAGATAATACACTTAAGTCCATTTCCGCTGCAATTCTACCTGCTGTAGGAAAAAGATTAAGAGTTACAGCAAATAATAATATTAACATAAACCCAAGCCAGTAAACAGGCATCGATATACCAATTAAAGCAATCATCGAGAAAAAATAGTCAAAAATAGTATTCTGCTTCCAGGCTGCTATAGAACCTGCTGTAAGTCCAATTACTAAAGCAAATACCATTGCAAAAACAGATAACTCTACTGTAGCAGGTAACTTCTCTCCCAGCATATTCCAGACCGGTCTTCTTGACATTAAAGATTTACCAAGATCAAGGTGAACAGTATCATTTAAAAAACGACCATATCTAACTAAAAATGGATCATTTAATCCCATTTCTTCTCTTGCCTCTTCTAAAGCCTCTTCTGTAACATGAGTTCCTAGCATCATTTGAGCTGGATCTCCAGGAATTAAATCTATCATCCCAAATATTAAAAATGACATTATTAATAATACCGGTATTAACATTAATATTCTTTTAAGAACATATTTGAACATGTTCAATTCCTCCATACTCTCATAATTATATCTTTTTTTTGATAATTTAATATCCTGCCAATCTTAAAGCATTGGCAGGATATTTTTAATTTTACTTTTAATTTTTACTTGCTTTATTTTCTACTTAAGCCAGGTGTTTCTTAAATATACCTGTCCAGTTGGGTGAATTTCAAAGCCCATTACATTATTTGCTGCTCCCATAAATTTATTCATATGAGCAATTGGTACCCAGGGAGCATCTTCATGGATAACATGTTGAGCAGCCTTGTACATACCAGCACGTTCTGGCTTCCCAGCTGTAGATTCCTGAGCCTGAATTAGTATTTTGTGGAGAACATCGCTTTTATAGAAAGCTATATTTCCAGCACTACCCATAGTTGCATTATCTTTATCAAGAAGTACATAAATGAAATTGTCAGGATCTCCATTATCTCCTATCCAGCCAAGTAAGGCCATATCATGTTCAGCATTTTCCGTTTTATCCAAATAAGTACCCCAATCATATGTCACTAATTCGACATCTATACCAACTTCTGCTAAATTACTCTGAATAGATTGAGCAACTTTTTTACCTTCTGGCATATAAGGTCTTGGGTTATTAGGATACCAGAGGTCAATGCTAAATCCATCGCCATATCCAGCTTCTTCTAATAATTCTTTAGCTTTTTCTGGATCATAACCATAATCTTCTACACGATCATTATACCCCCAAAGAGTAGGTGGCATTGGATTTTTAGCAGCTTCTGCTACACCATTATAAGCACCATCAATAATAGATTGCTTATCAATAGCCCAACTTATAGCCTGTCTTACTTTCTTATTATTTAAAGGTTCTTTAGTAAAATTCATGGCCATATATGACACATTCATACCAGGCTGTGCCATGAGTTTAATATTATCTGAATCCTGGATGGTTCCTACATTTTGTGGGCCAAAGTTATCAATTAAATCAAGGTCATCACCTTTAAGCCCCATAACTCTCGTTGTATTTTCAGGAACTACTCTAAATACAACTTTATCAAGATAGGGTCTTCCATCCCAGTGGTCTTCAAAAGCTGATAAAGTAATTTGTGAATCATGTTCCCAGTTATCAAACTTAAATGGTCCAGTTCCAACTGGATTAACTCTAAACTCATCTACTCCCATATCTTTCATAGCGTCTTCTGAAATTATAAATGCTGGAAAAGAAGCGAGATTATAGATAAATGGAGCATATGGTTTTGACAAAGTAATTTTAACCTGATAATCATTAACTTTTTCTACACTCTCAACCATACTGTACATATAACCCCAATAAGCAAAATCTCCCTTATGATAAGGATGATCTTCATTCATCTGCCTTTCAAAGGTAAATACTACATCATCAGCAGTAAATTCTGTACCATCATGAAATGTAACATCTTCTCTTAACTTAAATTCCCAAACCTTTCCACCATCAGAAACTCGCCATTGAGTAGCTAAAGCAGGTTCTACTTCTGTACTGCCCGCTTTAAATCTTACCAAACCTTCAAAAACATTAGTCAAAACTTTTACTGATTCGCCATCAGTAACATCTGCTGGATCCAACCTAACAGCATCTGCTCCACGGCCAAAAACTAGAGTTCCACCATAATTAGGTTCCTGAGCCATGACATTTGAAGAAAATAAAAGACTAACCAACATTAGCAACGCAAATAAACTTAAATAAATTTTTTTAGTCAACTTCTCTCCTCCTCATGAATAGTGAATAATCTAATTATTTATTATTCAACATATTATCAAACTAAAGTATAAA
>JBNJDK010000128.1:0-4346 GCA_051744805.1 Bacillota bacterium
GGACCTGTAATGACAATGCCTGGATTACCAAAAAGACCATCAGCAGAAGATATAGATGTTGATGAAGATGGTAAGATTACTGGTTTATTCTAAATTGAAAAAGAGTTAAGTATTTAGTTAGATATAAAATTAATTTGGGCAGAAGGTTATTCCTTCTGCTCAAACTTTTTAAAATAATAAAGTTAGGTGATATTATGAATTTAAGTAATAACTTCAAAGGATCTTTACTGGCCCTTTTTTCAGCTGCAGGTTTTGGAACTATTCCTATTCTAGCATTATATGCTTATCAAGGAGGAGTAACTGTATTTTCTTTGATTTTTATAAGATATAGTTTGACAGCTATATTTATTTTTTCATTTATTTTTATTAGAAAAAATAAAATAAATTTAACTTACATAGATCTTTTTAAATTATTTATATTTGGTGGAATTATTTATTCATTTCAAAATTTCTTTTATTTTTCTGCCTTAAATCATATCCCTGCTTCTCTTGCGCTTTTAGTTTTTTATACTTATCCAACTCTGGTAGCTATATTTTCAGTGTTTTTAGGTGACAGATTAACTAAAAAGGGGATCATTTCAATAATAATTGCTACTTTTGGTTTAGTATTAGTTTTTGGAAATGCTATTTCAGAAATTAGTTTGATTGGGATTAGTTTTTCAGCTGGTTCTGCTATATTTTATGCAGTTTATACTTTATATGGTAATCATCTTCTAGATAAGATATCCCTTATTAATACTATTGCTTTTGCCAGTTTATTTGCTTCTTTTTCCTTTTTGAGTATTGGATTAATTACTGATACTCTTCATTTTAATTTTAGTTACATGGCCTGGATTCCTGCTGTTTCTATAAGTATTATTACAATGTTTAGTTTTCTCGCTTTTTTTAGTGCCATAAAATTGACAAGTCCTGTTAAAGTATCTGTTTTAAGTATGCTTGAACCTATTGTAGGAATTTTTCTTTCCATTTTACTTTTTGCAGATAAATTTAATTTCAGACAGGGGATAGGTGCTTTTTTTGTTTTACTTGGTTCCTTTATAGCTATTAAAAATAAAAACAAGAAACATATAGAAGGATAATTATATTCACTAAAATTAATTTAACGATATTTTTACAGGTTTTTAACAGGATATTAACATTAGACTGCTATACTATATTTAAATGACATTTATAGTCAAGTGAAAGGAGATATAGTATGGCTACAAATAAAATGGAGGTAAAAGACCTGGACTTTTATTATGGAGATTTTCAGGCTCTTAATGATATTAATATTGAAATCAAAAAAAATAAAGTTACAGCACTAATTGGTCCTTCAGGTTGTGGAAAATCGACTTTTTTACGATCACTAAATAGAATGAATGATCTTATCAACGGTGCTAAAGTTGATGGTAAAGTATTATTAGATGGTGAAAATATTTATCAATCTAAGATAGATGTAGTAGAGCTTCGCAAAAAAGTTGGAATGGTATTTCAACAACCTAATCCATTTCCTAAATCAATTTATGATAATGTTGCATATGGGCCAAAAATACATGGATTAAAAGATAAAAATAAGTTGGATGAAATAGTTGAAGAAAGTTTAAGAGGAGCTGCTTTGTGGGATGAAGTTAAAGATAGACTTGATGAATCAGCTCTGGATATATCTGGAGGGCAACAACAGAGACTTTGTATTGCAAGAGCTCTTGCTGTAAAACCTGAAGTTCTTCTGATGGATGAGCCTGCTTCAGCTCTTGATCCAGTAGCTACAACTAAAATAGAAGAATTAATAGATGATTTAAAAAAGAACTATACAATAGTAATAGTTACTCACAATATGCAGCAGGCAGCTAGAATATCTGATAATACAGCCTTTTTCTTAATGGGGGATCTTATCGAATTTGATAAAACAGAAAAATTATTTGAAAATCCTACAAATCAAAAAACAGAAGATTATATTACAGGCCGCTTCGGTTAAAAGGAGGAAAATTTTATGAGAAAAGGATTTCATGAGCAACTAAAGGATCTGGAAAGTAATATGATTAAAATGGGAAGTATGGTTGAAGAAGCAATTCATAAAAGCATTAATGCTTTACAGGAGAAAGACCTTGATTTGGCCCAGGAAGTTATTAAAGAAGATGATAAAATAGATGATTTTGAAATAAAATTAGAAGAAGATACAACTAGATTAATTGCTTTACAACAGCCAGTAGCTAAAGATTTGAGAGAAATTATTGTAATTTCTAAATTAGCCACAGATTTGGAAAGAATAGGTGACCATGCTTGTAATATAGCAAATATGGTTATAAAAATTGGAGAAGAACCACTTATTAAACCACTTATTGATATTCCAAGAATGACAAAAATTGTAACTAGGAGGTTACGAGATAGTTTAGAAGCTTTCATCGATCTTGATGTAGAAAAAGCTAGAAAAATTGCTGAGGAAGATGAAGAAGTAGATGTTTTAGATGAGCAAATTTTACGAGAATTACTTACTTTTATGATAGAAGATCCTTCCACTATAGAACAGGCTACTTCTCTTATTTTTATTAGTCGCTTTTTGGAAAGAATTGGAGATCATTCTACTAATGTCTGTGAAAGAGTTATTTATATGAAAACTGGAGAACGTGATTTTAACTATTAAAAATAATTTCAAATAAATATCTCCCCTTATTTAGCGGATATGTTTTAATTAGCATATTCGCTTTTTCCATTTTTAAATTAATTCTTACTATGGTATAATTTTTAAAAGATATTAAGATATTATAGAAGGGGGATGTAAATTGGTTCGTAAATGGTGGAAAGAAGCGGTTGTTTATCAAATATATGTGAGAAGTTTTAATGATACAGATGGAGATGGAATAGGTGATTTACAGGGAGTAATAGAAAAAATTGATTATTTAGATAAGCTAGGAGTAGATGTAGTATGGCTTAATCCAGTATATAAATCTCCTGATGATGATAATGGTTATGATATTAGTAATTACAGAAAAATAAGTAAGAAATTTGGAAATATGGATGATTGGGAACGATTGTTAGAAGAGTTGCATAAAAGAGATATAAAATTAATTATGGATTTAGTGGTAAATCATACCTCAGATGAACATAGATGGTTTGAGAAATCTCTTTTAAAAGATAGTCCATATCGAGATTATTATATCTGGAAAAAAGGAAAAAGTAATAACCCTCCAAATAATTGGGAATCATTTTTTAAAGGATCAGCCTGGGAATATGATGAAAAGATTGAAGAGTATTATCTGCATTTATTTTCTAAAAAACAGCCAGATCTTAATTGGGAAAATAAAAAAGTAAGAGAAGAAGTATATGATATAATGAAATATTGGTTGGATAAAGGAATAGATGGATTTAGAATGGATGTTATAAATCTAATTTCTAAAGATCAAAATTTCTCTGATGGTAAAGATGAGGGACTTATAGGAAGTGAGCATTTTGCTAATGGTCCCAGAGTTCATGAATATTTACAGGAGATGAATGAAAAAGTATTAAGTGATTATAATTTGATGACAGTTGGAGAGACTGTGATGGTTAATCCTGAGGAAGGCGCAAAATATGTAGCTAAAGATAGAGATGAACTAAATATGATTATTCATTTTGATCACATGGGTTTAGATGAAGGAGCTGATGGTAAATTTTCTCTTCCTAAAAAAATAGATTTGCTTGAACTGAAAGAAATAACTTCAGAATGGCAGTATAAACTGGAAAAAGAAAATGGCTGGCATAGTAATTATTTAAGTAATCATGATCAACCTCGAATGGTTTCCCGATTTGGGGATGATGGAAAATATAGAGTTGAATCTGCTAAAATGCTTGCTACTTTTCTGCATACAATTAAAGGAACTCCTTTTATTTATCAGGGAGAAGAGATTGGGATGACTAATTCTGTTTTTGAAAATATTGAAGAAATGGATGATATTGATACTGTAAATTATTTTCATGATGAAATGAAAAAAGGTAATATTAATTCTTTTTCTGAGATAAAAGATATTCTTAATTATAGAACCCGTGATAATGCTCGGACACCTATGCAGTGGAGTGATGAAGAAAATGGAGGATTTACAACTGGTAGTCCCTGGTTAAAATTAAACCCTAATTATAAAAAAATAAATGTAAAAAAAGCACTTGCCAATAAAGATTCTATTTTTTATTATTATCAAAAATTAATTAAGTTAAGAAAAGAAAATCCTATATTTGTTTATGGAAGATATAAGTTGATTTTAGATGATCATAAAGAAATTTATGCATATCTACGTGAAGATAAAGTTGAAAAATTATTAGTTATTTTGAATTTTTTTGAAAATGAAAGTATTTTTAAAATCCCTGAATATATTGAATTTAATGAGTTTGAATTG
>JBNJDK010000129.1:0-4337 GCA_051744805.1 Bacillota bacterium
TGGATGTATTTTTTAATGAGAATTAATCCAATGGCTTATGCAGTTGATGGACTTCGTAATATAATGTATAATAGTCCTGAATTAAAAGCAATGACTCAATTTAATCTATCATTTGATATAGGTGTGATAGCTGTATTTGGATTTGTAATAACTATCTTAGCTGTAATTGCTTTTAATATCAAAGAATAATTTCTAAAAGAAAGGAAGATCAAAATTATGAAAAATCCTGTTAAAAAAGTAGCTGCTATTCATGATTTATCTGGTTATGGAAGAGCATCTCTGACTGTAATCATTCCTATTCTTTCTACAATGGGAATTCAGGCCTGTCCCTTACCAACCTCAATCTTATCCACTCATACTGGAGGATTTGGTAAACCAAGTTTTGTGGATTTCACAAAACACATGAAAGATTATATAGGACACTGGGATAAACTTGATCTAAAATTTGATAGTATTTATAGTGGATTTTTAGGATCAACAAAACAGATTGATATTGTTGCAGATTTTATAAAAAGATTTAGAAAAGACAGTGAATTTGTCGTAGTTGATCCGGTTATGGGAGATGATGGCAAAACTTACGGGCCTTTTGATAATGAAATGGTAAGAAGGATGAAAGAACTTGTAACTCATGCTGATATTATAACTCCAAATATGACTGAAGCAGCATTTCTTCTAGATGAAGAATACCCTTTAAAAATGGAAAAATCTAAAATTAAAGATTATCTCCTTCGTCTTTCTGAAATGGGACCAGATATAGTTATAATTACCAGTCTTCCTTATGATAAATCTGACGAAAAAACTTCAGTTATAGCTTACAATAAAAATGATAACCGATTCTGGCAGGTTGATTGTGATTATGTTCCTACTTATTTCCCGGGAACAGGTGATGTTTTTGCCAGTGTTATTGTTGGAAGTATGTTAGATGGTGATAGTTTACCACTTGCCTTAGATAGAGCAGTCCAATTTACCTCTACTGCTATTAAAACAACTTATGGTTATGATTATCCCAACCGAGAAGGTGTGCTTTTAGAAAAAGTATTAGAAAATCTTAAAGCTCCGGTGATGAATCACAGCTATAAATTATTTTAAATTAGAAAAAGACTGGAAAACTAATCATCTCCAGTCTTTTTTCTTATATTTTTACTGTCCGGTAATAGATACATCTTCAAATCTAATATGTGGTAAACGGAAATTTTGAATAAATTGTTTTTTCTCAGTCATCGCAGAAATATTATTAAGTAAATCATAAACATTTCCAGCTATCATTACTCCTTTGATAGATTTAACAACTTCTCCATTTTCTATATACTTACCACCTTTGACTACTCCTGAAAAATCTCCACTTACAGGATCAGTATTTCCAGAAAAGCGGTTAACTAAAATACCTTTTTCAGTATCTTTTATAATTTCATCTAAACTTTTATCTCCACCTTCAATAATAAAGTTGGAAGGTGAAACCCCTGGCTTACTCTGAGCTCCTCCACTGGCATGACCGGTAGATTCTGTATCCAGTTTATGGGCAGTGTAACTATTGTGAATAAAACTATTTAATTTCCCATTTTTAATAATATCTAATTTTTTAGGTGAAACACCTTCTCTATCAAAAGAACGAGAACCAACACCTCCAGCAATATGAGCATCATCAACTATTGAAAATCCTGGAATAGCAACTTTATCACCCATTTTGTCAGACCAGGGAGACATTCCATTAACGACATTTTCACCATTTATTGCAAAACTTAATGGTGAAGCTACTACACTTAAAACAGAAAATGGAGTTAAAATAACACTTCCCTCAAAACTATCTACACTTTCTGCATCAAGAGAGTTCACTACCTTTTTAGCAAGTTCTTCTGCTTCTTCTTTTAAGTTTAATTCTGATAATTTACAGGCAATTTGAAAAGAAAGATCAAAAGAAGAAACATTTTCGTCTTCCCTGGCAAAAGCCATTGCCATATTTTCAAAAACTGTCTTTTCTTCTGAAGCCTTTGTTCCTTTACTATTTACTATAACCCTTTTATTTAAACGAGTACTAAAATTAGCTGTATCTAATTTAACCCGTTTATCATAATTTAAAAAGTTTTCTACAAATTCTTTACCTTTTTCTACTGCATGAACTAATTTTATATCATCATTTCTTTCATCAACAATATCCTCTACATATCTTATATCATTTTTTTCAGGCAGAAAATTACTTTCATCAGAAGGGGTTATTTCTGCTATTTCTGCAGCCCTTTTTAGAACACGTTCTCCTTCTTTTTCATTTAAAATATTGCTTGAAGAAAAACCTGTCCTGCCATTTTTGAATACTCTTATCCCAAATCCCTGGTAAAGATCAGTTTTAGGAATTTGTAAATCTCCTTTTTCCCAGACTACATCTAAATTTTTGCTACTATTATAAAAAACTTCAATATCATCCAGGTCCATTTCTTTAGCTTTATCAATTATATTATTAGCAAATTTGATTTCATCCATTATTTTGCATCCCCTTCCTGTTTACCACCAATTTTTACTTTGCAGCGCAAATGAGGGCCACCTGCATCAACTTTAGCTAATTGTCCTTTTCCACAGTAACCTCTACCTAAGGCAAACTTCAAATCATCTCCAACAGCATCAACACTGTTTAAGACTTCAAAAGCCTGGCCAGAAATTGTTATACCTTTAACAGGGTCAGTTATTTTACCATCCTCAATTTTATAGGCTTCCTGTACTCCAAACATAAATTCTGCATTGGCATCTGCCTGACCACCCTGTCCTAAACCTTTAAGATAATAACCATTATCTATTTCTGATACCATTTTATCAAAACTACTTTCTCCTTCTTCTATATAAGTATTAGTCATCCTTACTAATGGTTCATCGCGATAAGTAAAAGCCCGCGCATTTCCTTTAGGTATAACAGCAAATTCGGCAGCACTCTCTCGATTATGGAGATATTCTTCCAAAATTCCATTTTCAATTATAGTAGTCTTTTGGGCAACAGTACCTTCATCATCAACTAAAGTCATACCTGCTGTTTTTTCAACATTACCATCATCTATCATAGTTATTTTTTCACTTGCCACTTTTTTACCTATTTTACCCTGGACTATAGAACCACTCATTACAAAATCAGCTTCTACAGTATGGCCAATAGCTTCATGAGCTAAAACACCTACTAGCATTGGATCCAGAATAACTCTATATTCTCCTCCAGCAGCATAATCTGCTTTAAGTTTTGTTCTGGCAATATTTACGGATTCTTCAACCATTTCCATAAGAGATTTATCTGCAAAAAGGTCACTCCAGCCACCTGTCACCCCGGCTGAAACTGATCCAATTTCCTGGCCTGAACCATCATTTCCAACAGCAACAATACCAACATCATGTTTTATATCTTTGATATTAGCTTCAGCTCCATCTGAATTTAAAATAATCTTTTTATCATTATATTTACTATAATTTACAATCCCACTTATAATATTTTCTTTTTCACTAATAAATTCTTCTGCTTCAAGGAATAAATTTATCTTTTCCTTAAGTTCAACATCATCATTTTCATCAGCATAAACATAATCTCCCCGGGCCATCTCACCTTCAGCAATTCTTTCAATCTTATTTTTGCGAAGACTGCTACCTACTTTAGCTGCAGTAGTAGCTTCTCTAACTGCTTTTTCTAAAGCTTCTTCACTCATATCTGCTGTAGCAGCAAAACCCCAGCATCCATTGACAAGACATCTAATACCAACTCCAGCCAGAGTACTATCTTCTACTCTAGTAACTTCTCCATTTTTTATCTCAATACTTGTTTGCTGGCGATGATGATATCTTATTTCTGTCCAGTGTTCACTTTTATTTAAGACACCTTTTAATTTAGTAAGCACATCTTATTCCTCCCTTTTCTTATCTCTTCACTAATTAAATTCAACAATTTTCAAAAATTTCCTTTTAAAAGAGCAAAATTTTATTTTCAATTATTTTTAGGCCTGTAATTCTTCTTTAAATTGAGTAGTATAAAGTTTATAATAATAGCCTTTAAGAGATAAAAGTTCACTGTGATTACCTTCTTCAATTATTTCTCCATCTTTTAAACAGATTATTCTATCTGCAGAACGAATAGTAGAAAGACGGTGGGCAATTATAATATTACTTCTTCCAGCCAGAATTTTTTCTATTGCTTCCTGAATAATTTGTTCCATTTCTGTATCTATGGAAGATGTAGCTTCATCAAGCACAAAAATTCTAGGGTCAGCAAGGATAGCTCTTGCAAAAGAAATCAACTGTTTTTGCCCGGTTGAAAGCGAATCTCCACTTTCACCGATAACTGTATCATAGCCATCTGGAAGATTTTGAATAAA
>JBNJDK010000130.1:0-4231 GCA_051744805.1 Bacillota bacterium
GGCAAAGGAGATGTTTAGTAATGGATCTTAATTCTGTTTATACTGACTTGATAATGCATCATAATAACAAAAAAGAAAATAAAGGTGAATTAGAGAATCCTGACCTAAGTGAACATGGCCATAATCCTAATTGTGGTGATGATATTACTTTAGATCTTAATATAGAAGATGATATTATAAAAGAAGCAGTTTTTCATGGAAGTGGCTGTGCTATTTCGCAAGCTTCTACTTCTATTATGATAGACCTCATAAAAGGTAAAAGTATTGAAGAAGCTTTAGAATTAGTAGAAACATTTATAAAAATGATAAAAAAAGAAATAGATGATAAAGAAGAATTAAAAAAATTAAAAGATGCAAGAGCCCTACAAAATATTTCTAATATGCCAGCAAGAGTTAAGTGTGCAGTTTTATCCTGGCATACATTAAAGGAAGCTCTTAACTAAAGTTATTAGAGGTTTTCTATTATTTGTTAAAATTCTCCCCACTTTTTAATTAAGTGGGGTATTTTTGTATTTTTTTGCAGGTATTTTACAATTATTGCTGAATAATATCAATATAGGAGTGAGGCAATTGAATGATTTTTTAAAAAGATATAAATACATAATAATTATTATTTTAGCTTTAACGATTTTTATTATTTCTTTTGCAAATTATCGTAGTACAAAAGAGGTAATTAGGGAGAAGTATGAAAGTCGGCAATTAATGGTGGAAAAAAACATTTTACAAACAATCAATTATATCAATGATTCTTATAAAATAGCTGAAGAATATTTAAATGAAGAAATGAGAGAATATTCTCAGTTAATGATAGAAAAATATGAAGAAAATCCTGATATTAATGATTGGGATTTAGAGGAGTTAAAAGCAAAATTTGAAGATTATAATATTTATATTATTAATAGTGATTTAAAAATAATTAGAACTACTTTTAAAGAAGATTTAGGCCTTGATTTTTCCAAATATGGAAGTTTTGCCAAAGTTTTAAGAAAAAGAATAAATGGGGATTCTTTTGTAGTTGACCGGCTTGATCTTGCAACACAGACTGGAGAAATAAAAAAATATAGTTATATGCCTACTCCTGACAATGAATATCTATTAGAATTGAGTATTAATGCTCAAAATAAATTTTCTTCTTTAAAAAATTTAGACATTTTTGGGGATGCAAGTAGATTAACACAAGAATATAATCTGGTAGAAGAAATTTCTTTTTTTAGTGTGGAGCCAAATGAATATCAGGTAGCAAAATTAAGAAGTAGCAAAAAACCTTATTTAAAACCAGATGTAGCTGAGATTGAAGATGAATTAGCCAGAAAAGCTGTTTTAAATAATGAAGTTCAATCAAAAACAATAAAAAAAGATGATAATGAATATACTTACAGATTTTTTCCTGCATTGACCGCTGAACGAGATGGTCGAGAAGATGGGTGGAATTCCTATGTTGTTGGTCTTAAATATGATAATCAGGTAATGTATCAGGAAATAGCTAAACATCGAGGGCTTTTTTCTCTGAATATTATTATTATGTTAATAGTATTTGTTAGTTTTATTTCAGTAGTTGTATATCTACTTAATAAATTTGAATATCAGGCTTATCATGATCAACTAACAGGATTGGCAGGTAGAAAATTGTTTGAAGAGGAATTTGAAAAGGCAAAAAACAAAGCTAGAGGAAATTCTAATAAATTTGCTATTTTATTTTTAGATATTGATAAATTCAAAAAAATAAATGATAACTATGGACACAATATTGGTGATCTAGTATTAAAAAAGATAGCTAATCGATTAAAAAGCAATTTAAAATCTAAAGATTGTCTGGCCAGATTGGGTGGAGATGAGTTTGTAATAATGCTTGCAGATATTGATTCTAAAAAACAGGCTGCTGAGGTTGGTTTTAGAGTAATAGAAGTATTTAATCAACCTATTTTAATTGAGGGTAATCAAGTTAAGATTAGTATTAGTGGTGGAATTAGTATTTACCCTGATGATGGTAGAGAATTAGAACAATTAATAAAAAATGCAGATTATGCTATGTATCAAGCAAAAAGAGGAGAGAAAAATTTAGAAGTAAAAAAAGAAAAAGAGGGTGATGAAAATTAAATTCAAAAAATTTAACTTTATTTATGCAAACGTTTTCTCAGTTTTTTTAATTACAGTTATTTTATTTGCTGGTTTAGGAATTGTTAAGGCAGCTCCACCTGGAACAGTTGAGGTTAAGTTTGAATTTGAACCTCCAATGTCAGATGTAAGATCTGTTCATCTGGCCGGTTCATTTAATGATTGGTCTACTAAAGCTGATCCAATGAAAGATGAAAATGGTGATGGTATTTATGAAATTACAAAAGCTTTAAAACCAGGAGAATATACTTACAAATTTGTAGTTAATGAAAATAATTGGATAAGAGATCCTAATAATGATAAGACAGTTCCAGATGGTTTTGGAGGAATTAATTCTGTATTAAAAGTTGAATTAGATAAAAAAACAGAAAAAGAAGCTAAAATTGGAGATGGAGAAATTTTTGGGGAATCTATCTGGCATGACCCAGAAAAAAGAGATTTTCTAAATAGATTAGAAGAAGATATATATAGTTTTCGTCTACAAACTCAAAAAAATGATGTTAATGATGTTAGACTTTTATATTTAGATAAAACAGGACCGAGGTCTATTGAAATGGAAAAATATGCTTCAACTGATAGCTATACTTTCTGGAAAACTGAAGCAGAGTTATACGGTGAGGAAATAGTATACAGTTTTTTACTTTTTGATAATGAAACATACAGTTATTTTGC
Organism: Bacillota bacterium; assembly: GCA_051744805.1. GTDB lineage: Bacteria > Bacillota > Halanaerobiia > Halanaerobiales > DATFIM01 > DATFIM01. The sequence goes on from JBNJDK010000130.1 coordinate 2,788, forward strand.
CAAAAATGGAGCTGTAAAAAAAGAAATTGATACTTTTGAATTTTCAATTGATGAGCAGGTTGTTTTTGAAACTCCTGACTGGGTAAAAGAAGCAGTATTTTATCAGATTTTTCCTGATAGATTTAATAATGCAAATAAAGATAATGATCCCGAATTAATAGAAACTTATAAAAACAAAGAAGAAAGATATGAAAATATAACTCCTGAATGGCATCAAGGGGTAATGTTTAGCAGCCATCATTATATAGATCCAGCTAAATTTATGGATGATAAATCTCGAATTTATCCAAAATCAGGCTGGCATATAAAATATGGTGGAGATCTGCAGGGAGTTGAAGAAAAATTTGATTATTTGAAAGACCTTGGTATAAATGCAATTTATTTTAATCCGATATTTGAAGCTACTGCCAATCATCGTTACAATACAGCTGCTTATGAAAAGATAGATGATAATTTAGCTATAAAAGATGATTTTGCAGCTTCAGAAGATTATTTTATAGATTTTATCAAAAAAGCTCACAATAGAGATATAAAAATTGTTTTAGACGGTGTTTTTAATCATACAGGGTATGAACATTATGCTTTTCAGGATGTTGTTGAAAAAGGAAGAGACTCAGAATACTGGGATTGGTTTTTTATAGAAAGTTATCCGATAAATACTCTTTATGAACAGAGAACAGAAGGAAAAGAACCAAATTATAAATGCTGGGCCGGTTTTGGTGCTCATCCAAAGTTAAATGTTGCCAATCCGGAAGTAAAAGAATATATTTTTGAGATTACTAAAAAGTGGATGGATCCTGATGGAGATGGAGATCCTTCAGATGGAATTGATGGCTGGAGATTAGATGTAGCCAATGAAGTAAAAGATACAGATCCAGAATTCTGGAAAGAATGGAGAGATTATGTCAAAGAAATTAATCCTGAGGTCTATATAACAGGTGAAATCTGGAATAATGCTTCTCGTTATTTACAGGGGCAGGAATTTGATAGTGTAATGAATTATAAGTTTAGAGATGCAGTAATTAATTTTATAGCTAAAGAAAAAATATCAGCTAAAGAGTTTGTCTATAGTCTGGAAGAGGTTAATATAGATTATCCAGAACAGTCAATTTATTCTCTACAAAATCTTATTGATAGTCATGATACTATAAGATTTCTGGCCAGTGCAAATCAAAGTAAAGAAAGATTAAAATTGGCTGCCCTGATGCAGTTCACCTATAAAGGAGCTCCAATGATTTATTATGGTGATGAAATAGGATTATATGGAGGAAAAGATCCTGATAATAGGAGAACAATGATCTGGGGAGAACGTCCTAATGGAGAAGAACCAGATATGGACCTCTATAATTATTATAGTAAATTAGCAGAGATTAGAAAAAATAACGATATTTTAATTGATGGGGATATTTCCTTTATTATCCCTGAAGATACTAGAAGAGTTGTT
>JBNJDK010000131.1:0-4192 GCA_051744805.1 Bacillota bacterium
ATAGTAAAAACCTTAGAAAAAATAGGTGTGGAAACAGTTTTTGGGGGCTCAGGTCAATCTGACTCTGATATTTTATTAGCTCTGGACGAATCAAAAAAAATAGATACAGTAATTATTAGACATGAACAGGCTGCATCTTTTATGGCCTGTGGTTATAGTATGTTTTCTGACAAGTTGGGGGTTTGTTTTTCTACTGCTGGCCCTGGTGCTTTTAATTTGTTTTCAGGATTAGCAGTTGCTTATTCTGATTCTCTGCCGGTGCTTTCAATTACTCCTTATACAGCTAAAGAGTATCGGGGTAAAGGCGATTTAGGTGAAACCACAGGTTTAAACCGGACTCCTGATTCTCAAAAGATGTTTGCAGCAACTACAAAAAAATCATTTATGATTGGACAGCCAGAAGAAACCTGTGATGTACTGGAAGAAGCAATCAATCTTGCTTTTGAAGGTCGTCCAGGACCTGTAAACCTGCATATTGATTATGAAATGATGAATCAGGAAGTACCCAATTACAGAGAAATATATTTAAATATAAAGCCTGTATCAGCAGAGGAAAAAGAAATAGCAGAATTTGCTGCTGCTCTCGCTAAAGATATAAAAGCCGATAAAAAAATTGCAGCAATTTTAGGTTATGGCTGTGTTAGAAGTCATGCTGAAGACGAATTATTAAAACTTTTTGAAGATTATCAAATTCCATTTATGACTACTATGGATGCTAAAGGAATTTTGTCTGAAGCTCATCCTTTATCTCTTGGAACTACTGGAGTTTCTGGTGATAAAGGGGCAAAAAAATTCTTCAAAGAAGCTGACACAATAATTGCTATTGGTAATTCATTTGCTAAATGGTCAGTTTGGAAGTCTAGAGCAGACTTATTTGATGATAAGACTTTAATGCAGATTAATATTGATCCTCAGGATATCGGAAAAGTATATCAACCAGATTTTGCCCTGCTTTCTGATGCTAAACTGGCAGTAAAAGCTGTGAGAAAAGAGTTAGCAGATCAGGTTAAAGTGCAGAATAAATTAGAGTTGAAGAAAGATAAATTTTACGATGAAAATATCAAATATGAAGGTGAGCTAATACATCCGGGGAAGCTAAGTCAGGAAATTTCAAAACTACTTCCTAAAGATTCGATTATTCTGGGAGATGCCGGGGCCCATATGATGTGGCTGCATGCTTATTTGAATTTAGATGAGAACCAAATTTATCAAAACCCTGGTACATTTGGTCCGATGGCTGCTAATGTTAATGCGTCCATGGGAATTAAGGCTGCTAACCCAGAGCGTCCTGTAATTGCCTGCTGTGGTGATGGGGATTATCAAATGGCTGGTTTTGAGTTAATGACTGCTGTTGAAAATAAAATACCAGTAATTTGGGTTATCTTCAATAATGGAGAGTTTAATATTATTAAGATGTTCCAGCTGAGAACTCGAGATAAAGAAGTATTTAATCATTTTATGAATCCAGATTATAAGAGTTATGCCGAAGTTTGTGGTGCTAAAGGTTACACTGTGGAAAATTTAGCCGAGTTTGCTCCTGCATTTAAGGATGCTTTAGCTTCTGGAGGTCCAGCATTAATCGATGTTAAAGTTGACCCGGACGTATATCCGCCTTTTGAGCCTTATCATGAAAAAGGAGAGAAGGAATGATGAGTAAAGATGACTCTGCTGCCAGGTCCCTGGATGGCTTAGGTCAAATGACCTCGACAGTATTATTTTTAGTTGGTGTTGTTGCCTGCTATTATGGTGCTATAAGTGGTCTGTTGTGGGTGGGCCCCTTAGTTGTAGCAGTAATAGGGGCAGTTAAATTTGTTTTTAGTCCTGATTGGATTTTAGATCTAAAATTAGTGTTATTAGTTGGAATGTTAGGATTAGTAGTAGAAACATTATTGATATTATTTGGAGTCTATACGCCAGCTCCTTTAAAACGGATCTGGCTGTTCTGGCCATTTTTACCGGAATGGATACTGGCTTTATGGATTAATTTTGGTTTTAGATTGAAGAGTTTAATACCTATGATGTACGGCCGAATGTGGTTAAGCTGGGTTACTGGTTTTGTTTTTGGAATTTTAATCTTTAAAAGTGCTCAGATTAGAGAATTATTAGTATTAGATCTGGGAAATATCAGTTTGTTAATAATTGCTGGAGTATGGGCAGTATCGGTGTATTTGATTTTTTACTATGGAGCAATTATCTGTTATAGAGAGGAGTAGAAAAAGTGAATAAAAATAAACTATTGGTATTAACATGTATTATATTAATAGCAACCTTTGGACCTGTATTTTCTGTAATAGGTAATAATGCTAATGCAGCTGAGATTTTGAGCCCAGAACTTGTTAAAATTCCAACTGGAACATTTACCATGGGTCAAGTTTTAGACAGTGGTTTACGTCTCGGGTTTCCTGAACACCAGGTAACTTTAACTCATGATTTTGAACTGGGAAAATATGAAGTGACCAATGAAGAGTTTGCCTCAGCACTTAATTATGCTTTAGCAGAAGGCTATTTAACAGGTGATTATGAGCAGAACAGAGAGGTAATAAATCTGAAGGGACAGCAGGAATTATTGTTAGATTTAGATGCGGATTATAAAGGATATCAAAATGCAATAAGTTATGATCCCAATAAAGAAAGATTTGTAGTAGAAAGAGGTTTAGAAAAAAGACCAGTTGTTTATGTGAGTTGGGCTGGTGCAGCTTTTTATACTAATATCTTAAATGAAGTTCAAGGCTTAGATAAATTATATGATTTAGCAGACTGGTCAGCTACTACCTATGGGAAAACCGGTTATCGTTTGCCTACAGAAGCAGAATGGGAATATGGGGCAAGATATGATGATGGTCGGACTTTTCCCTGGGGCAGTGAATTTGATTTACAAGTGATAAATTATGGTTTGAATATTGGTCATACAGTAGATGTAGATGCTTTACCTGAGGGTAAAAGCAAATTAGGATTATATAATATGGTGGGCAATGCTCAGGAATGGGTTAATGATTGGTATGGCACATATCCCCAGGAAGCAGTGACCAATCCTACTGGCCCAGCTGAGGGAGTTTATAAAGTAAAACGTGGTGGGACATTTTACAGGCATGCTAATAATTTTCCTCATGCTGCTTACCGCTATGACACTAATTATATTTATACAAACTGGTTTGATGTAGGTTTTAGAGTAGCCAGAGTAAATAAATAATTACTAAATAAGTCAATATAATCGGCTTCACCTATTATTGTTTTTTTAGAAAGTACTATTATTAAGTACTTTGGGAAATTAGGTGAAGCTTTTTTAATTTGAATTGCAGACTATAGAAAGGGGTAATCCTTAATGAATTTCATCAAAAAAATATTTATAGGCCCGAATTTAGAAAATGATAATGATTCTATTGTTTATAAAGATGATTTAAAAAATAAAATTAAAGAAGTCTGGAATGATACGAATAGTCCTTCTTATGGTATTAGGAGGGTTTTAAGATTATTTCTTATATTAATACATATATTTTATCCAACAGTGATCATAAATAACCTGGCTGCAAATCTTTCTCCAATAATGCAGAAACTTTTGCTTGACTTTTATGTGTTTAGTAAGTTTATCTGGCTTGTCTTAGTCTTATCATTTGGCTGGTATAATAATTTGTTTATTGTAGTTTTTACAGCCTATCTTATATCAGAGACTGTTCTCTATATATTAAGTATGATAGTACTACCAGATTATTATAAAAGGTCTATGATTTTTAGCAGGTTGATGATAATGTTAATTTTTAATTATTTTCAGGTATCTCTGGCCTTTTCTATAATACATTTATATGGAGATTTTCTAAATAAATCTCTAACTCCAATTACAGCAATCTATTTTAGTATTATAACAATGACAACCCTTGGATATGGTGAATTTTATCCAGTGACAAAGGCAGGATATATAATAATAATAATACAATCAATTATTTTTGCCTTATTTGTAATGTTATTTATTAATTATTTTTCCCCTGAAACTGTTGAATCATCAAATAAGTAAATAAATTTAATATATTAGTTAAACAGCGATTTCAAAAAGCATAATTAAACTATTTAAAGAAATTGACTAATTACTCTTGACAGCAAATGAAAGATATAGTACAATACTACTTGTGACATAAAGTGGAGAGATGTCCGAATTGGCTAAGGAGCCGGACTTGAAATCCGGTGAAGCCGAAAGGTG
>JBNJDK010000132.1:0-4131 GCA_051744805.1 Bacillota bacterium
CGATCATCACTATATGACCAGTTAATAACCTTATTGGTTATAAAGTTTTCATTTGGAACAAGATATTCTTTACCAGATAAAGTTACCACTGAAACAAAGCGGGTCTCGAGATTTTTTACTCTTCCATAAATGTCATCAATTTCTACTACATCTCCAGGTTTGATAGATTTATCAAGTAAAATAATAATACCACTTATAAAGTTAGATACAATTTTTTGCAAACCAAAACCAATACCAATACCAATTGCACCACCGAGAAAAGCAAAGGCACTTAAGTTAACTCCAATACTACTTAGAGTTATTAAAAAAGCAATAGCATAAAATACAATTTTAGTTAATTTTTTGGTCAAAACCTTAATTGAAGGAGTTAATTCCTTAGATTTTTCAATTCTTCTGGTGGAAAGTTCATTGATTTTTCTGGCAAACCAGAAAAATATAGTAAACATAATAAAACCTTTTATAACTAATAGTACTGAAATTTCTAAATTACCACTTTTAAAAGCAAGGTTGTCGAGAATAACAACTGTTCTATCATAAATATTCAAAATCTTAAGAGCTGCAATTGCCCAGATAACATAAGATAATATTTTAACATAATTCTTATCTGGTAAAAAGGTAGTTATTAATTTAATAAAAACCCAGGCTGTAAGTAAATTTGCTGCTATACTGCTTAAAAAATGGCTGAACCCAGTTACTTCAGCTATCAGAATATATATCCAGAGAAAAAATACATAAATAAGTGGTTTTAAAATTATATTTATTAAATTATTTTTTTGTTGAACAGTTATAAATTTTGCCTTTTTTAAAAGTTTATTTATTTTAGGAAATAATTTTTTATATGAATAAATAGCTATAATATATATAAAAAGCAAAAGTATTCCATCAATTAAATTTTCAATAGAAAAAAAGTTATTTTGTACCCAGGCTACTATTTCATTAAAAATATTTTCAATTTCATTTAAGTCAATCATAAAAATCAGCGCTCCTTAATGTATTTTAAATATATACCAGCTATTCCAGGGACTATTTTTAACTATTTTAAAATCCTCAAAATATTCTCCGAATTCTTCTGGAACATTTTTTACAAAATCGAAATAGTCTCCACCTTCCAAAAATTCTATTATTTTAATTAATAAATAATCATTTTGATGATAATCATGATATATTACATATTCAGAAGCAACTCTTTTAGTTTCTTTATATAAAATTCTTCTTTTTTCTTCTGTTAATCCATGGATCAGATAGGCTGCTGTTACTAACTCAAAACTATTATCTGCAAAAGGCAATCCTTCTGTTATATCTATTTTCTCACAATCAACCCCATTACTTAAACATCTTTTATACATATTAGGAGATGCTTCAACTCCCTTGACCTCATAACCTTTTTCCTGCCAGCAATAGCCAAAAGCTCCTGTACCTGAACCTAAATCAAGGATTTGGGCATCTTCAGATATATCAATTTTATCTATATTTTTTTCAATCAGAGTTCTGTAATTTTTTGTTTGCATTTTAAAAAACAGATTATAAAAAGGAGCAATCAAATTAAAAAGTCTTATATGATTATCCATATTATCCTCCCTATAAAGAAACTCCCCACCTGATACTCTCACAGTCGTAGGGAGCATCCCAGTAGGATTTTATTTTCCTTTAATTTATAACTTCTCATTAAGACCCCTATCTTCCTGCTTTTTAGAGGAAATTTTCTTCTCATTCAACCAATTTACTACATCTTCAAAAAAATCTTCTTTATTATATTCATTTATTAGTTCATGTCTGGCCTGAGGATATAGTTTATATTCTACATCTTTAAGATCGGCTTTTTTATATTTTTCAGCAATTTCTATAATATCTTTGCCACCTACAGGGTCTTTTTCTCCAGAAAGAAAAATTAAAGGGAATTCATTAGGTATAGTATTATAATTTTCAATATAAGCTGTATTTTTCATACCTTCATAAAAATCATCATAAAATTTTACTGTACAACTAAAGCCACAGCGGGAGTCTTCATAATATTCTTTGGTAACTTCTTGATTTCTACTTAACCAGTCATGAGGAGTTTCTGTATCATTAAATGACTGATTATTAGAAGAAAAAATTAAGTTTTCTACAATAGTACTTTTTTTCTTTTCACCTTTAAATAATTTTTCCAGACCAATAAAGAATTTTAATAAAAAGAGTTCAGTCCTATGAATATTTGCTGCTCCAGATAATATTGCTCCAGAAAAATCCTGAGGATAGCGGCTGATATAGTCCCTACTTACAAAAGAACCCATACTGTGTCCGAAAAGAAAAACAGGAATCGTTTTATTTTTATTTCTCTCTTCTATTAATTCTCTATGTCTTTTTACATCTCCAACAACTTTTTCCCAGCCATTTTCATCTGCAAAATGTCCTAAGGGAAGATTATTTTCCAAAGCAGTTTCTCCATGACCTCGATGATCATGAATATAAAAAGAATAACCAGCTTCATTTAAAATACCAGCAAATTCATCATATCTTTTCCGGTGTTCAGCCATTCCATGTAAAGCAAGTACAATTCCTTCAGGTTCAGCCACTTCATAGCTGCTTCCATAAATATCTAATCCATCTTCACCTTCAAAAGTATATTCTTTAAAATCAACTTTCATCATCAACCCACCCCCTGGCTTTTTTTACAGCTTTTTTCCAGCCTGCATAAGCTTTTTTTCTATCATTTTCACTCATTTTTGGTTTGAAAACTCTATCATTTTTGCATTTTTCCACTAATTCATTAATTCCCTGCCAATAACCTACTCCCAGACCGGCCAAATAAGCAGCTCCTAAAGCAGTAGTTTCATTAATTTCAGGTCTTTTTACTTCAGTTCCTAAAATATCTGCCTGAAATTGCATTAAAAAATTATTTTCAACTGCTCCTCCATCTACTTTCATATCTTTTAATTCCAGTCCAGAATCTGCTTCCATAGCTTCCAGTACATCTCTAGTCTGATAGGCTATTGCTTCCAGAGTAGCTCTAATAATATGTTCTTTAGAAGAACCTCTGGTAAGACCGACAATAGTTCCTCTGGCATACATATCCCAGTAAGGTGCCCCCAGTCCTGTAAAAGCAGGGACAACAAAAACTCCTCCAGAATCATCTACTTTACGGGCAAAATATTCTGAATCAGCAGCACTATCTATAATTTTCAATTCATCTCTAAGCCACTGTACTGCAGCACCGGCTACAAAGATAGAACCCTCTAAAGCGTATTTTATTTCTCCATCAATATTCCAGGCAATAGTTGTCAAAAGACCATTTTCAGATTCTACAGCTTCTTTACCTGTATTCATTAACATAAAACAACCTGTTCCATAAGTATTTTTGGCCATTCCTTTTTCAAAACACCCCTGCCCAAAAGTTGCAGCCTGCTGGTCACCGGCTATCCCGGCAATAGGAACCTCTGCTCCAAAGACATCTCCATCTGTTTTACCATAAACTTCACTCGATTTTTTAACTTCAGGAAGCAAAGATTTAGGAATATCAAGCTCAGAAAGTAGTTCATCATCCCATTTTAGATCAAAAATATTATACAACATTGTTCGCGAAGCATTAGAATAGTCAGTTATATGTAGTTTTCCTGCTGTTAGTTTCCAGATAAGCCAGCTATCTATAGTACCAAAACGAAGTTTTCCCTGTTCAGCTTTTTTTCGAACTCCATCAACATTATCCAAAATCCATTTTATTTTAGTTGCTGAAAAATATGAATCAACTACCAGACCGGTTTTTTCTTTTATTTTTTCTTCTAATCCTCTTTCTTTTAAATTATCACAGAGATTAGAAGTCCTTTTATCCTGCCAGACAATAGCATTATAAATTGGATCACCAGTTTCTGCATCCCAGATAACTGTTGTCTCCCGTTGATTACTAATTCCAATCGCAGCTATCTGTTTTCTTGTCAAATTAGCACTGGCCAGGGCATCAGCAATAACTCCACTTGTAGTTCCCCAGATTTGGTCTGGATCATGTTCTACCCAGCCAGGTTCTGGATAATACTGAGGGAATTCATTTTGAGATTTACTAACTTCTTCTCCATTTTTATCAAAAATAATAGCTCTAGAACTTGTAGTTCCCTGATCAATAGCAAGAATATATTTTTCCATTAATTTTTCCTCCCT
>JBNJDK010000133.1:0-4098 GCA_051744805.1 Bacillota bacterium
ATTTAATATCTTTGTATTAGACTTATCATTTTTCGGTTGGTTTATATTAGGTATCTTACTTTTTGGAATAGGTATTCTTTTTGTCCAGCCTTATTATGACTCCACCAATGCAGAATTATATTTAAAATTAAGGGAAAAAGCATTAGAAAATAATTTAACTACACAGCAAGAGTTAAGATTAAGCACCTAAATTTATAAAAAAATAGTATATAAAGACTAAGAGACAGGTATAAAAGCCTGTCTTTTTTCTATTTATCAGACTAAAGTACTATAAAAAATTAGATAAATAATAACTTTGACTGATTTATAATCAAAGAAATTTTGTTAAACTTAACTTAACATAAAAAAGTTGAATAATTTTCAAAATATATTTAACACACTTATATTGTGAAATTATTTAATAAAACTTCTAAATATTAGTTAATATTAACTATAATATTTGATTGACAAGCAGCATTATATTTGGTAATATTAATACTATACTGAACGGTCGGTCGAGTGAAATGGAGTTGATTAAATGAAGGAAGATACAAGAACAAAAATCATGGATGAAGCTATTAAACTATTTGCTGAAAAAGGGTTTAGTGACACATCTATTTCAAAAATTGCAAAAAGTGCAGAGGTTGGAAAAGGAACGATCTACTGGCACTTTGATAGCAAAGAAGACTTATTTCTATCTATTATAAAAGAAAATGGCAAGCAGTACTTCGAAAAGGTAAAGTTACTTGATAAAAGTGATAAAAAACCATCTGAAATAATATTTCAATATATTAAAGATAGAATTAAATTTGTAGAAGACAACTATGATCTCGCAAGAATGATAATTAACAATAATGATGTAATAAACAAAGAGTTTAAAAAGTTGATGGAAGAAAAACACGGACAGATTTTAAATGTTTTAGAAAGAGCTATCAATAAAGGTATGAATAATAATAACTTTAAAAGAGGAAATAGTGAGGAATTGGCTTTAATGATTATCAATACGGCTAATAGTGCTCACCAAAACTTTGCTTGTAGTCTAAAAGGAAATACAGATATAAAAGCTAAGAAGATCTATGATTTCATAATGAACGGATTAAGTGGGGGGAAAGAAGATGTATAACAAAAAAATATATATGGTATTAATTACATTACTAATCATAACAGTACTTTCTTTTAATATTTCAGCTGAAGAGTTAAGTCTAAATGAAGCTGTAACAACATTTATAGAAAATAGTTCACAGCTTGAAAATGCTAAAAAGGATATCCAGGGTTCTGAGATTGACCTTCAATTAGCTAAAAAAGGTAAAGCCTTTGAAGTCAATTTACAGTCATCATATACAAGAATGGGAGAAGCACCACAAACACCTTCTAGATATTTATATGAATCAGTTCAAGTAGGACCTAATTCTTATGTGGGTGAAATGTATCCAATAGAATTTGAAGAACTATCAAAAGATAACTACAACACAAGCTTATCAATTAGTAAACCGCTGTATTTAGGTGGTAAAGTTAAAAATAGTATTGAGCTAAGTGAACGATCTGTAAAGATAAATGAACTTAAGTATGAGCAGACTTTAAATCAAAACTTAAACGCTGTTGTACAGTCCTATTTCAATGTTTTAATTAAAGAAAGTGTTCTATCTATTCAAAAAAATTCTCTTGAATTAGTTAAAAGCCATTTAGAAACTGTACAGAAAAACTATGAAGCCGGTTTAGTTATTCAAAGTGATGTAAATGAGGTTCAAATAGAACTTAACAAAACCAGACAATCAATCTTAACAGCGGAAAATGAACTTAAGGTTGCCAAAAAGAGGTTTGCTGATCTTTTAGAGTTAAAAGATTCAGATTTTACTTTACAACAACCGGAAAGTATCGATATAGAGGAAAATTTAGATACACAACTTGATAAGGCATATAATAATAGGTTTGAAGTATTAAGCCTTTCTTTGAATAAAGAGATGCAGGATATCAATAAAAAACTAGAAGATACTCTCTATAAACCATCTTTGATGTTACAAGGGAATTATAGTTTTCAGGGAGATTCAATTGATTTTAGTGATGGAGAGTTTTCATTAACACTAAGTGGTTCTATTCCACTTTATGATGGAAATAAATCAAATCTAAATCAACAAAAAATTGAAATTGAACAAAGCAAGCTGGATAATAATGAAAAACAACTAAAAGATAATATTGAAACAGAAATTATGGCAGCCCTGTATAAGATAGATGAAAACAGGGAAAGTTTAGAAATAGCTAATCAAAACGAAAAACAGGCCCTTGAGAACCTTAATCAGGCTCAAAAAAGATTTGAAAATGGTGTTGGAACCAGTCGTGATGTTCTAAGGGCAGAAACAAACTTAAGACAGATTCAAATCAGTAAAAACCAAACCTATTATCAATACTTGATGAGTAAGTATAACCTGTTGAATCAAACAGGTACATTAAATAAATATTTTGGGGAAGTGGTTAACAATGAAAACAAATAAAATATTATATATCACATTAATCTTTGTACTATCTTTCAGCATAATGGTATCAGCTCAAACACCTGTTCAAACTTCACGTTCAGTTAGAGAAAATATTACAATCACAGAACTTCTGTCAGGTAAAGTAGTGCCAGATAAATTAATTGATTTACCTGCTGAAATAAATGGTGTTGTTAATGAAATATATGTATCAGTTGGAGATTATGTTAATACTGGTGATAGATTACTATCATTTGATAAAAGCCAACTATTAATACAAAAAAAGCAGTCTGAAGCAGCTTTAGAAGCAGCTGAAGCTAACTTAAGACAGATTGAAAAAGGTGCTTCTGAAGAAGATATAAAAACAGCAGAGGCTAATTATGAACAGGCTGAGCTTTCATTAGAAAATGCAAAAGAAGGTTTAGAGTTAGTAAAAGAAATCTTTGAAGACAAGACTTCTTTAAATCAACAGTTAATTAATTCTGAGATGCAGTATAAAAATGCTCAAAAACAACTGCAGTCTGCTGAAGATAGAATAAATCAGTCTAAAAAAGCACTTGAACAGGCTGAAGTTGGGGTCAGACAGGCAGAAATTAATTTAAACCAGGCAAAAAATGATTATGAGAGAATGCAGAATCTCTTTGAAGATAATGTAATAAGTGAAAAAGAATTAGAAGGTGCTAAAATGCAGTTAGACAATGCTGAAGCTTCTTATGATAATGCAGTATTACAGGTAGAAAATGCCGAACTGTCTGTTGAAAGTGCCCAGACCGCTAAAGAACAGGCTGAAATATCTCTGAACTCATCTAAGCAGATGTATGAGATAGCACAAGAGACATATAATAATCCAACTCAATTGAGACAGCAGCTGCAGTCGGCTGAAAGTCAGGTTGATGTATCTGAAATAAATGTTAAAATTGCTAAAGCTAATCTAGACAAAGTTAGAAAAGGTGCTGATGAAGATCAAATCAAGGCAAATAAAGCAAATGTTAAACAGGCTGAAGCAGGTTTAGAACAAACTGAACTACAGCTTTCAAAGGCTGATATAAATAGCCCTGTAGATGCTCAAGTTGCTTCTATTAATACAGAGGAAAATGAAATGGTTGGACCAGGTACACCGGTCATGAGGTTAGCAGTAACTAATAAATTAAATGTAGAAACAAGTATTACTCCTGAACTAAGACCTTATCTTAATAAAGGAGACAAAGTTGAGATAAGAACAAATAATAATAGTTATGAAGGAATCATAAAAACGATCTCACCTGTGGTTAATCCTCAAACAGAGGCTTACCCAATAACAGTTGAATTTATTAGCAGTACCGATAATGTATATCCAGGTATGTTTGTAGATGTAAGTATAAATAAAGAGAGTACTATTAATGCAGTAACTGTACCAATTGATGCAGTTATTAACTTAGAAAGTTCTCCCTATATATATATTGTTGAAGACAATAAAGCAGTTAGAAGAGATGTAGAAGTAGGTATTGTATACGGCAGCCAAGTAGAAATAGTAAGTGGTATTACTGAAGATGATATCGTAATTACAAGGGGACAAAACAATATAACAGATGGGCAGTCTGTTGAGGTGGTTGAATAATGAAACTATCAGATTTCTCGATAAAACGCAGTGTAACAACTGTAATGCTCATCT
>JBNJDK010000134.1:0-4077 GCA_051744805.1 Bacillota bacterium
GCATCCAATTCTTTTTCGGCTGCTGTTTCTACTTCTGAGACATCAGGTATCTCTTTAATTGATTCTTGTTCATCTATATCAAGATAAAAGTTTCTCTCTCCATTAGTCGCCCAGGCTAAAGATGGGAAATTTTCTTGTAATTGGGCATTGGTCAATGTTGTTTCTCTAATTGCTTGATTCCACTCATGATCTTCAGGATAGACTCGACAGTAGATATGTTTCTCATCACCATCAGAATATAATAACTCTGCTGTTTCTCCTTCTAACTCTTCTTTTATCTGTTCACTAAATCCTTTATCTAATAAAGTTTGTCGTACTTCAGTTAACAATTCTTCCATGCGAAACCCTCCTGTGGTTTAATTACTCCCAAATGATTTTAGCTATTTTAAAAAGTAGTTTTTGACGTTCATTTACTGCTTGTTGATCATATGTCCTTATAGATCTAAAATCCAAATTATACTTTCCAATAAAATCATCAAAATCTGGGTTGCAGTGATAAAAATCTTCAGTTAGAGTTTGAGCCCATAATGTGCTATGCGAATAAGTTCTTAATTTATTTTGATACTTTTCATTACTTGAAGAAGTATTATCTCTTCCTTTAAGAATTAATAATGCTCCTAATCTATTCCGTTCACTATAGAATAAATCTTCTTCATTATCAAATATTGCTCTATTTTCATCATTATCAGCTAAAATATGTTCTACATGATAACCATTTACATGACCTCTATTCTTAACTAAATTATAATAATCATCTGTCTGCAAATTACATTCCTCTGCTAACAAATGATCAACTCTACTGAAGAAATATCTAATAAAAGTCGGACCTAAACTATTCCCAGCTTCTCTAAATAAATTCCATTGAAATGGATTATCAATTTTTATATCCTTGATATCATTAATTTCTTCTAACAATTGTTGATTAAAGATGCTTTTTATTTCATCTAAATTTTTATCTCTAATTTTGCTATTTAAATCTATTAAGGATTGAGTAAATTTATTACTATCATAACACCCCATTAATTTAAGCAAAGAATAGTGTCTATCAAATAATTGGGCTAATAGATTTATTTTTTCTTCTCTTTTTGGATCATCTTTCTTAATCGCTGACATGATTAATAAATACTGTCGTTCCTGACCATTTAAATAATTAAAATATAAATGCTCTCCTTCTTTGCTAACACTCCTATTTAATAATTCAATATATAACTTAGCGTAATAATCAAAATCTTCTTTAATAAAGTTTTTAACCTGCATTGGATTTCTTCTTAAGTTAAGTTTTTCATCCCATTTGTTTGAAAAAACTGCTCTATGATAATCGCCATCAAACTCCATATATTCTGCTTTAGTATCAACAAATTTAGCTCTAAAATAAAATCTAAAAAATCTGTCCACTTCTTTCTCATCAATCATCTGTAATTTACTAATATTATCAGTCCAAATATCATAGTAATCCTCTACTTCTTCTCGCTTTAATTGTCCTAATAGCTCACCTTTAAATACTTCATAAGGTTTCAAGCTTTCTCCTCTATCATTTATAACTTCAAATACCATCGGTACATCTTTAGCATCTTCAATACTAATTTCAACTAAATTTATTTTCTTTAAAAAATAAAACAAAAATACTCCAAATTTATGCTCAGTATTTAATTCTTTCTCTAAATACTTATTTATATACTCATAGTTCGCATAAATATTCTTCAGGCTAATATTATCTCCAATAGAATCTATGGTTTGTTCCCCATTATTCAATAAATCTTCTAAAACTTTATCTCTTCCATTATCCCCCATCCAAAAAGCTTTTCCGTCAATCATTGGACCGTAAATCTTATTTTTAATTAAATCAACTTTATTTTCTTTCTCAAATTTATTAGCTAAGTGATATAACTTAATTAATATTAAATTTAAAGTAGTAAATCTCTGCTGCCCATCAACAATATAAGTTTTAGCATTATATGTATTAACTACATAGGTATGGAGATAATACCAATCAAAATTATCTATAACATCTATATCAACATCTGCTTCAGCATCATAATTATTATTAAATTTATAAAAAACATCGTCAAGTAAACTTTCTACATGTTCTTTCTTCCACTTATAATCTCTTTGATAAAAATCAATTTTATACTCTTTATTTGCAAATATATCATCAATTGTTTTTGTACTTGGATTTATTCCCAATTTATAGTCCTCCTAACTATTAACTTTAATAATATTAAAACATTCCAAACTATCTTTCGTCTTCACTCCTTTGTTGTCACAACTTTCGAATTAGGACATTTCAAATCTTCACTTTCTTTAACTAAACTAATTATATCTTCTCGACCAAAAACTAAACCATAAGGCAAATCATCTACAAAATTATCGATGCGCACTAAAGGCTTAGCATCTAATTCTTCCCGCAGTAAATTTAACACTTGTTCTTCAGGAGAAACTTCTCCTATCTTCCATTTATCTGCGTCTTTTTTTACCTTGGGGTCTAAAGTTAAATATAATTCTAGTTGTTCTTGATTCCAGTCTAGGTCTTCTTCTTGTAATTCTCGATGTAACTCTGCAGTATCCTTAGGATCTTCGAGGTAATCTGATAGATTGTTGCTTTTTTCCATATTAACCCCCCTCTTCCCTAATAATTTCATTTTAATCAATATTATCTTTTGCCATTTTTATTTTTTCTATACTTCTCTCTAATTCCCTGCAAACAAAATAACAAAGTTACTATTTTTTCATTTTTTATTAACTTTTTTTGGTTTTTTTCTGCAATCTTTTTAATCTGCCTTTAAAACCAGTTTTAGTATTATCATTTAAACCATAATTTATTGCCTGCTCACAAATATCAATTGCTTTTTGATATTCACCTTGTTTCTCATAAATTATTGCTAATCGCTGAAAAGATGGAATTCTCGCCTGGCCCAATCCTTCTTTCTTCATCTCTTTTCTCAATTCAGGATACATATTGATATCTTTTTTACAAATTTCTATACATTTATCTAAGTATTTTTCATTTTCATTTCTTCTTTTATAATATACTTTAATTAAATTATTATAGATGAAATGTAAATTTACGATATTAGGATCAGTCTCTATTGCCTTTAACGCAAATTCCTCAATTAAATCATACTCTTTATCAGGAAATAAATTAGTTGCTATTCCATTTAGAAATACACTAGCTTCAGCATTATAATGAGTTATAGTTACATCTGGAGAATCTACCTGTTTTTTCTTAGCTTCTTTTGTAGTATTACTTGCACTCAAATTTCTAGAGTGGGCAATCCGTGCTTTCTCACGTTTTTTTGAACTTAAACCACTCCAAAAATCAGTTAATTTAAACAATTTTATCAAACCACCATATTTAGATTTGGCTTTCGATACATTTGGAGCAAAAAAATCTAAAAAGCCCATTTTATCTCCTCCTCTTTTATATTATACTTTACAACCACTTTTTATCATATGATAAAGAAAATGCATCTTCAATGAATTTCATCATATTGTCAGAATACGACTCTCTTGCTCCAGGGAGTTTCTCTCTTATCTTTTTCATTTTCTCACTATAATCAGTTGCTATCAAAAGATTACCGTCAGCAAAAATCAACTCTACCACATTTTCAAAACAAAAAGGAGGCTGAAATCCCATATGGACATAAAATCCCTTCACTAGCTCTGAGGTAGCAATAATCCCTCCTGAATAATTAATGGCTAAATTTAAATCTTGATATTTAATCTCTTGGATAGCGCTTCCTATGTCAGGTTTGTATCCTAATACCTCTGGAGGTTTTTGTTCATCTAAGCCAATATTCAATTCCTTCAAAAATAATTTATTATCTTTAATAATATAATCACAATAATATCCTCTCCAGCATGCTGTACTTAAAGGAACAGGATTTAAACCATAATCTTCAGGATTAAATGGTAATTCATTTTCAAGAGCTGTAATAGAGTACTTCTGACCATCATAAATAATACCATCTGGAATCTGAGCTGTCACATTGACCCCTCCTTGTAGTTATATTACCAAGTATCAATAGAAACTAATCTCCACTTATCATCTCCAACATATTTCACAGTAACCTCAAAATC
>JBNJDK010000135.1:0-4011 GCA_051744805.1 Bacillota bacterium
ACAGCCTGTAAATAAAATTTAGTCTGATCATCATAAATTTCATTTAGATCATTTCTCAAATCATTAAGAGCATCTTCACTACGGGAACAGACGGCAATTTTAGCTCCTTTACGAGCAGCAGCTAAAGATATTTCTCTTCCCAGACCTTTAGTTCCACCTGTGATTACAACAACCTTATCAGTTAGATCAATATTAATTTCCCTGGCCATCCTTTAGTGGTCCCCCTTCTTTACTAAAAATTTTCTTAACTTTACCTAAATCAATAGAACCCATATAAAGAGTAACCATAATTATAATTATTATACCTCTCATAACCAGTTTACCGGTTTCAGCTACTCCCAGAGAAGTCATTACACTTTCAATTACAGTAATAATTAAAGCACCAATTGCAGCTCCACCGACATTACCGATACCATTAAAAGTATTACCTCCTACAACTGAGGAAGCTATTGAGTTTAACATATAGGAATCTCCACCAACATCAAAATTACCAATTCCAATATAACCGGAAAGTATCAAACCGGCTATCACAGCCATCATTGCACTAAAAGCATAAATCATAATCAACCTATATTTTTTGGGTATTCCAGCATATTCAGCAGCAACAGGGTTGTTTCCAATAAAATAAGCTGATCTTCCCCATTTAGTTTTCTGGAAATAATAGAGTACAGCTATGATTAAGATAGCATAAAATATAATCGTGACTGGAATTCCTAAAAATCTCTGAGTACCTATATATCTCAAAATTGGTGAAACCCGACCCCGGGGAGCACCACCACTATAAAGCAAATAACCTCCTTTGACCATAGAAGACATGGCAAAAGTCATAACCATCGGCGGAATATTAGTAGTAGCAATCATAAATCCGTTCATTCCCCCGATCAAAGCTCCAATAAGCAAAAGCAGTAATACAACCGGGACAGTTCTGGAATTACGCCCTTTCATAATATCAGCAGAAACTATATTAGTCATCGTAATAATTTCACCTACTGAGAGGTCTATACCTCCAGTTAAAATAACGGCTGATTGTCCCATAGCAGTTATCCCCAGAGGAGCACTCTGCCTTATTACTTCTAAAATATGATTTGGGCTAAAACTTCGAGGATTTACAATTCCACTTATAGCAAATAAAACTACTACAACCAGTAGCAAAGATGTAAAGACTTTTGCATTACGACTCATTGATTTATTTATTATTGGCAAATTCATATCATATCACCTCTTAACCCTTTCTCAATGAACTATTAATAACAGCCAGTACTATAATCAAACCGGTCATCACATTCTGATAGAAAGGAGATACACCAATTAGGTTCAAAATAATACTAACCAGGCTCAAAATTAAAACACCGGCAAAAGTCCTTATAACTCCACCTTTACCACCACTAAAAGTAGTTCCCCCGATTAAAACAGCAGCAACTGAATAAAGGGTAAAAGTAGAACCACTTACTGGATCACCTGATCTCATCCGGGCGGCAAGTGCAAGTCCGGCTATACCTGCCAAAAGAGAACTGGCCATATATACTTTTATTTTTACTTTATCAACATTAACACCGGCTATTTTTGCTTTTTCTTCATCTCCACCAATAGCATAAACTCGCCGGCCAAAACGGGTATGGTTTAAAACAAAATAAGTAACTAAAATTAATATGAAAAAATATATAATAGATAGGGGTACTATTCCACCAACTTCAGTTAACCAGGCATTAGTAAAAAGTCGAGGACAGAATCCACCTGGATGTGATAAAATCAAAAGACTGATCCCATTTATGATACTTCCTGTAGCCAGAGTGGCTATTAAAGGTTCCAAATTAAATTTAGAAATTATAAATCCATTAACACTACCAATAAAGAGTGAAACTCCCAGTACTAAAGGATAAACTATTAAAAGAGACATAGGATTACCTGGCTCCAGTTGAGTAGCTGTAATCACTGTAGCCAGACTCATTACTGAACCAACAGAAAGGTCAATACCGGTAGTAATAATTGCAAAAGTTTGGCCTAAAGCCACAAGTCCCATAGGAGCCATCTGATTAAAAAGATTGGTTATATTCTGTCCTCTACTAAAAGAAGGGATAAATATCCAGGCTCCTACAATGATCATTACTACAATTAAATACAGATAACTTAGATCTTTATTTTTGGTCAATAATGCGGTCAATTTATTATTTCCATTTTTATTCTCTAGCATTTTTAAGTCTCCACCCCACTTTCAGCTAAATCAGCCTTTTTACCGGTCATAGCTTTTAAGACTCGCTCCTGATTTGCTTCCTCACGAGTAAAGCGGCCATTTATTTCACCTTCATACATAACTATAACTCGATCACTAATAGAAAGTATCTCAGGAAGTTCTGAAGAAACCATAATAATTCCTACACCCTGTTTATTTAATTCAAATAAAAATTTATATATTTCAGTTTTGGCATTAACATCAATACCTCTTGTTGGTTCATTAATTAATAGGACATCCATTTCTGATAACATCCATCTTCCCAAAATTGCTTTCTGGCGATTCCCTCCACTCAGATTTCTGATCTTTTCTCTGGCAGAAGGAGTTACAATATTTAGCTGATCAATAATATCTAAGATAGGCTCTTTTACCTTTTCTTCATTTGTAATAATTTCATTTTTTTCTACCTTTGAAATATAGATGTTTTTCAGTAAATCAAAATCTAAAAATAGTCCCTTTAGTCCTCTATCTTCAGGTAAATAAGCCAGACCATTTTTTATAGTATGGGTTGTACTGCGAGGATGAAGCTTATTATTATTTAAAATCAGTTCACCTTTTTTAATCTTTTTAACTCCAAACATCATTTCCAGTAATTCAGTACGACCTGAACCCATCAGTCCTGCGACACCAAGTAATTCACCTTCTCTTAGTTTTAAACTAATATCTTTAGTCTTTTTCCCAGCTAAATTTTTAGTTTCTAAGATAACATCTCCAAAATTAGTTTCTTCTTTAAAAAATCTTTCTTCTACTTCTTTACCTGCCATCAGATTAACTAACTGGTCATGATCTACTTCTTCAGTGTTTTTAGCAGCTACCTTTTTCCCATTTCGAAGAACTATTAAACGCTCAGTTAATGAAAAAACTTCATCCAGTCTATGAGATATATAGATAATACTTTTGCCATCTTTTTGTAAATCTTCTATCATTTCAAATAAAACCTCTATTTCTTCATCAGCTAGAGAAGAAGTAGGTTCATCCATAACAATTATCTTAGCTTCAAATAAAATGGCTTTTGCAATCTCGACCATCTGTTTTTGGGCAAGAGATAATTCTTCTACTAATTGGTCAGGAGAAAGATCTAAATTCAATCTTTCTAATACCTTATTACTTCTTTCCCGCATTTCCTTAAAATTAATTGAGCCCCATTTTTTTAAGGGTTGATCACCTAAAAATAAATTTTCCATAATAGTTAATTCATCAATTAAATTTAATTCCTGATGAATATAGGAAATCCCCTGTTTTTGTGCCTGTTGATTATCATGGAATTCAACATTTTTTCCTTCTAAATTAATTGTACCCTGATCTGGCCTCAAAACTCCTGTCAGGATATTCATCAGAGTTGATTTACCTGCTCCATTCTCACCAACCAGACCTAATACTTCTCCTTTTCTTAAATCAAATGTAACTGAATCTAAAGCTTTAACTCCAGGAAAAGATTTATGAATATTTTCCATTTCAAGTATTATATTTTCATCTTTCAACTATATTCACCTCACTTTAAAGACAGGAGAGGATCACTCCTCTCCTGTTTTAATTTAGAATTACTTGCCCCACAACTCTTCTAATGCTTCTTCACTTAGATTATGACCTGTCCAATAGCCATCTTCAAGGTCAGGACGGGCATATTTTTTAGCTTCATCAAGACCAAGAATATATGGACCTGTAGCATATACTGATTCAGGAATAGGTTCACCTTTTAGAGCTTTAAGTGCAAGACGTAGTCCAATTGCTGAATGAGAAGTTGGGTTATTGAAAGCAATACTTTCAAATCCCTGGTCACT
>JBNJDK010000136.1:0-4000 GCA_051744805.1 Bacillota bacterium
CACCAACAGCACCTAAATATATACTATTATTTTCTATCATAGAATTCTTAACTTTTTCCGACCGTTCTCCTTTTCCTATTACTGCTTTTAGACCTTTTTTAAACAATTGTGGAGTATATGGATCCATTCTGTAACTAGTAGTTGGACCGGCAGCTCCAATTACTTCACCAGGTTTGGCAGGTGCAGGACCTACATAATAAATAACCTGTCCTTTTAATGGTATTGGCAATTCTTTTCCCTTTGAAATTAATTTTACTAATTTAGCATGTGCAGCATCACGAGCAGTATATATTATACCGGATAATTCAATTTTATCACCATATTTTAAAGACTTTATATTCTCTTCAGTCAGTGGGGTTTTTAATTTCAATATTTTTCCTCCTAAATAATAATTTCTTTATGACGGGCAGCATGACAATTAATATTTACTGCAACAGGTAAAGAAGCAATGTGACAGGGGAATTTTTCTATTTTCACAGCCAGAGCAGTAGTTTTTCCACCAAATCCTTGGGGTCCAATTCCAAGTTCATTTATTTCAGTTAATAATTCTTTTTCAAGATTTGCAATATGTTTTTCTGGATGATTATCATTAATATCTCTGATAAGAGCTTTTTTAGCTAAATAGGCAACCTTTTCAAAAGTACCTCCTATACCAACTCCTACTATAATTGGCGGACAGGGATTGGCTCCAGCTTCCTTAACAGTTTTTATTACAAAATTTTTAATACCTTTAACTCCATCAGCAGGTTTTAACATTTTAATTTTACTCATATTTTCACTTCCCCCACCTTTAGGGGCAAATATTATTTTCAATTTATCACCTGGTACAAATTGTGTATGTATCACTGCAGGAGTATTATCATCTGTGTTAACTCTTTTAATAGGATCTTTTACAATAGATTTTCTCAAATATCCTTCTTGATATCCCTTACGGATACCGTCATTAACAGCTTTATAAATATCTCCTTTTATATATAACTCATTACCAATTTCTAAAAATACAACACCAAAACCTGTGTCCTGACAAATAGGCATTTTTTCCTGAAAAGCTATTTTGGCATTTTCAATTAATTGTGAAAGAATCTCTTTTGCTAAATCAGAATTTTCTTTTTCCCTAGCTGTTTTAAATCTTTCTAAAATATCAGGATCCAAATTATAATTAGCTTCTTTGGCCATTTTACTTACTTTTTCACTAATGATTTTTGCATCAATTGTTCTCATATCTTTTCCTCCTGTTAGTCTGAAATAAAAAAACCTCCTGTATTTTCACTATAAATAATTAACAGGAGGAATGCATATTTTTATTTAAAATATATAGTAAATTTCCTCTACCATGAGATATAAGTACTTCTTTATCTGTAATTAAATTACTTATTCCTCTACTTTTACTTCTTTGTAAATCAAATGAATCAAGATTATATTTACAACCTGAAACATTCACATCTTCTACTAAACTATCTATAGGAATAAGTGATAATCCCCAATCAACTTTGTTTTTAATTATTTTTTCCTTATTTACCAAACCAATTTCTTTAGCCCCTTCTTTAATAATAGCAGTAACTCCATGCTTTTGGGCATATTCCAATAAAAATATATTAGCTAATTGTTGATCACATCTACCTCCAAGAGCAAAAGTTATAATTATTTTATCAAAATTATTTTCGATACAATAATTAACTGCTAATTCTCCATCAGTTTCATTTTTGTCACTGGGATATTTTTTTAATTTTATTTTTTTCTCTTCAAATTCACTAATATCTGATTCAGTTAAAGAATCAAGATCTCCTATAATTAAATCTGGTTTTATATCTAATTTTTGCATAAGAAGGGCTCCACCATCAGCGGCAATATAACTACCTTTTATGTTTTTAAACATTTTTTTATATTCTTTTTCTTCAGTATCTAATTCTCCATTTAGTGCAATAATTGCATTTTTCATCATTAAATCAACTCCAAAATTATGTTGATAAATCTTTTTTCCCCTCTTCTAAATTAACTTTTTTACGAAAATTTTCTATAGTTCTGGTAGGATTATTTGTTTTGAAAATTGCTGAACCTGCAACTATAATATCAGCGCCAGACCTAACTACATCTATAATATTATTTTCATTTATACCACCATCAACAGCAATCTTAAGATCCAAACCTCTTTTTTCAATAACAGTAGCCAGCCGTTCTATTTTTACTAAAATCTGTGGTATAAAGCTTTGCCCCCCAAACCCTGGATTTACTGACATTATTAAAACTAAATCAAGTTCAGGTAAAACATATTCCAAATTATCAATTGGAGTAGCAGGGTTTAAAGCAATACCAGCTCTACATCCTGTATTTTTAATTTGTTGAATTAAACGATGTGTATGTTTGCTTGTTTCTTCATGTATAGTGATTAAATCACTACCAGCTTCAGCATAAGTATTAATATATTTTTCAGGATTATCTATCATTAAATGAGTATCAAATTTTAAATCACTATGTTTTCTTAAATCACCAATTAATTTAGGACCAAAAGTCAAATTAGGAACAAAATGACCATCCATCACATCTAAATGTAAATAATCTGCATTATCAACTTTTTTAACTTCTTCCCTTAAATTACTAAAATCTGAAGCCAGTAATGAAGGTGCAAATTCAACCATGAAAATCACTCCTTTTCTTTTATTTCATTATAGAATTTTTTATAAGACTCATATCTTTTTTTAGAAACTTCTCCATTTTTAACT
The DNA here is from genome assembly GCA_051744805.1 of Bacillota bacterium. Taxonomy (GTDB): domain Bacteria; phylum Bacillota; class Halanaerobiia; order Halanaerobiales; family DATFIM01; genus DATFIM01. Next base: position 2,721 of record JBNJDK010000136.1, read on the forward strand.
GCCTTTTTTAGAGCACATCCTGGTTCATGGGTATGACTACAGGTATTAAATTTACAGCCAGCTAAATAGCCGGAGAATTCTGGAAAAAGAAATTTAAGTTTTTCGCTTTTGATTTTATTTATATCTAAGGAAGTAAAACCAGGTGTATCTGCTAACCAGCCACCATTTTTTAGTGGAATTAATTCTACATGTCTTGTGGTTTGAACACCTCTTTTAAGTTTTTTACTTACTTCTCTTGTTTCCATATCTGCTTCCTCGATTAAAGAATTAATTAGTGTTGATTTACCAACTCCAGATGGTCCTGTTAAAACACTTACTTTATCTTTTAAAAAAGGATATAATTTTTCAATATTTTTTTCATTTTTAGCAGATATATAAATTATATCATAGCCTGCTTCTTCATAATCTCTTAAATCAGGTAAACTAATATTTTCATTTTTAGCCAGATCTATTTTATTTATTGCAACAACAATTTCTAGGTTAAATGCTTCCAATAAAACAAGAAATCTATCAAACATATTACGATCAAACTCTGGATGAGATAAAGATAATACCAATACTACCTGTTCAACATTTGCTATTTTGGGTCTGTGTAGTAAATTTTCACGGGGAAAAACTTTTTCAATAATCTCATTTTCGAACCCAACTTTATCACCGGGATAAACCATTTTTTGTATTCTACCTCTGATTTTAGTTCTTATTATATTTCTATTTTTATCTGCTACAAAGAAAAAACCACCAATTGTTTTAGTTATCATCCCTTTTTCCATATATATTTAACCACCTATCGTTTTACTGTGACGAAGTTTCTCATCAAAATATACCTTTACTTCAGTTTTACCTACACTATTAATAGATTCGGAAATGTAATCACCTGGTGTATGTTCTTTATTATAAACCACATCTTCACCATTTAAATCAGTTACTACAATTTTTACATTTACTTTTTCTGAACTTCTAACAGTTATATTAACATTTATTGAATGAGTTTCATTTTCTTCAGAGTTAATTAAACCATCACTTACAACAAGATCAACCCGACTATCTTCAGGAATATTTTCTCCGGATTGATAAGATTGTGAAATAACCTGGTCTTCCTTAAATCTAGAACTTTCTTCTCTTTCTACCTTACCAATTCTTAATCCAACTGATTCAATTTTACTTTCAGCATTTTTAAAATCTTTACCAACTAATAGAGGCATTTTAACCATATTAGGTTCAATACCTTTACTAATAATCAAATCAATTTTGTCATCTACTTCTATTTTTTCACCAGGTTT
>JBNJDK010000137.1:0-3955 GCA_051744805.1 Bacillota bacterium
TTTGTTTATTGACATATGTTTACAATGGTGCTATAATCATAATTAGTGTTTTAGTAATAAAAAATAAGGAGTTGATTTTTTAATGAAAGCAATTATGCCTGTTAAAAATGATAATGGTTGGGAAGCTGAACTTAATCCTCGCTTTGGTAGGACACCATTTTTCGCAGTAGTTAATATTGAGGATGAAGAGATAGAATTTATCACTAATACAGCTCAAAATGCTCCAAGTGGAGCAGGAGTGGAAGCAGCTCAGATAGTGGCTGATCAAAAAGCAGATTTTATGTTTACTCCTAATGTAGGACCGCGTGCTTTTTCTGGACTTGAAAAATTAAATATGAAAATTTATTTGGCAGAAGGTACTATTAAAGAAGCAGTAGAAGCTTATAAAAATGATGAGCTTGAAGAGGTAAGTGAACCAACAAATGAAGCACAACACGATCATTAAAAGGGTGATAATATGAATATAACAGTACTTAGTGGCAAGGGGGGGACAGGTAAAACTACTGTTTCTACAAACCTTGCTCTTTCTTTGGAAAATGTTCAGTTAATGGATGCTGATGTGGAAGAACCTGATTCGTATATTTTTATTGAACCAGATTTTAAAGATGACTATATTCCAGTAAATAGGAAAATTCCTGTAGTAGATCAGGAGACATGTACAGGTTGTAGAAAATGTGTGGATTTTTGTGAATATAATGCTTTAGCTATGATGTTAGATGAAGTTATGGTTTTTCCTGAGATATGCCATAGTTGTGGTGGCTGTGAAATAGTTTGTCCTGTAGATGCTATTACAGAAAAGGATAGAGAATTAGGAAAATTAAAGTATGCTAAAAATGTAGGAGAAAATAAGATTGAATTCTGGCAGGGTGAAATGAATATAGGAGAAGAAAGTTCTACTCCTGTAATTGAAGCATTAAAAGAACATATTAATGATGATAAGACTACGATTATTGATGCTCCTCCAGGAACAACCTGTCCTACAATAGAGGCAACAGTAGATAGTGATTTTGCCTTGCTTGTTACAGAACCAACTCCCTTTGGTTTAAATGATTTAGAGATGTCAGTAGAAGTTATGAGAGAAATTGATATACCTTTTGGAGTCATTATAAATCGCTCAGAAGAAGGAGAAGATGGTTTAATAGAAGAATTTTGTGAAAAAGAAAATATTGATATAATGATGAAAATACCTTTTGAAAGAAAAATTGCTGAATTATATTCTGATGGGATTCCTTTTGTCAGAAATTCAAAAGAATGGAAAGAAAAATTTAAAGAACTATTTTTAGCAATAGAAGGTGAGATAAATGAAAAAAATAACAGTAATTAGTGGTAAAGGAGGTACAGGTAAGACAACTCTTAGTGCTAATTTTTCAGCTTTAGCTAAAAATCATGTTATAGCAGATTGTGATGTTGATGCACCAAATATGCATCTTCTCTTAGAACCTCATGTAGAAAAAGAAAGAAATTTTAGTGGAGGTAAAATAGCAGTTAGAGATGCAGATAAGTGTACAGACTGTGGTCTTTGTTATGAAAACTGTAGATTTAATGCAGTTAATAAAGACTTTTCTATTAATCCTGTAAAATGTGAAGGGTGTAGTGTTTGTGCTGAAGTTTGTCCGGTAGATGCTATTAAGATGGAAGCTGCACTTACAGGTCAAATATATGAATCTCAAACTAAATATGCTCCAATGATTCATGCTCGTTTAAAAGCAGGGGCGGAAAATTCTGGTAAACTAGTTAGTGAAGTTCGAGATAAAGCTGAAGAAAGAGCAGAAAATGAAGGGAGAGACTTAGTTATTGTAGATGGTTCTCCCGGTATTGGATGTCCTGTAATAGCTTCACTTAATGGGGTTGATATGGCTCTAATTGTTACTGAACCTTCTAAATCAGGTCTTTCTGATTTGAAAAGAGTTGTAGAAATGATTGAACATTTTGATCTAAAATCCAAAGTTATTATAAATAAGTTTGATTTAAATGAAAGAATGGCAGATAAAATAGAAGAATTTTGTAATGAACATGACCTGGAAGTTATGGCCAGGATCCCATTTTCGCCAGTTTTTGTTGATTTATTAAGAGAAGGAAAATTACTTGTGGAAGAAGAAAAAGATTCTGAAATCGGGAAAATAATCACCTCCCTCTGGACTGAAATAATAGATGTTCTTAATTAACAAATAATTTATTATATTAAAGTTAAAAATAATTGACTTTTTTATTAATAACTGTTATCATTTTATCAAGAGTTATTAATATTAATTAAATTTTAAAAGGGAGGAATTTTAATGTTAAAAGTCGGCGAAAAAGCACCTGAATTTACAGCACAAGCTTATCATGAAGGCGAATTTAAAAAAATAAGTTTAGATGATTATGATGGACAGTGGAGAGTAGTATGTTTCTATCCTGGCGATTTTACTTTTGTCTGACCAACTGAATTAGCAGCAGTTGCTGCTAAGTATGATGAATTACAGGATCTTGGAGTAGAAGTTCTTTCAGTTAGTACTAATAGTCACCAGGTTCATAAAATGTGGCAGGAAGCAGAATTATCAAAAATGGTTGATGGTGGAGTCCCTTATCCAATGCTTTCTGATACCAGTGGTAAAATTGGTAAAAAATATGGTGTATATGATGAAGAGGCAGGTGTTGATGTAAGAGGCCGATTTATTATTGATCCTGATGGAGTTTTACAGGCTATGGAAGTTTTAACTCCTCCAGTAGGTCGTAATGTATCTGAGCTTATCAGACAGGTTAAAGCTTTCCAACATGTAAGAAAGACTGGTGAAGCAACACCTTCTGGCTGGACTCCAGGTAAGAAAACACTTAAACCAAGTCCAGAATTAGTAGGTAATGTTTGGAAAGAATGGAAACCTAGTGAAAACTACGAAGATTAAAATACTTATTTAACATAAAAATGAAAATTAACCCTATTATGCCTGACTGCTTTGATAGCGGTCAGGTTTTGTTTTTAAAAATACGTTTTTAAGTGGAGGTATAAAATTGGAAAATATTAGTTTTAATATTGCAAAAACTAAAGAAGAGTATGAAGGGTTGAAAAATCTTGTTGAAAAAATATTTTCAAAAGAGGAAAAAGGATTGGTAGATGATTTATTTTATAAGTCACCTAAAAAAGATATTAACAAATATTTTTATGCTTATGATAAATCAAAAAATAAATATGTGTCTATACTTTGTTTGCTTGAGGTACCAGTCAATTATGGTAATATTAATATCAAGGCGGCAGAATATGGAGTGGCGGGAACTTTAGAAGAATATCAGGGTCAGGGTATAAATTCTAAATTAACAAAATTATTTTTGGAAAAAAGCAAAAAATTAGGATATAATTTTTTAATAATTGAAGGGATACCCTATTTTTATAGAAAATATGGGTTTAATTATGCAGTAGCTATGAATAAAGAGAAATTAATCATAAAAAATAAAGAGTTTAATATAGGGGCTAAAATAAATATTAGAAAAGCATCTTTAAAAGATATTGATTTTTTAGAAAAGGAAAATGACAAAAGTTCTAGAATTTATAATTTAGTTAAATATAAAGATAGAAAGATATTAAAGGCTCAAATAGAAAATTATAAATCAGAAGTTACAGCTAAAGATTACTACATAATTGAAGAAAAAAATAAAAAGATAGGCTATTTCACTTTAAATAAGGTAGAAAATATTGAAATATCAGACATAACTCCTGATTTGTCTTTTTTTCATTATGAAAATATTTTAGGATATTTTAAAGAAAAAGGATATAAGGAAGTTATTACTGATCTAAAAGAACCAAATAAATTTATAAAATACATAAAAAGATTAGGTTCTAAAAACATATGGAATTATGCTTATCAAATTAAAATACCTGACGAATACTTGTTTTTAAATAAAATCAAGCCTGTATTAGAGGAAAGAATAGAAAATTCTATTTTCGCTAATGAAAAAATAAATTTAAATTATAAAAATTTCA
>JBNJDK010000138.1:0-3894 GCA_051744805.1 Bacillota bacterium
TCCGCTTCAATATCCTGCAGGGATATCTAAAGTGATAGTAAATGGTGAAATAGTTGTTGATAAAGGTGAACATAATGGGAAAAAACCCGGGAAATTAGTTATTGAAAAATAGCAAAAAATAATAAATTGTGATATTATATATATATAAGATAAAGCTAATAAATATTATTTTAGGAGGTGGTAAAAAGGGGGATTTAAGAAAAAGGGGTGTCAAAACTATAATTTTAACAAATGAGAGGAGAAGATTAAATGAGAAGAGTTAAAATTTTATCAACAGCTATCTTGATAGCACTTTTAGTGGTTTCGTCATTTATAATGGTCGAGAATGTAGTAGCAGAAGATCCACAATATGGAGGGACCCTTCATTTAAGTAATAATACTGATTGGGATACACTTGATCCGGCCCATTGTTCTGGTTTTGATGCAGGAGCTATGGCAGTTAAATTTTATGATGGTTTAGTTAGATTTGACTATCACTCTAATGATGTAGTACCTGCTCTGGCTAAATCATGGGATGTAGAACAGGATAACACTGTTTTTACTTTTCATCTTCGTGAAGATGTTCAATTTCATGATGGTACAGAATTTACTGCCCATGACGTAAAATATTCTTTTGATAGACTTTATGATCCAGAAGTTGCATCACCTGGAACCTGGGTTTATCCAATGATCAAAGGTACAGATGCTTCTTTAAATGGTGAAACAGATGGGTTGGAAGGTGTAAAAGTAATAGACAAATATACAGTTCAATTTGAACTTGATAAACCTTTTGGACTATTTTTAACCCACCTCACTTTACCTTATGGGTTAATTGTTAATGAAGGTATTGTAGAAGAATATGGTGATGATTTCAGACAAAATCCTGTTGGTACAGGTCCATTTAAGTTTGTTGATTGGGAACATGATGATCGTTTAGTAATGGAAGCTAATGAAGATTATTGGGATGGAAGACCATATGTAGATAAAGTTATCTACAGAGTTATTCCTCAACCACTTACTGATATTGCAGAATTTGAAGCTGGTAACCTTGATTTAACTACTGTCCCTACTGAAGAAAGAGAAAGATGGTTAGGTAATGAAGAGTGGCAGCCATATATTCATACAATGGCAGAACTTTCAACATATTATTTGGCTTTAAATGGTGATTTTGAACCATTAGATGATCCTAAAGTTAAGAAAGCTATAGATTATGCTATAGATAGTCAGATGGTAACTGAGTCGCTTTTCCCACATTATGTAGCAGCTAATGATGCTATTCCTGAAGGAATGCCTGGTGGAGCAGATATAGAATTTAAAGCTGATGTTGAAAAAGCCAAAGAATTACTTGCAGAAGCTGGTTATCCGGATGGTTTTGAAATGGAACTTTGGGTAAGTGATGGTAGTACTTCTGTTAGAGTTGGAGGAGTTTTACAGGCACTTCTTGGTAGAGTTGGTATAGATGTAGATCTTATCAAAAATGATTGGAGTGTATTCTATTCCACAGTTAAAAATGGTAATGCTCCATCATATTATCTATCATGGTGGGCAGATTATGCTGATCCATATAACTTCTTAAATGCGCTTTATACAAGTGATAGAATAATATTTAACAATGAAACAATTAATACAATGCTTGGCAAGATGGCTTCAACAACCAGTCAGGAAGAAAGAATAAGATTGTCACAAGAAATTATTAAGATGGCAGATCAAATTGGAGATCCATATGTATATTTATATCACACAAGTTCATCTTCGATAAAACAACCCTGGATAAAAGGTGAAATTTATCATCAAATGTATAATGCTGATAAATTAGTAACCTGGTGGATTGATCAGGATATTAAAGATGAAGAAACAAACTAAAATATAGTAATTTATATAGTAAGTTTGAAAAGGATGCGTCCTTAAAATTAAGGGCGCATCTATTTTAAGAAGGGAAAAGGGGGAAAAATTGTGATTCAATATATACTAAGAAGATTACTCTTAATAATTCCAGTATTGCTAGGAGTTTTATTTCTAACATTTGTTTTAATGTATATGGTTCCTGGTGATCCCGTCATAACAATGTTAGGTCAACATGCTGAAGATGATATTATTAATAGAATAAGAGCAGAATTAAAATTGGATGATCCCTGGCATGTACAATTTATTAGTTATTTAACAAGAACTTTAAAAGGTGATCTGGGAAGGTCCTATATATCAGGAGTTTCAGTTACTGATGCTCTTAAACAAAAACTTCCAAATACTTTTAAGTTAGCTTTTACTGCAGTTATAGTCTCCACTCTTATGGGAGTATTTATAGGTGTTATTTCAGCTGTTTATCAAAATACCTGGATTGATCATGCAGCTATGACATTTGCACTTTTATTTATTTCAACTCCAGTATTTTGGTTTGGAATGATTTTAATTTATTTCTTTTCTATGACTTTAGGTTGGACACCAATTTCAGGTATGGGAGATGGTGGTCTAAGTTTACAGCATTTAATATTACCAGCGATCACCCTTGGTAGTAGATTTGCAGCCTTTTTGGCCCGTTATACTCGTTCAGTTATGTTAGAAGTTATTACTCAGGATTATATTAGAACTGCTCGGTCAAAAGGTTTAAAAGAGAGAAAAGTTATATTGAGTCATGCTGTAAAAAATGTAATGATTCCAGTTGTTACTGTGGTAGGTATGAACTTTGCATCTCTTTTAAATGGTTCAGTTTTGACAGAAACTATTTTTGCCTGGCCTGGTTTTGGTAGATATGTAGTAACTGCTATAAAAAAGAGAGATTTTCAGGTTATAGCAGGCTGTGTTTTGGTTGGTTCTTTAATATTTGTATTTTTCAATCTAATAGTAGATGTAATATATGTAGGACTTGATCCTAGGATCAAGTATGATTGATGAGGAGGGAAAAAACTAACATGCAAGCAAATAAAAAAGATAACAAAACTGTCAGAGATAAAAAGCCAAAAAGTTTATGGCAGGATACCTGGAAAAGATTAAAACGTAATAAGGCAGCGATGGTTGGTCTTGTAATGGTTATTGTTTTTATTCTTATAGCTATTTTTGCTCCATTTTTAGCTCCATATGATCCAAATGAAATAGATTTGACTTCTGTACTTAAAGCACCTTCTGGTGATCACTGGTTGGGAACAGATTATTATGGACGAGATCTTACCAGTAGAATAATATATGGTTCACGTATTTCTCTGAGTGTTGGAATTATAGTTCAGACAATAGCTCTTACTATTGGTACTTTAATGGGATCACTTGCAGGTTACTATGGGGGCAAGGTAGATATGTTTATTATGAGGATTGTAGATATTGTAATGAGTTTTCCAAGTTTATTGTTAACAATAGCTATTATGGTAGCTTTAGGACCGAGTTTATATAATGTGTTTTTAGCTTTAGGTGTTGTTTGGTGGACCAGAACTGCTAGAATTATTAGAAGTGAATTTATGAGAAACAGAGAAAAAGAATATGTTGATGCTGCTAGAGCATTAGGTAATAATGATTTTGTCATAATGTATAAACATATTTTACCTAATTGTATGGCACCACTTATTATTTCTTTTACAATGGGAATCGCTTCTTCAATTATGGCTGAAGCTTCACTTAGTTTTCTTGGGTTAGGAGCACAGGAACCTACACCAAGTTGGGGCTCTATTATTAATAATGGTCTACAGTATTTAAGAACAAAACCCTGGTACTCTTTATTCCCTGGTTTAGCAATAGCTTACACTGTTCTTGGATTTAACTTACTTGGTGATGGATTGCGAGATGCACTTGATCCAAGAATGAAAAAACAATCTTAAAAATGGGAAGGTGAAAATTTTGAGTAAAGAAAAGTTAATAGATGTAAGTAATCTAAAGACACACTTTTTTACAGAAGAAGGTGTAGTAAAAGCAGTAGATGGAGTAGATTTTGAG
>JBNJDK010000139.1:0-3891 GCA_051744805.1 Bacillota bacterium
AAGTTCTTTGTTTTAGTAATAATATTGAAAAAGCACTCTATTAACTAGAGTACTATAATAAAAATTTTATTTTTAAATTTTTGTTATTAGACTTAAAAGATGGGGTTAAGCTACCCCATCTCTTAATAATTTATTATCCTGTTAAAATAATTATTTAAGTTCTACAGTTGCACCTGCATCTTCTAGCTTTTCTTTCATTTCTTCAGCATCTTCTTTACTTAAACCTTCTTTAACATTTTGAGGTGCGTCATCTACAACTGCTTTAGCTTCTTTCAAGCCAAGACCTGTAAGTTCTCTAACTGCTTTGATAACATTAATTTTCTTACTTCCAATTTCTGCAAGGAATACATCAAACTCAGTTTGTTCTTCTTCTCCGCCACCTTCTTGACCTCCAGCTGCACCTGCTGCTGCAACAGGAGCTGCTGCACTTACACCAAACTTATCTTCTAATTCCTCAACCAACTCAGATAATTCTAGAACACTCATTTCTTCAATAGCTTCAATAATTTCCTCTTTATTCATTCTTAATTTCCTCCTTATAGAATTTATAATTATTTCTGTTCTTTAATTTGATTTAAAACCTGTACCAATCCACGAACATTTCCCTGTAATACATTAACAAGTCCAGTTATTGGAGCTTTCATTCCAGCAAAAGCTTTTGCTAATAATTCTTCTTTTGATGGAATTTTAGCTAATGACTTAACTTTTTCCTCATCAATAATTCCTCCATTTAAAGTACCTGCTTTAATTTCTAGATCTTCATGATCTTCAGCAAAATCAACTAATATTTTTGCTGGTGAAACTACATCATCTAAACCAAAAGCGATAGCTGTAGGACCAACAATATATTCATCTACATCTTCAACTTCAGCTTTTTCTGCTGCGATTTTGGCAAGAGTGTTTTTTACTACTTTGTATTCAACTCCTGCTTCTCTAAGCTTTTTTCGGAGTTCTGTCATCTCTTCTACATTTAATCCCAAATAATCGGTTATAACCATTGATTTTGCTTTAGAAAAATCATCAGCTAATTCAGCTACAACCGCTTCTTTTTCGGGTCTTGCCATCTTTTCACCCCCTTGCAATTTATAACAAACAATTCTTCTATAAATTAAAAAAACCTCCCATAGACAGACAGGAGGTTAGATTTCTCTACAAAAGACAAAACTAATAACCTCGGTAGGAATTTTTAAGTCAATAATTGACTCCTACTGTCTATGGTTTTTATGATATTTAACTGTATTTATCATAACACAAATAAATCTACATAGTCAAGCATTATCTATCAAGCATATTCATTATATCTGAAGTATCAACTCTAACCCCTGGACTCATTGTAGATGTTACAGTGACAGATCTCAAATATTTACCTTTAGCTGCAGCTGGTCTTTCTCTTACAATTGTATCCATGATTTTCTTAAAGTTTTCAATAAGTTCCTCAGTACTAAAAGAAACTTTACCAATTGGTAAATGAAGAACTCCATTTTTATCAACGCGATACTCAAGTTTACCTGCTTTAAATTCTTTAATAGCTTTTTCTAATTCAAAAGTTACAGTTCCAGCTTTTGGATTAGGCATAAGACCTTTTGGACCTAAAATACGTCCTAATTTACCAACAACACTCATCATATCTGGTGTTGCAACAGCTAGATCAAAATCTAACCAGCCATTTTCTATTCTTTCAGCTAATTCTTCACCACCCACAACATCAGCTCCAGCTTCTTCAGCTTCTTTTATTTTTTCGCCTTTTGCAAAAACTATAACCTTTATTTCCTGTCCAGTACCATTTGGTAAAACAACAGTACCTCTAATATTTTGATCTGCATGTTTAGGATTAACTCCTAAGTTTGCAGCTAATTCTACACTTTCATCAAAATTAGCACTAGCCAGATCTTTTACTGTATCTAAAGCTTCTTTTGGATTGTAAAGTTTTTCTTTATCAAATTCATTTACCATTTCTTTATATCTTTTACTTCTTTTAGACATTTATATCTCCTCCTTAGGTGGTTTTAGCGGAATATTCCTCCCACTTAATTCAATCTTTACTCTTCAACGACAATCCCCATACTGCGAGCAGTACCTTCAACCATACTCATTGCAGCTTCAAGACTTCCTGCATTCAAATCTTTCATTTTTGTTTCTGCAATTTCTTTCACATCTTCTTTACCTACAGTAGCTACCTTTTCAACATTAGGTTCACCGGAAGCAGTTTCTATTCCAGCTGCTTCTTTCAACAATACTGCAGCAGGTGGTGTTTTAGTTATAAAATCAAATGAACGATCAGCATAAACAGTAATTTCCACTGGTATAAGTGTACCTGCTTTATCAGATGTTTCTGCATTAAATTGCTTACAAAATTCAGATATATTTACACCATGTTGTCCTAAAGCAGGACCTACTGGTGGAGCAGGATTAGCCTGTCCGCCTGGTATCTGTAATTTTATCTGTCCTTCTACTTTTTTAGCCATGACAAACCCTCCTTTCTAAAATAACTTATTCTAGTATATCATCTTATTATATTTTTTCTATTTGAGAAAATTCTAATTCCATTGGTGTCTCTCTTCCAAACATTGATACAGAAACTTTTGCTTTGCCCTGTTTAGGATGTATTTCCTGAACAATTCCAACGAATTCTTCAAATGGACCCTCAGTAACTTTAACTTTATCTCCTTCTTCAAAATCAACCTGGATTTCATCTTTTTTAACACCCATACCACCAAGGATATGGTCAACTTCATCAGGTTGTAATGGCAAAGGTTTAGTTCCACTGCGAACAAAACCAGTTACACCTGGTGTATTCCTTACTACATACCATGAATTATCATCCATGATCATTTCTACTAATACATATCCAGGAAATACTCGTTTATCTACAACTTTCTTTTTCCCACCTCTTTTAGTGGTTTTTTTCTCAGTTGGAACAAGTATTTTAAATATTTTGTTTTCCATACCAGTTGTTTCAATTCTTTTTTCAAGATTTTTCTTAACCTTATTTTCATGTCCAGTATAAGTATGGACTACATACCACTGTCTTTGATCTTCCATAAATAGGCCCCGATACTGAAGGACCAACACCTCCTTAATTAAACACCTTAAATTACATTATCAATGGAGTAATAATATTTGTTAGTGCTACATCAATTACACCTATAAAAGCTATCAAAGATACTACAGTTATGACAACAACTAAGGTATATGATGACAACTCATTTTTATTGGGCCAATGTACTTTTTTTAATTCACCTTTTACCTGCTTAAAAAATTTAGCTATTTTCCCGAACATATTCTCACCTATCCTTATTTAAGTTTATTCTGTTCGGCTTCAATTACAAACTTTACCGAAGCTTTACTTTGTTTCACGATGAAGGGTGTGTTCTTTACAAAATTTACAGTATTTTTTCAGTTCTAACCTATCTCTCGTATTTTTCTTATTTTTAGTTGTGGAATAATTCCGATTCTTACATTCAGTACATTCCAGGGTAATTATTTCTCTCATAACAATGCACCTCCTCAAAACTATTATATTGCTGCTTAAATTGACATCATCAAACAGATCAGCATTAATTTTTCCGATTTATATTATTCTATTATAATTGAGATTAATTTCCTAATTTAAAATTATAACCTTAATTAACATATCATATTCTAACGGAAATGTCAAAATGTTTGAAGGTGTAAAACCTGTAAAAACAATAAAAAGAGAAAACAAGCATGTGCAAAATACACATGCTTATTTTGTAAGCCATTTATAAAGATGTCATATTAAATCAGCAGTTAAGAGGATTTAATTAATCTTTACTCAATAATCTCAGTAACAGCACCAGCACCAACTGTGTGGCCACCTTCACGAATAGCAAAACGAAGTCCTTCTTCCATTGCTATTGGAGTAATTAA
>JBNJDK010000140.1:0-3771 GCA_051744805.1 Bacillota bacterium
AAAATGTATAATAAATTATAAAAAGGAGGTGTCCAGATATGATTCCTGTTATTCAAATACTAGTTATATCATTTATACTTATGTATATTGCTATAAAACTTTCTATAAAAGAATCAGACTCAAATATAATAAATAAAAATACTTCAGATGAAATATATGAAAATTTTAATCCACAAAATATAAAAGAGGATTTAGGGTCTATTACTCAATATAAATTATCTCATATTAAAACTGAAAAACACATCAAAAGAATCAATGAAATTATTAATTTTGTTGGAGTAGAAATAAGAAAAATAAAAAGGGAAACATATGAATATGATAACAAAACAAAACAAGCTGGGATGAGTGCTCTAGCTGGTATTATAACCAAAACAGACCCTACTAATTTCCTTCTTGCTTCTGAAGCAATCAAACGCTCATCTGAAGCATTAGATTGGCGAGGAAAAGGAGGAGTCTCAAGGCTAAGAACGCATTTAGATCAATTAAATAAATATAAAAAAGTAATACAAGGAAAAACAAATTTGTCAAAAGATAAAACTATTTTCAAATTCACTACTTCTTCTTTAAATAAAATATTGGATTTTATTAAATTCAGAAAACAGGAAATAAAAAATTTAATGGATGAAAACATTATTACTAAAGAAGATTATGATAAATTCAAAAACAGATTTGATTCAATTAAAAAGATAACTAAAAATGAAATTAAAGAAATGAAAAAAATTCCGAAATTAATAAACAAACCAAAAAAGAAAATAAAAAAAGCCAAAACTGCCTATAACAAAGGATATATAGATCAAAAACAATATAATGATAAAATAAAAGAAATAATACAAAATTTTAAAGAATCACATCTAAAAGATTTTTAATACTTATTTTAAACTAAATCATCTAATACCAGATTGGTTTTTATAAAAACCAATTGATATATTAATACTTTTAGATAGGTTATAATTAATTATAACCTATCTACCCACTAATACTTTCTTATTATCCAAAGTAATCTTTGATTTTATTAAAGAAATTTCTTACTCTTTTTCTTTGCATAAGCGGATTGGATTCCCTAATGATCAATCCGCTACATTCTATCTTTTCCATGATCTTATCAGTTTTAGAACCAGTAATATGATCTTTAATACCCCATTCGTTGCTTGCACCCAAAATAACTAAATCATGGCTCTCAGATTTTTTAACAACTTCTTCAACCATTACACCCTCTTTTATTATTTCAACATCTCCTTTAACATCTAAGTCTGCTAACCCTTTTTCCATGATTTCTTTTATCTCTTTATATTCTAACTCTGAAACCTCATCTTCAATTGCCCTAAAAAAAGTCACTTCAGCATTATTACTCTCGGCTATTCTCTTTACAACCTCTGCTGAAGCTTGAGAATGAAATCCCCCACCATAAGGATAAAGAATTTTTTTGATTTCTTCATTATTCCCTTTTTTAAAGACACCAATTGTTTTATTAACCTTTTCAAGAGCTTTATGGACTGTTCCGCCTAACATCTTATAGGCTAAACCAGACTTATGCCACCCCAGTAATACAAAATCAGCTTTATTATCATTAGCACTACTCTTTATAGCATGAATTATATTTCTTGAAATGATAGAAATAGGTTCCAAAATATATTCATCAATAATACTACAATCATCAATCTTTTCAATCAACTTTTCATATCTATCCATCTCTTTTTTGATATTATCATATCTTGAATCTATTGGAATAACCTCAGGAACTCTAACTACATGTAACGGTAGTACTTCCCCCTGACAGGGCTTTACTATATCGCTACTAAGCTTTAATAACGGTTTAATAGTCTCTGGATAAGAAATTGGAACTAATACTTTATAACATTCCTGTTCTTGTTCTGCTTCTTCTTTATCAAATTTCAAATTTGGTACCGGCTGTGGTGTAATACCCTTAGGAGCCTTTTTTAATTTAGGTAAGAGATAGTAATAATATATTATCCCTATAGTTAAAATTGAAAAAGCTATTGCAAAAGAAAACAAATTACTAATTATTAACTGTACCACTAAAAGAATATTGATTACTATTCCTAAAATAGGCGTTAAAGGATAAAAGGGCACCTTAAATTTTCTTGTCACCTCAGGCATCTTCTTTCTAAAGACTATTACTGCTACATTAACCAAACTATACCCCGCTAATGAAAATATACTTGTTATCGTTGATATATTTTCGTAATTTCTGACAGTTGTTGAAACAGCGGCAATCAAAGTAGCAGCAAGAATCGAAAAGATAGGAGTTTTAGTCTTAGAATTTATATTTTTAAAAATAGAAGGAAGCACTCTATCCCTAGCCATAGCAAAAGATGTTCTTGAAGAAGCCATCATAGCAGTATTAATCGATGATAAAGTGGCTAAAATACCTGCTAAAGCAAATAAATAGCCTCCTATACTACCTGCGACTTCAATTGCTGTATCTATTAATGGCGTACTAGTATAAGATGGAATTAGTTTCTCCCAATGAATTATAGAACTTCCAATAAAAAAGACTGCTGCCTTAATTACAGTAACACCTATTAACGAGATCATAATTGCTTTAGGAATTGTCTTTTCAGGATTAATCACTTCTTCACTAGCAGTAGTTATTAAACCATACCCAATATAAGTTATATATAAAAAACCCATTGCAGTAAAACTTCCGCTAATTCCATTAGGAAAAAAAGGTTCTTGATTACTTAAATCCAAGTGAAAATAACCATAAATAATATAGCCAACAAGTAAGAAAATCAACCCTGTTGTAATTATATTTTGTAATTTACCTGAATTTTCAACCCCTTCTATATTAGTAAACATTACATAAATTATTAACCCATAAGCACCAACTAATTGTGGGATAAAAGGAAAAAAGTAATTTAAAAAGGTACCAAAACCCAGAGCAAATAACCCACAAGACATGGCATAACCCAGCCAAAAACCCCAGCCAGTAATAAAACCTAAAATACCATTATCTGTAGCATCTCTTACATAAGCATAACCACCACCTGCTGTGGGAATAAAGGTAACTAATTCAGCAAAAGAAAATGCTGTAAACAACGCGGCTAAACCAGCTAAGAAGACTGACAATGAAGCCGAAGGCCCAGCAGCATCATAACTAGTTCCAGCTAATACAAAGATTGCTGACCCGATCATCGTCCCCACACTGATTGTAATTGCTGAATAAAGTCCTAAACTTCTATCAAGTTTCTTTTCCATTTTTATCACTCCTTAAATTATTAGCAAAACAACAAAAAAGCCCACAAAAAGGATAGACTTCCCCCTACAGGCTTTATTCACTACCCTCCCTAAACGCTTACGGAATTATTGAGTAATTGGGTTCGGATTTGGGAGTAACCCTATCTTTCAATAAAAAAGAATTCACCCCTATAAACAGCTTACCCATCCCGCTCTTCATAATATACAAGAAGATTCAGCGATCAAATATTCAATTTTAATCTATTTATCACTAGCATTGCAGTGATTATACCATGCTTTTAAATGAATTTATAGATGTAATTGATAAAAACTTTCCAGAAAATCTGAAAGTTTTTAAAGATATTGGTTCAGTAAAAATAATAGATTCTTCAGCAATAAGTTGTTGTTTATCGCTTTTACCTTGGGCAAAGTTTAGAAGTTCTAAAGATTGCCCGACTAATAAAATAATAAATCCCACCAGCTCTAGGCATTCCTGTTGCCAATTCTGCCATCCAATCCCTCCTAATAAGATCTTGATTATTTAAGCAAGTTGGGTTAATAATTTCTTGTTTA
>JBNJDK010000141.1:0-3749 GCA_051744805.1 Bacillota bacterium
TGGAATGGCAATCGGTATGGGAGGAGCAGTCAGCGGTAAATCTTTAGCTGAAATGGGAGGAATGGCAAAAGATTTGATTAAAGGTCTTGATCAGGCAGCCGATGATATTGTAAGGAATCACAGCTTATCAGATTCTGTTATTGAAAAAACTTCCAAACCAATGATCTCTCAAAAATGGCTTTATACCTTAGTTGGTAATTTTAACTGGCGTTTTCAGGCCTTTCAAAATGGGGTGTACAGTAAAATTAATGATAAGCCTTATCAGAGGGGGTAAATTAATGATTAAAAATCTAAAGTTAAATAAAAGAATGTGGCTGATAACTGCTGTTATTTCGCTCTCTGTTTCCTTAATTGGATTGATTTATCAGAGTATTTATTCTAAAGTTGTAAGTCAGGAAATCCTTCCGGGAGTTATTTCTCAGGACCTAATTACTTTTATAATAAGTGTTCTGCTGATCATTATTGCTTTAAAGGTCAAAACGAAAGAATTTAAATTCCAAATTATTGCTTTAAGTTTTTTAGCCTATATTTTTTATGCCTACAGCATCTATGCTATAGAACAGCTCTACAACTCATTATATCCCTTATATCTTTTACTGGCCTCACTTTCTTTCTGGTCGATTGTGGTGGCTCTGGCCAATTATGATAACAGCTATTTTGAAGAAATAAACTTAAATAAATATATTCAATATCTAACAATTACCTTTCTAATTTTAATTCCCTTTCTTTTTTATTTTCTCTGGGGAAGTCAGCTTTTACCATTAATAAAAAGTGGTAATAAACAGGAATTTGCTTTTTCAATCTATATTCTCGATCTAATTTTTGTGCTGCCGGCAATGCTGATTACTGCAGTTATGCTTATCAAAAATAAATCACTTGCTTATTTAATGGCACCTGTACTATTTTTTAAAGGATTCACTCTGTTATTTTCGGTTGCACTCGGCAGTTTTTTGCGACCATTATATAATGTTAATTTCAGTGTAGAAGAAGCGTTTTTCTATCTTATACTTTCCCTGTCTTTTCTGGCCCTCTCGCTGTTAATTTTTCAGCAGCTTAAAATTAAAAGCTAGAAAAAATAAAGGAAAAATAAGCCAGATAAAGAAATATAAGAATATGGAAATTAATAAGAGATGGGAGCATATTACTTCTGTTGATAATTTAAAACATCAATTAATCCTTATTTTAACTTATTCTGCTGGCCTGAGGGTAAGTGAAGTTGTGAAACTAAAAATTTCTGATATTGATTCTGATAGAATGCTGATTCATATCCGTTCTGCGAAGGGATATAAGGATAGGTATACTCTGCTGTCTAAAAGTGCTTTGACTAAGCTCAGTCTTTATTTAAGAGCCTTTCAGTTGCATAAGTATGATGGGCAGTGGCTTTTTCCTGGGCAGGATAAGGATAAGCATCTCTCAAAGCGGAGTGCTCAGAAGGTTTTTAAGCGAGCCTGTAAGAAAGCCGGGATCAATAAAGAGGTTGGAATTCATTCGCTGAGACATTCTTTTGCCACTCATCTGCTGGAGCAGGGAGTTGATTTGAGGTATATTCAGAATCTACTGGGTCACAAGAGCTCAACTACAACTGAGATATATACTCATGTGAGCAATAAAAACTTGATTGAAATTACCAATCCTTTTGATAAATTATAATTAACAGAATGAAGATTTTAACGAAATAACCAGCGTGAAGATCCAGCAAATTTAGTTTTAATGAAATTTCATTCGCAAATATGAAAGTTATATGCAATAACAGTCTGTATTGCAAGTAAAGAGTATCTCAAGCAGGAAGGATAAAAACTTATGAAACCCAAATTAGAATCTGCTTACATAGCTGTAGAAAATATTGAGAGGGCAACAAATTTTTATGAATGGTTTATAGAAAGATCAGCAACTAAGAAAGGAGAGAGTTTATATCTCTTTGATGTAGATGGATTTCGTCTTTTCCTGTTTGATCATAATAATGAGAATGAAGAAGTAAAGTATGGAGATAACTGTTTATTAAGTTTTGAAGTTGATGATGCTGAAAAAACAAAAGAAAAGATAGAAGATCGTGGTTTAAAGATCATTTTTCCTTTAACGAAAATCCTGGAGAATATAGTCTTTGAGTTTGAAGATCCTGAAGGAAACCATATAGAAGTTTTTTCTAAGGTATCAGCATCAAAATGAAGTAGTGATTAAAGGAAGTTTATTCGTAACTAACGGCTGTTACAGCATATAACATGGGATTAAAGATTCCGCTGCGCTCCATTGCAAATTCTTTCGGTAAGGGCGGTCGCCCTAGACCTCACGAACTTCTTAAATCCCAGTAACGTTAAACAAAATTAGCCTAAAAGTAGAGGTGTTGACTATTGAGCACACACGAATATGATGATAATATGAGGCCAGATAATGAATTTATAAAAGGGGATTTATCATTTTTAGTAAAAGGTAATAAATGTCGATTACTTGATGGTAGAAGGACTACTGGATATATCGAAAAATATGATGAAGATAGTGCAATGTTTAGATGGAAAATAACTAAGTATGAAGATAAAGGTAAGCATTGGGATTTACCTGCAGAATCAGTTACTAAATTTCAATTTGAAAAAGGATCAGAACAATTGAGTGAAAATGAAGTTAGTATTATAAAAGAAAAAATTAAAAAATATAAAGAAAACCTATATATAGAAGCAAAGGAAAGTGAAAAGATAAAGACTGAAGCTGTGATAACAGAAAGAGAGAAAGAGATAAAAAAATGGTTAAAAGATAATTCAATGTTTATTAAAAGCAATAAGAAATTAAATTTTGATTCAAAGGAAGGTCCTTCTTCCCTTACTGAAGATTTAACTGAATATATGAAATTAAAGGGTTTGTATGATATTGAAAGGAAAACAGCGGAAACTATGGTTTTAAACCCAAAATCTGGAGAATGGATTAAAGGTATGGAAATAATGTTGGGGAAAATGGGGTTGGTTTCTTACAAGGGTAAGATACCAAGAACAAAAGGTATTTTTACTGATCTTGGAAGTAAAAATAAGAGATACAAATATTTAATTCATAGGTTGGCTTTTGTTAGAGCATACTTTAATTTATTAAAAATAAAAAAAATAGTTATTTATAGAGGTATGAGTAATGAAAAAAATTGGAAAGTTATTCCAAGAACATTTTTATCATGTACATTAAGTTATGATGTTGCGAAAGATTTTAGCGATTTTAATAGAGAAAGTAAATATAGAACATCATATATTATAAAAATGACATGTTCAGTAAAAAAATTATTTATGACTTACATAGAAACCCAAGCTTTAAATAGACAGTATAAAGAAGCAGAAGCAATAATACTTTATGATAGAAAGATTACTATATAAAAAGAAAACTGGCTAACTTCGCTTAACATGGGATTTACGCGGACGGCAAAGACCAGCCTGCCCTGCGGGATATTGACTTTGTCATGGTTTATGCAAAATTCGGCATAAGTCAAGCCAACCCTATAGGGACGTCAACTTTTTCATTTCCTATTGTTGTAGAAGGGCAACAAATTAATTTTGAAAATATCGTATATCAAATTAATATTTCTGAACAAACAACTAATGCAAAATATAATGTGGCTTTAGCAAGAATTGAACAGCTTCGATTGTGATCTTGAATGTGGAGGCTATCAAGTAATTCATAAAAAAAAGAATGAATCATCAAATAACAAATTTAGTTCATCTACAATTGAGTTTTTTAAAATTAAATTTATATCAATTTAAACTTGTGAGGTATTCATA
>JBNJDK010000142.1:0-3543 GCA_051744805.1 Bacillota bacterium
ATAAGCATCTCTCAAAGCGGAGTGCTCAAAAGGTTTTTAAGCGTGCCTGTAAAAAAGCCGGGATAAATAAAGAGGTTGGAATTCACTCGTTGAGGCATTATGTAGAGGAAAAGATTATGGTGAGTAGGGCAAATATTTTTTGATTTAGAGAGCTTTTCTATTGTAACTCTCACCATAATAAAGTATAATCATCCTTATTTTAAATTAAAATGAAAGGGTGATTATAATAAAAAATTTACAAAGTTTACAGTCCTCTATTGATGGTGTAATTAGTTTTCTAGAAAAAATGAATTATGCTGAAAGTACTATTAAAAACCAGCAAAATATATTTAATTCTTTATTAAAATTTATGGAAACCAATGAAATTGAAAATTTTAACAAAGAAATTGGAATGAAATTTATACGTTTTCGTACCGGAACTGATATGAAAGGGTTTTACGGTACTGGTGATAATAAAACCAATCACTATATGAAACCAATCCAGAATTTGTTGGAATTTATTGAAGAAGGCAAAGTCACATTTCAAATGAGATCTAAAATTTCCGATTTTAAATGTCCCACAGATTTTGAAGAAGAATATAATCTATATCAAGATGAATGTAAAGAAAGAAATTACGCTAAGGCGACTATTATTAGTCATAATAGAATACTTCATAAATTTTTATATTTTCTTAATAAAAATAATATAACTTCATCTGAAGAAATAACTTTTTCACATCTTACAGAATTTTTATCTAAATATGAGAAGGCAAAACCAAAATATTTAGCTACAATTATATCTAATCTTCGCAGTTATTTACTCTTTTTATATCATAATCGATTTATTTACCAGGACATAGCTATTTATTTACCAAAAGTTAGAGTTATGCGTAATGCTTTTATTCCGTATTCCTGGAAAACAGAGGATGTAAAAAAATTATTAAAAGCAGTAGACCGCGGGGCTTCAAAAGGGAAACGTGATTATGCAATCCTGCTTTTGATAGTGCATCTCGGACTTAGGGTAAGTGATATTAGAGCTCTTAAACTATCTAATTTAAACTGGAATCGCAAGACAATCAACTTAAATATGAAAAAATCCAAACAACCGCTGGAACTACCTTTATTGGAAGATATAGGTTGGGCTATTATTGATTATCTAAAGAATGGTCGCCCTGAAACCAGGTCTGACAGAATATTTATTCGCCATCGCGCTCCTTATGATGCCTTTGGTGAAAATGAAAGTTTTTATCGTGAACTGCATCGTTATATGATTAAAGCTGGACTTGAAATTCCTCTTGATGTTCACTGTGGTATGCACTCTTTAAGAAGTACCCTTGCCAGAAACATGCTGGAAGCTAAAACACCACTTCCGGTAATTTCAGAAGTACTTGGACATCAGAATATCAATACTACCAGTATTTATCTTAAAATTGATCTTAATGGTCTTAGAAAATGTGCTCTGGACCCGGATGAAGTGTTTGAACAATGAAAAATCAATATCAATGGAAAAGTGATATCTCTAAAATGTTAAAAGCATTTATTAAAGAAAAAAAGATGATTGGTTTTAAATATGAACGACAAGCAAGAGACTTAGAAAGATTTGATACTTACTATTATTACAGTGGTTACAGCAGCATCCGTTTAACAAAGTCTATGTTAGAAAGGTTTATTTATGGAGAATTTGAAAAACTGTCTACTCATTACAAAAAAGAAATATTAATGAATAATTTTGCCTCTTATTTACAAAAAAGAGGATATAGTGTTTATGTGCCTCCAATAAAATCAAGTCCAATCCGAAGAAGTAATCATATTCCATATATTTTTACTACTGATGAATTAAAGCATTTTTTTACTGCTATTGATAATTATCCAATATCAAATATCAATAATCGGAATATTATAGATCCAGTATTATTCCGTCTATTATATGGAACTGGTTTAAGAGTATCAGAAGCTCTAAATCTTCAAATAAAAGATATCAATTTAAATGAAGGTGTTCTTACAATACGCCAGGCAAAAAACAACCGAGACCGCCTAGTTCCAATGACTAAAAGTATGACAGAGCGGATGACAGTAATGGCTGAAGTCATACACCAGTTTAAGGAAAAAGATTATTTCTTTTTTCCAAATACCAAAGGAAACAGAATAGATAAAAGCACGGTATATTGTAGATTTCGGGATTATCTTTTAATGGCTGATATTTCTCACACTAAAGCTGGGCCTAGAGTTCATGATCTCAGACATAATTTTGCTGTCAGATGTCTTAAAAAATGGGTACTATCCGGAGAGGATATTACCAACATAATGCCTTATCTCGCTGCCTATCTGGGACATTCTGATTTTAGAGGAACTCAGTATTATTTAAGACTCACAGCTGATTTATATCCGGATATTATTAGCCGTACAGAAGCAGAATTTGGTTTTGTAATCCCGAAAGGAGAAGTTTAAAATGAAAAATGACTTTCCACAATATTTGACTATTTTTTTGTCTCAATATTTACCCGGGCAGAAAAACCTTAGTACAAATACAATAGCTTCTTATCGGGATACTTTTAAATTATTTCTTATTTTTTGTGAAAAAGAAAAAAGAATTTATCCAGAAAAACTGTCTATACAGAAGATTACAAAAAAATTAGTTTTAGAATTTCTGAACTGGCTAGAAAAAGAAAGAAAAAATTCAATTTCTACCCGGAATCAACGTTTAGCAGTTTTACATTCATTTTTTCATTATGTTCAAAAAGAGTATCCAGAAAATCTTTATGAAATACAAAAAATTCTCTCCATTCCAAGCAAGAAAAAAATCAGACCCATGATTTCATATCTTACAGGCAATGAGATGGAAATATTATTAAAACAACCTGATTTATCAAATGAAAAAGGTCAACGTGATTTATTATTAATGGTTATTTTATATGATACAGCTGCCAGAGTTCAGGAGTTAATTGAGATAAAATTAAAAGATATTCGTCTTTCTGACCCAGCCGTAATAACTTTACATGGCAAAGGAGATAAAGTTAGACAGGTACCCATAATGGGAAGAACAAAGCATTTTTTAAAAAAATATATTGATACAAAAAAATTAAATCCTGGAATTGAAGAATCAGAAAATCTTTTATTTGTTAATCAAAAACAGCAAAAACTTTCCCGCTGGGGAATATCCTACATTATCAATAAATATGTAGCAATAGCCAGGGAAAATTCTGATTTTAAGATTGGATTTCCGATAACACCTCATGTGTTTCGCCATAGCAAAGCCATGCATTTACTTCAATCAGGGGTTCATCTTATTTATATCAGGGATTTTCTTGGACATAGTGATTGTTCTACAACTGAGATTTATGCCAGGGCTGATAGTGAAATGAAAAGAAAAGCAATTGAAAATGCGTATCAGGATTTAGTACCTGATGAGTTTCCTAAATGGGAGAAAGATAGCAACTTAATGCAATGGCTCAATTCTATATGTAATTAAATGATAATTATGGTGAGTGTTTTAAATTAAATAGCCATTAGATTAAAGATCTCACCTAAACACTCACCATAATCTTTTCCTCTACATAATGCCTC
>JBNJDK010000143.1:0-3515 GCA_051744805.1 Bacillota bacterium
AGTTACTATTTCCAATGCAAATTAAATACAAAAAAATATATTTTATAAATAACATAACTAAAGGAGTTTAAAAACATTAATAATCCCTATGATTTTAGGGAGAATAGATTGAGCTAATCTCTAATAGTTATTTACAAGCAAAACTACCTGTATAGAAGAATAAAAACAAAAATACTTTTAAAAATTTTAAACTTTGAAAATAAACCAGGGTTTATCATCTATAAATATTGTTAAGTTAATTGTTCTTCTTACAGCAACATCAAAGTTAAAGATTGAATTATAACTGAAAATAATATATTTTTATGTTTTGTTTAATAGAATGTTTTATAAGTAGAAATATTTATTTTATTCCGATTAGTCTATGATATATTTACATATTTGTTTAATTCATATTTAATGTAAACGATATGCTGGTTTTAATATGAATTCTACACTTTTTATAGGAGGTGAAGCTAATGACTTCTTTTAATAGTATAGTTGGTAATAGAATACAGAAATGTTTGGTTGAAATTGGATGTAGTCAATCACATTTAGCAGAAGAATTAAATGTCTCCCGACAAGTTGTAAATAAAATTATTCATGGACGGAAAAATATAAACTTAGAAGAAATAAAATTAATTGCTGATATATTGGGAATTAGTTTAAAAAAATTGGTACAAGATGAAAATGAAATTGAAGAGGATCCTATTATTGCTTTTATTGAAGAGGTTGATACACAGGAAGCAAAAGATGGTCTAAATAAAGCAAAAGAAATTATGGATTTGATTATTTTTCATCGAGATATCAATGAATCACATCAAGAAATATTTGATTAATATTAGGAAGCAGAAAAGAACCTACAAAGTAAAATATGGTAATTTGCATGCATTACTATATGATAATGATGTTGCTAGAGTTCTTAAAACCGTTCTTAAACACAGACAGTTAACTAAAAATATGGAAAAATTACCTGCTATTAGAACAGACAATGGTCCACAGTATGTTTTAAATCTCTTTGGCGACTCATGTAAATTATTTGTCCGTAAACATCAATAATACCTGTTAAAACGACTAATTAAATGCTCATATTTGAATTCTTACACGCAATACTTGAAAAAGATTGCTATAGTAGAAATGAGTTTATGAGTTATCTTGACATTTAAAAAACAGTTAGTAATTATATGTATTATTACAATAATAGATATTGTCATGGATCTTTAGATGATATATCACCATCAATTTTCTATCAAGCTATACAGAATACAGAATTTGAACCAAAAGAATTTATTGTTTAAATTTAAGAAACTAATAATTATGAAGTTAAACCTTTTTTTCCATTATTAAGGGGGGGACTACTACTGTACATTACTATATTGCAATAAACAAATAAATATATTAAATATTACCTCTGCTATAATAGCAGAGATTTTTTTATAGAAATTATTATAAATAATAAAGTAATTATTAAGAAAAGACACTCAAAGCTATTCATATAATTAATTTAATGTATTAATTAATACATTATTATTGACATATACGTATTAATTATATATAATTAATTAAGATGTAATAAATGTTAGTGTGAAAGGATGGTTATTTGTCAGATTATCAGCCGCAAAAGCATACTGATTTAGAATATGAAGAAATTCTAGAATATTTAAAAAAAGTCAAAATAGCTATTGTCCAAGAAAAATATACTTTATCTACACATAGAGTAAAAAAAAGAATTTATTGAAGCCTATAATTTAAGCTCAAAAAAGATTGAAAATATAATATTTAACCTTGAAGTTGAAGACTTCTGTTATGCAGTTGATAATGAAAAAGAAGAATTTTTACACGAGATACTGTATGTTTTCTGTAGTAGAAAAGAGCTAAACTATTTTGGTGAATATAAAGTAATTGATATTTACATAAAATTTAATTTGATTGAAAGTGCTGATTACTTATATGTAATTTCTTTCCACGAACGTGAAAAATCAGTTTCATTTTTATTTAAGCAGGACCAATAAAGGAGAGTGAAGAAAATGAGAACTTTTTGTCCTGAATGTAGAAAGGATGTTGAGTACCAAATTGAAGATTCAGTGGAAAAAAAAGAGGTACGGGGTCTGGAATTTGAATATACTGCTGAAAGAGCCTATTGTAATAAATGTGGAGAAGAAATTTTCATTCCTGAACTTCATGATAAGAATCTCCAAAAAATTGATAATGCTTATCGAGAAAAAGCAGGCATTATTAATGTTTCTGAAATAAAAGAAATAGTAAAACATTACAATACAGGTAAAAGACCATTATCATTACTTTTAGGATGGGGTGAAACTACTCTAACCCGTTATCTGGATGGTGATATTCCATCTAAAAGTTATTCTGAAATTCTGAAAAGGGTGAAAAACGATTATAATTATCTAAGTCATCTGGCAGAAGAAAATAGAGATAAAGTTTCAGAAAAAACTTTTAATAATCTAATGGAAGCGATAAATAAATCGCAGAATAATGAGCTGAAAACAGAAAAGAAGATTGATAGTGTAGTTAAATATCTTCTTAAAAATTTGGGTGAGGTAACACCTCTTGCACTGCAAAAGCTGCTTTATTATAGTCAGGGGTTTTATAAAACATTTTATGATGAATTCTTATTTGCTGAGGATTGTGAAGCCTGGGTTCATGGACCAGTTTATAAAGATATATATTTTAAATATCGAGATTTTGGCTATAATCCAATTGAAGACGATAATTTAGAATTTGAAGATATTGAACTAACTGAAGTGGAAGAAGAACTTGTAGACAGTATTATTGATAATTTTGGCTGTTATAGTGCTAAAACACTAGAAAAAATGACTCACTCTGAAAGGCCATGGAGGCTGACTAGGAAAGATTTAAAAGCAGAAGTCAAAAGTAATGAAATTATAAGAAAAGATCTGATAGCTGATTACTTTAATGATGTTAATAATAAGTATCAGATTCTGAATGTAGAAGATATAAATGATTATAGTGAAGAATTATTTGTTAAAATAAAGTAGTCAGGTCAATTAATTTGAAATAATAATAATTCTGGAGGAGATATCTGTGGATCATGAATTTCATTATTATATGACTTATCTAATCGCTGCTAAATCAGGTTTTAATAAAAAAGATGCTAAGACTTTAGCTTATTCTAGTCAGTATATTGATAATAATGATCACATTTTTAATATTAGCCCAGGTACAGATAATCACTATGAAAATTATATAAGTCAGACTAAAAACATTACTAAACCCAGGAAAAAATTATTCAGGATTTATCCAATATTTCATTTTGTACCAGGTGAAGTTTTAAGTGATAAATCTAGGCGGAAAGATGGCAAACTGCATTATTTAAATACAACTCCGGATAATGAAAATGCAAATCAAATATTGGATAGTGCTTTGGGGAGTAATAATTTATATAAAATAGGACTTGCTGTCCATGCTTTTGCTGATACATATGCTCATCAGAACTTTGTAGGTTATTTTGAAGGCTATAATTATTTAGGTGGAGTATTAAAAAGATCACCTGCTAAAAT
>JBNJDK010000144.1:0-3511 GCA_051744805.1 Bacillota bacterium
AATAAAAAGTTTCAATTCAAAATGGGAATAGTTAAATAAATTTAGTTATTATAGAATGTACTTGGTGTAAGAAAAAAGAAAAAAACGAAGGGAAATTAGTATTATTCATTGACAATAAGACAATGTTATTATATAATCGATAAGTGCTGTGGTGATAGGAAATACAGCAAATAAAAATAAATAAATTAACCAACGTACGGGAATAGCTCAATTGGCAGAGCACTGGACTCCAAATCCAGGTGTTGGGGGTTCAAGTCCTCCTTCCCGTGCCATTTTTATTTTTTGAACTGGCGGGCTTCCCGCCGGTTTTTTTAATTCAATATGGAACGGTAGTATATTGGTTTGTCGCCATCTTGTCGCCATTTGATAATATATTTTATTTAGCTAAGTGAAAAATTGAAAGTTATAAGTTATCTATTAATGCAAAATGTAATAATAACTAAGTTATAAATTTAAATGTTTGAAATATTTTTCAGTCGCCCTTTTGGGGCGAATTTTTTATAATCGTTTGTGTTGCTGACGATTATAAAAGTATGTCGTTTCATCAGATGCAAAAAATGTAAGTTGTTTTGGGTATTTACAATCTACTAATTAACTGTTACAATTTAATTAAGAAATATATAAATTAAATATGTTACCACTCATATCATTTCCTTCTTTTGGATAAAATATAGTATTAAAGATCCCTTTGTTGAGGAGGTGGGAGAGTGGGAAAAGTAATTCTTTTGAACAAAGGGGGTAATAATATGGATGAATTTGATGTATTAGATTTAGCTAAAACTTTTTTAAATATGGAATCTATGACTCATAAAAAACTTCAGAAAATGTGTTATTATGCACAGGCATGGCATTTAGCTTTATTTGATGAACCATTAATCGATAATAAATTTGAGGCTTGGATTCATGGTCCAGTATCTCCTGAATTATATCAAGAATACAAAGACAATGGTTGGAAACCAATACCAAAAACTGATAGTATTTCTGAAAAGTTAAGTCCTGAAAAAATTGATTTTATTGAAAGGGTTTATTATAGTTATGAAGAATTTTCTGGTGATGATCTAGAATTTTTAACACATGATGAGTTGCCTTGGCAGGAAGCTAGAGAGGGTTTAAGTGATTTGGAACCATCCAATACTAAAATTAGTGAACAAACAATGAAGGAGTATTACAGTGAAGTCTTCGAACAAAACCAAAACGACTAAACCTAAAATGTACAAGTTGCCTACTAGCCAAGAAATTAAACCTTCTGAAAAAAGGAAGAAGCAAAAGAAAAATTATTTTATATCTGAAGAAGAGATAGAAAAAATCCAGGAAAACCAAAAGAAAAATATTAAGTTTTCTTTTGAATGTTTTAAATTAGATGATGAACGTTTTAATTTAGGGGGAATAGAAAAAGATTGGTTTATAAACTTTCTAGGAGAGCTAAGATCTATTTCTAAGATCACTAAAGAAGATTTTTTTGGACGTCTAGTTAATTATTATGATCCACATGATCATACTTGGGACAAAATTAATGCTAATCATTTTGAAAAAGAATTTTTAAAACAAATAGGAAAGCCTATGCAATTCAAATTATCTAATAGTAAAGGTAGAGTTCATGGGTTTTTCAATTTGCATACTTTTTGTATAGTATGGTTAGACCCTCATCATAATCTTTATCCAGATGATAGATATGGAGGGGAAACTTGTTTTTCTTTTCCCCAAACGCCTTATGAAAAATTAAAGAAGGAGAATATTAAGTTAAAAAAAGAAATTGATGAAGTTAAATCTTGTAATGAAGAGCTTTTAGAAGAAATGGAAGCTATGGAAGAACAGATGAATGAATAAAAAAATAAAAGCCACCATATGGATGTGTGATTTATCCATAGGTGGTTATTTTTAAAACGATAAATATTATTTTGTTTTGAATGTAAAGTCATAGATCGGAATTGAAAATTTATGTGTTAAGATTATTTTATACCCTAATTGTTTAGGGTGTTTTTTAGTTTTTTGACTGCTTCTTTTTGCATTGATGGAATCACATGTGAATAAGTATCTAAAGTCTGATTAATAGAAGAGTGTCCTAATCTTTCCTGAACTATCTTAGGATGAACATCAGCTTTTAACATTAGAGTAGCATGGGTGTGTCTGAGGTCATGCAATCTAAATTCTTCTAAGTCAGCCTTTTTCGCAGCAGCATTAAATTTACGAGTTGCATATTGAGGTAAAAAGGGGTCGCCATTTACTTTACAAAAGACAAGACTATATTCTGTATTATATGTATTACCCAATTTTAATTTATTTTGTTTTTGTTCTTTTTTTCTTCTTTTGAATATTTTACTTAGATCTTCATCTATATTAATTGGCCTAATACTAGATTTGGTTTTAGGCTTTCTAAATTCTAATTCTTTACCAGTTACTTTAGTAACGCTTTGTTTAACTTGAATGACCTGCTCATCAAAATCTATATCACCCCAGCGTAGAGCTAGTAATTCTCCTCGCCGCATACCGGTAAACATTGCTGTATAAATCAAGTCATAAACCCAACCTTCTGCTGCAGCAAGAAGTTGATTGATTTCCTGTTCATTAAGAGCTTTGATTTCAGGGGTATCGGGGGAAGGAGCTTGAATAACTTCAGCCGGATTATTATCGATTACTCTCCATTTAACAGCATGTTTAAGGGCTTTAGATAAAACCCTGTGGTGATATTGTACTGTTCGCTTAGACAGCCCCCCTTCTTTTCCATCTTTACGACCATGTTTCAATTTATGTGTTTGATATCTTTTAATATGCATTGGTTCTAAGTCACTAACTTTAAACTGACCTAAAGCAGGTATTAAGTGAGATTTAATAATTATTTCATAACTTTCTAAGGTAGAAGGTGCTAAGCTGTTTTCACAGTAGTCTTCTAACCACTGTAGTAAAAACTCTTTAACTGTCATTTCTGATGGTTCTATATAAGCTCCTGTATCTACTTCGTGAGCTAGCCTATGCATTTCTTTTTCTGCTTCCTTCTTTGTTCCTTCGACTGTTTTATAAATTCTTTCCCGTTTGCCTGTAATGGGGTCCCGACCGCCTTCAATACAAATTTGCCATGAGTCGCCTCTTTTTCTGATGTGTGCCATAATCTGCCTCCTTGACTGAATATATTGCTTAGTATTCTGCTCTTGTAACATTTTTTATACAGCACACTCAGGATTATTTATTACATAAATGCTAATTTATGCTAAGAAGGCATAAAAAAAGAGGCGAAATCAAGGATTAATTTCCTTTTTTTCTGTAATTGATCTTATAATTTGAATTATTTTAGATAAATCTTGGGAAGATAACTTTTGGCTTTCCCATAATAATTGTTTTAGTTGTTCATCTTGTGATAATTCAATTAAGAGTTCAATATCTTGACTATTTAATGAATTCAATTCTCCATCTGTAAAATCTTCTATTAAATTGGGATTAGCTTCTGAATTATCATCTAAATAACCTGCTAATCTCAGTAATTTAGTTCTAGAAACATCAATTGCAGAAGAAATTT
>JBNJDK010000145.1:0-3432 GCA_051744805.1 Bacillota bacterium
AAATAAATATATGGTTTATCAGCAGTTAATTTATATTTAAACCATTCTCCTGTATAATTTTCTCTACTTTTATTACCATTATTATTTATATCGTTGAAACCATCTTCTAAAATAAAATTTTGTTCCTGTTTTTCATACCCCAATCCTAAATTATAAATCAAAAACTTTTGTTCCAAAATTACATTAATATCTAAATTTGAATAACTTAAATCATCATTTTCATTCTTTCCCACTATTTGATAATCACTTGTTTTATAATTCTGTTCAAATTCAAGTTGACTATTACTCAAATTACCTTCATATCCAAAATTAATTTCTTCAATTAAATTATTTAATTTTAGATTTAACAAGTACTTACTATAAATAAAACTTGTAGAAAAATTATTATTAAGTTTTACATATTCATTACTAAAGTTGTGTTCTAAACCGCCTGTGAAGTAACCACTTTGAAAATATGTAAATGAGCTATTAACCATATCTTTTTGCCTTCTGTAGAAATCATCTTCTGCCAAAGTCAATGAAGAGAAAGCTAACACCAATATAACAGTTAAAACAATAATCTTTTTCACTAAAATCATCCTCCAAGATAATAAGTATATTTTTTAATTAATTGTTATTTGATTTAATATTGCATCCCAATTAGTAGATTGATTAAACCAAGTATCCTGATAAAAGGAATCCTGTTTTACATTAATCGAAAGACCTTTACTATTTTTATAAGTGAATTTTTCCTGGTTCTTATTAATAGATTTATCTCCATCTTTATAGATCAAAAGGGGTTCTGAACCATCACTGTATTTAGAATAAACTATTATATTATCCAGTAATTTATATGAAGTATTAGCTTTACTAGAAACAACTTCACTGTATTTTGCTGGATTGTTTTTTAAATAATCCAAAAGACCTAATAAATCTTTTTCAGCAACTCGAGTTGGATCTAAAGCTCCCATAGAATTATAATAGCTTTGAATTGTTTCATTAGTTTTTAATATATCATTTTGGAAATAAGCTATTTTTTCTGGATTATCAATAAATAACTGATTTAATTCATTTGACAAACTCGAAAATGAATCAATAAATAAATTAATTTCAGACATATTGTATAATGCTTTTACCGAAGGATATTTTCTATCTGAATGATCATTAAGCTGTTTCACATAATAATCAATATATTTCTTACCTAATTGTTCAGCAGTTAAATTAGTTTGACTTATATCATTAATAAGGCTTCGATGAACATTAATATCAGCCGTATAACCAAAGCTTGGCGAAGCCATAGCGTATTCAACATTATTTGGTAAATTATGCATTACCTCAATCTGTCCCATGTGACAAGCAGCATAATTTACAATATCAATATCAAAACCAATATTATTGAAAATATCATAAATTTCAAAAGAATCTAAAGTATAATCATCAACAAATTCTCCAGTTTCTTTTTCAATTCGATCAGCATATGCATGATCAGCAGCTAGCCAATTTTTCTTTTCCCCCGGGTTACTCATAAAATACCAACCATTACCATGAGCAAAAAGAGTAACCATAGTCTTTTTAGCTGGATAATCTTTTCTGATTTTAATTAATTCTTCTCTATAAAACATAGGATCCCCAAAATTTTGATTACCATAATCATGAATTTCTTTTTTTCCATCAGGTGTTAAATAATAAGCTTTATTAGTTTCTTCACTAGAAATCTTTTTGAATTCACCATCAACTTCTTTATATTCTTCTAAATATTTACCATGAATAATAAATAGATTAACATTTCTAGTATCATTATATCCCTCTAAACTATCCATAAAAAATTGAACTGCTTCATCTAAAGAATCTGACTTGTCAGACATGAACAAAATAATATTCCATTCTTTTTCTAAAGATAAACTATTAATGTTTAAAGTTTCTTTGTCCTTTAAATTAAAAGATCCGCTCCAGGCAAAATCATTATCATTTTCTCGTGGAATAACAATGTTAATTGTTTTATTAGTATTCGCTTCTAGGGCAGAAGATTTAAAATAACCATTTGAATTAGTATTATAAATCTGACCATCCATTTCGACTTCTGCATTAGTAACTGGACTTTCTCCCTTTTCTTTATCAAAGACATACTTTCCATCAGTTGTTTCGTAAATAAAACCTTCAACATATCCTTCTCCAATAGCATTATCAATTGGGTTACTGCCTCCATCACTGCCACAACCTGTTAACAGAAAAACTCCTGCAGTTAAAATAAATAATAATACAATAATTCCAAAAATATTATTTCTTTTCATCATTCAACTCCAATCATTATAATAAGTAATTATTTTATTGATAATTTAACCATCTAAATATAATTTTAAAATCTATATTCTATACCAGCAGTAGCAGTTTTATGACTGTATTTCATTTCATAATCAACTTCATATTCAACATCTGAATCTTCAAACCACTGTCTTTGTTTACCATCGACTATAATCTCCTCATAAACAAATCCAGCTTTAACAGCTAGATTTCTGCTGATCTTTTTTTTGAAATTTAAATCTAATTGTAAACCTGATCCATTATTATTTCCCTCACTATATTTATTTCTTAAAATATGATGATCAAGATCTACTACACTTAAATTGGGATAAATATTTATTTTCCCATCTAAATTAGCTGTTTCCACATACAACAGTAAATATGGTCCCTTAATATTTAAATCATACTCCAGAAGTTTTTCATCCTGATCAAATATTATTTCAGAATCGACAATATTATTTTTCTGATAACCCGGTCCTAAAATCATATAGTCATGATTGCTTTCCTTAAAACCTAAGCCCACTCCTAAAAAAATTTTTTCTGCTGAAATTAAATCATAATCACTAACTAAATCTATACTGTATTCGTACATCTCAATTATACTTTCAGCCTCAGCATAGACATCTGGCTTGCCTTCACCAGCAGTTCCTACCCAATCTGAATCAATAAACGGGTCTTTAGATTGATTAGAGATACTTCTTAAATATGATAAATTCACAAATTTGATGTGGTTTGTAAATTCTACTTGATAATCAAATTCAAGAACCCTATAATCTAAAGGGAATTCTAAAACACTCTGCCAGCTATCAGATGCATCATTAATTGTGTAAGAACTATAACCTTTTCTTACTCCAACATCTGTTTCTAAATCAGCTCCCAAAATTGATGTGCTTAAAAATGTTATTAAAATAAAAGTTAAAATTACAATTTTTTTATAAATCAATACCATCCTTTCATTATTTTCTATTAAATTAGTCCACTAAAATTCAAATAATAAAATTATTATTAAGCAATAATATTACATTATATAAAAATAGCATAAATTACTTTTTCTATATAAATTATAAATTTCCTTCATAAATATTTAAATAATATAAAAAAAGACAATATATGACAAATAAATATAAAAAAAGACCACCAAACTAATTAAAG
>JBNJDK010000146.1:0-3418 GCA_051744805.1 Bacillota bacterium
GCTTGATGCACAAAAAAATCCTGAAAATTATAGAGACTTAATGGTCAGAGTAGCTGGATATAGTGCCTTTTTTGCTCCACTTAATGCTGAACTGCAGGAGGATATCATACAAAGAACTAAATTTGAAGAAGAAACTGCTTAAATAATAAGTTCAAATTTAATGGGAGGAAAACCAGTATGAAAATTTCAGATCGGAATGATATTAAACAAAATAATAATAATAATAGCATAACTGAAATAGATCAAAATCTAAAGGGTATGATATTTGATATTAAAAGATTTGCTACAGGAGATGGACCAGGGATCAGGGGACTAATATTTCTTAAAGGTTGTCCTCTTAGCTGCAAATGGTGTGCAAATCCAGAATCGCAGAAATTCCGATCTGAAATAATTTATTATAAAAATAACTGTGTAGGCTGTGGTCAATGTATTGCAAGCTGTCAGTATGATGCAATCAAAGAAGATGATAAATTTGCTTTAAAAACTGATCAATCAGCCTGCACCCTTTGTGGAGATTGTGTAGAAGCCTGTTTATATCATGCAAGAGAAATTGTTGGTGAAGAAAAGAGTGTAGAAGATGTATTGAATTTAATCAGAAAAGATAGACGTTTTTATGATAACTCTGGCGGGGGAATTACATTAACTGGTGGAGAACCCCTGTTTCAATGTGAATTCGCTGTAGAATTATTAAAAGCTTTTAAAAGAGAAAATATTCATACTGCAATTGAAACAACCGGCTATACAGCAAGAGAATGTCTTAAAGCTGCAGCAAATTATTTGGACCTTATATTTTTTGATTTTAAACATATTGATGAAGATAAACATAAACAATTTACAGGAGTAAGCAATAAAATTATTAAAGAAAATCTTGTTTGGTTAAATAATAATTTAGAAGAACAAAAAATAATAATTAGAATCCCCTATATTCCAGAACATAATTCTGCATTAGAAACACAGGAGAAAATTTTCAAATACTTAAAACAGTTTGATAAGATAAAGTGGATTGAAATAATGCCATATCACCGCTTAGGAGCTGCAAAATACGAAGGTCTGGGACTTGATTATGAGTTGAAAGATATAATGCCTGTGGATAAAAAAGACCTGAAGTATCTAGTTCAATTGGGAGAAAAAATAGGGATTAAGGTTCGTATTGATAGCAAATAAAAATTTTACAACATTGACTTAAATCCTATATAATCAAAGCGTTGCAAGAAAAATTAGAAAAGCTAAATTTTTATAAAGAGGTGGATGAAATGGCATTGACAATAAGTGATATAGCTGAATTGAGTAAAGTTTCAACGGCTACAGTTTCTAGAGTTATCAATTCTCCCGAAAAAGTTTCTGAGTCAACACGTAAGAAAGTAATGAAGGTAATTGAAAAATATAATTATCAGCCCAGTGGACTTGCTAAAAGTTTTAGGACCAAAAAAAGCAAGACTTTAGCTCTATTTATCTATGATATAGATAACCCTTTTTACGCAAGATTAATAAAAGAACTTAATAAAATGGCCTTTGATAAAGATTATACCCTTATAATTTGTGATACAGAAAATAATAGGGATAGAGAATTAGAATACATTAATTATATTAATCAAAATAAGATTGAAGGCTTGATTATGACAGAAGGTATTTCTACAGATCATTTTAACAAATTAGATAATAATATGTATCTTGTATGTATAGATAGGGATATTGATTGTGAAATACCATGTTTAAGAGTAACAACTAATAACAGAGAAAGTGTAGCAAAAGCTGTTGAATATTTAGTGAATTTAAATCATCGAAAGATTGGCTTAGTAACTGGTCCTAAAGATGTTAAGACTTCAATTGAAAGAAAAAATGGTTATCTTGATATTGTAAAAAAATATAATCTTCCTGTGGATGATACTTATATTTATGAAGGCGATTTCAAAAGAGAAAGTGGTTCAAAAGCACTTGATTATTTTCTTTCACTAAGTGATGTACCTTCAGCAATCTTCTGCAGTAATGATCTGATGGCCGAGGGATTATTATCAAGAGCAATATCTTTAAATATAGATATTCCAAATGATTTATCGATAATCGGTTTTGACGGTGTTTCTAAATCACTTTATAAATCCTTAACTACGATCAAGCAGGATATTGAAGGTATAGCTGAAACATCTATTGATGGCTTAGTAGCTATGATTGAAGGAGGTGAAAAAGAAAATACGATTAAAGAAATTTCAGGAGAATTTTTAATTGGTGAAACTTGTAAAAGATTAAAAAGTGGGGAGGAATAATAAGTGAGCCAGCTTTTAGAAATGAAAAATATTACAAAAATTTTTCCAGGCGTAAAAGCTCTTGATAAAGTTAATTTAAGCTTAAGATCGGGTAAAACTCATATTTTACTTGGTGAAAATGGAGCAGGAAAATCAACTCTGATTAAGGTTTTGTCGGGAGCTCATCAACCTGATCAAGGGGAAATATATATCAAAGGGGAAAAAGCTGTTATAGCAGCACCTTCTGATGCATTTCAGTATGGAATTAGTGTTATATATCAAGAATTTCAACTGGCCCCTAACCTAACAATATATGATAACATTTTTTTAGGTAGAGAACTAACAAATTCTTTTAACTTTATTAATAAAAGAAAAACTATTGCAAAAACTAGAGAGATGATGGAATTTGTAGGATTAGATATTCGACCAGATACTCTGGTCAAAAATCTAACAATTGCGGAAAAACAGATGGTGGAAATAACTAAAGCACTTGTTTTTGATTCTGAAATAATAGTATTTGATGAACCAACTGCTACACTTACAGATAAAGAAACTGCGAGATTATTTGAGATTATTCATCAGCTTGAAAAAGAGGGGATTGGAATTATCTATATCTCCCATAGACTGGAAGAGTTTAAAGAAGTAGGAGAAAAATGTACTATTTTAAGAGATGGTAAATATATTGATACAGTAGAGCTAAAAGACACCTCTAAAGAAGAATTGGTCAACCTGATGACGGGGAGAAAAATAGACAGAGATAAAAAAAGGTGTGATATTTGTTCTCCAGAAAATAAAATACTTAAAGTAGAGAATTTAAATTATAAAGAAAAAGTTAAAGATGTATCATTTCACCTTTGTGAAAAAGAAATTCTCGGTGTTTCTGGACTTGTAGGAGCTGGAAGAACTGAGTTAGTGAAAACTTTAATTGGAGAATATTCAAAAGATTCTGGAAAAATATACTTAAATAATCAGGAAATTGAATTTAATTCACCTGCTGATGCAATAAAAAACAATATATTTTATCTTAGTGAAGATAGAAAAGATGAAGGACTATTTTTAGGACACAGTATCAGAAATAACATAACTATATCTTCACTAAAAAGAGTTACAAACAAGGGGGTATTGAAAAACAAACATGAAGAACAAATTTGTGAGGACTTAATTAAAAGTCTAAATAT
>JBNJDK010000147.1:0-3417 GCA_051744805.1 Bacillota bacterium
CTGATAAACAGAAAGTAAATAAAAAGATTCTATTTCCATAATAACACCTCTATATAATAAGTCTGGCTAATTCTTGATAACTAGTAATTCCTGCTTTTACTTTTACTTTACCATCTTCAGCAAGGGTAATCATATCCAATTCATTTACTGCATATTTTTTCATCTCAGCTTCACTAACAGATTCAGTTATCATTTCTTCTAAAGTATCATCTATTACAAATACTTCCTGTACTGCTGCTCTTCCACTATATCCAGTAGAATTACAATTTTCACAATTTTTTTCTCCTGCTTTATATATACTATTTCCATCACTAAGATTCAATAATTTTTTTTCTTCTGGACCAGCTTCATATTCTAATTTACACTCTGAACATAATCTTCGTACAAGTCTTTGAGCTACAACCCCAATTACTGTTGAAGCAACAAGATAAGAAGGAATTCCCATATCAATTAAGCGAGTTATTGAACTAACAGAATCATTAGTATGAAGAGTACTCAAAACTAAGTGGCCAGTAAGTGCTGCTCTTACAGCTATTTGTGCAGTTTCTTCATCTCTAATCTCTCCTACCATTATAATATCTGGATCTTGTCTTAAAATAGAGCGTAATGTTTTAGCAAATGTTAAACCGGTTTTTTCTTTAGCCTGTACTTGATTAATTCCTTCTAATTGGTATTCTACTGGATCTTCTATTGTAACAATATTTTTTTCTATTTCATTTAATTCATTTAAAGCTGCAAATAATGTTGTTGATTTTCCACTTCCAGTTGGTCCAGTAACAAGTAAAATCCCATGAGGTTTTTTTATTAATTTTTTGAAATAATCTAAATTATTCCCTCTAAAGCCTAGCTTATCTATATTAAGTAAACCTTCATCTCTATTAAGAATTCTAATAACTACTTTTTCCCCAAAAATTGTAGGAAGGGTAGATACTCTCATATCAACTTCTAAACCTTTTACTGTCAACTTAACTCTTCCATCTTGAGGTATTCTTCTTTTTGTAATATCAAGGTCAGCCATAATTTTCAATCTTGATATAAGGGCTGCCTGAGAATATTTTGGTGCATCCATCCCATGTCGTAAAACACCATCAATTCTGTATCTAATTCTAACTTTTTCTGTTTGAGGTTCTATATGGATATCACTGGCTCTCATTTGCACTGCCTGATTTATAATGAGATTTGTAAGTTTAACAATAGGAGCATCTTCTACCATCTCTTTTAATTCATCAAGTTCAGGTTCACTCCCTGATTGATAATCATTTAAGCTGGCAAAAACCTCAGCAGTATTTTCATTTGCTGAATATATAATACCTAAGGCTCTTTTTATTGCCTTTTTAGTAGCTATAACAGGATTAACTTTAATATCTGCTGCCCTTTCAATATCATCAACTGCTACCAGATCAGATGGGTCTGTCATTGCAACTTTAAGTTTACCTCTATTTTTTTCTAAAGGTACGGCCTGATACTTTTTGGCAAGTTTTTCAGGAATATATTCTGCTAAACCTGGATTTAAATTAAATTTAGCCAAATCAACATAGGGAATACCAAGTTGAAATTCTAAAACCTGATTTAATTCATCTTCACTAATATAATCATTATCAACTAATAATTCTCCTAATCTTTTATCTGTATTTTGTTGATTATTAATAGCTTCTTGTAATTGCTCATCTGTTATATAATTAAAATCAACTAAAATTTCTCCCAATCTTTTCTTTCCTGACATAATAACCCTCTTTTATGATATTTTTTATTAATAATCAATAAATATTTAATAATTTGTATAAAATAAATCTTATTATTATATATTCTTTAAATTAGTAAAAAAGTCCTGCATAATATAATTTTTAATACTAAATTTATTCAATTATTTTATCTGCAAGTTCAATTTTTTCTATTAATTCTAAGATTTTTATTTCTGACATTTTTTGCTTCATCAATATATCAAAAGAGAGTAGATACTAAAAAGCATCTACTCTTTTAAATTTATTTTTTGAATTCTACATAATCTAATTTTGATTCTGAATACCTTGCCAGAGTATAAATTAAATCTGACAATCTATTAACATATTTTTGTAATAAAGGACTTATATCTTCTTCAGCAGCAAGAGTAGTAATTCTTCTTTCAGCTCTCCTACATACTGTCCTTGAAAGATGTAAAGCAGCACTACCTTTACTACTTCCAGGAATTATGAATTTAGATTTTTCCTTTTCATTCATTTTAGCTAAATATTTATCAATAATTTTTTCTAATTCTTCTACATCATCTTTATTAACTTTTTCTGGAAATTCTTCTCTAGCAGGAGTTGCTAATTCACCAGCTACATTAAATAAATTTCTTTGTGTTTTTATAATAATTTTTTTAATTTCTTCATCTTCTATGAAATTTCTTGCAAAACCTAAAGAAGAATTAAGTTCATCTATTGTGCCATAGCTTTCAACTCTTATTGAATCTTTTTCAATTCTAGAGTTATCAAAAAGACTGGTCTTCCCTTTATCACCAGTTTTAGTATATACCTTCATTAATTCTGCCTCCTCTAAAAGGGATTCTATTATATATAATTCGACAAAACAGACAAATTTCCTTTATAAATATTTGCTTAATTATTGAGCTATAAAATCTACATTATCTGTTTCACTTGAAATTATTTGATTTTCAGGAAGAAAACTATTAACTCCATCTTTACTGTCTGGATCTGGTTTTACATTAACAGTTCCCCATAAGTTTGCCTTATCCCATGTACCATCATCTTTGGTAACTGCAGTTTCTATCAAATCACCATCTCTATAAAATTCAATTAATACTCCTGGAACTCCTTCTCCATTTGAATAAATAATTACTCCTGAAACATCATAATCCATATTTTGACCTGTGAAATCTAAATTACTTTCTTCTGAATTCACTGTTCTACTTTCAGGTTCAAATTCCCAGCCACTCATTTCTGGTGTTACTGTTATCTCTCCACTGACTTCTTCTTTTGTCCATTCTCCATTTTCATCTGTTGTTACAGAGCTATATCCTCCATTAAATCTTACTACTACTCCTTCTAATGGAGCATCAGATTGATCTTCTATCTTTCCTGATATATTATAAGTATCTTCTTCTAAACTTCCTGTGAAATCTACATCATCTCTTCCATCTGTTACATCTTCTGAACCTGGTGTGAATATATATCCTTCTTTTTCAGGAGTTATTGTTACTAATCCTCCTAATCCACTTTTACTCCATTCTCCATTTGTTCCTGTTGTTACTGAAGATGAACCATTACTGAAGTTTATATTTACATTGGATATTGGATCTCCATTATCATCTGTTATTTTTCCTGAAACATCATAATCCATATTTTGACCTGTGAAATCTAAATTACTTTCTTCTGAATTCACTGTTCTACTTTCAGGTTCAAATTCCCAGCCACTCAT
>JBNJDK010000148.1:0-3329 GCA_051744805.1 Bacillota bacterium
ATAATTATTTAGCAGCAATCTTTTTTAATTTTATAAAGATTAATTCAATTGCAAATATTAGTTATTGACATTAGTACATAATGTAAATATAATTGAATCATTGGTAAAAAATAATATTTTTTTGAAAGGATGATGAAATTGAGAATCAAAATTAATTATCACAAAGTAGCTTCAAATTTTTGGGGTGACAAAAAAGTCCGTTCCTGGGATCAGGATACAACAATTTTAGCCCTATATTTATTAACTTCTCCTCACAAAAAAACAGAAGGACTTTTTCGTTTACCCAAAGGTTATATTGCTGCAGATCTTAATTGGAGTTTAAAAGTCTTAGAGCAACCATTTAACAAACTCTTAGAAGATGGTTTTATTAAGTATGACAAAGAAGTTGAAGTTATCTATATTGTCAGGGCTCTTAAATATCAAACACCTCAAAATCCCAATCAGGAAAAAGCAGCAATTAAGAAATTAAAAACACTTCCCAAAACTGAATTATTGGATGAATTTATTGAAAGAGCAGCTAAATATAATAAAGGCTTTGCTGAACGATTAAACAAAGAGTTTGGCAAATCTCAAGCTCTAACTCCAACTCCATCTCAAACTCAAAATAAAATAAAAAACAAAACAAAAAAATTCTCAAAAAAATCAATTCCATTTAAAGCCAGTTCATTTTTAATTGATAAAATTTTAGA
The DNA here is from genome assembly GCA_051744805.1 of Bacillota bacterium. GTDB lineage: Bacteria > Bacillota > Halanaerobiia > Halanaerobiales > DATFIM01 > DATFIM01. The sequence goes on from JBNJDK010000148.1 coordinate 690, forward strand.
AAACAACTCTAAAACAAAAGTTCCTGAAAAAAGTGAAGATGATAAATCTATGCAAAAATGGTGTAAAGATTTAGATAAATTACATCGTTTAGGACCTATAGGAGCAAAAAAAGGTGAAAACAAAGGTTATAGCTGGAAAGAGATATTTAAAATTATAGAATGGTCTCAAACTAATGATTTCTGGAAAACTAATATTCTAAGTGCTTATAAGCTAAGAAAGCAGGTGATAAAGTTAGAGAATAAGATGAAATTAGAAAAGGATAAAGGTAATAATAGGATTGATATTTTAAAAGAATTATATGATGATGCACAAAAAAGAGATAAAAAAGAGAAGGGAGCAGTATTATGACAAGACAAAATTTGATTAAAGTTTTAACATTTTTATCTAATTCCTATCATGGAAAATTTAAATTTCCTAAAAAAAATAAAAAGGAGAATGAACTATTAGTAGAAAGTTGGTATACGTATTTACAGGAATATGATTATAATTTAGTTAAAACTTCAGTGAAAAAAGCAGTTGTCTATCACGCAGAATGGCCACCTACTATCGGAGAGTTAATAAAAGAAATACAGGAATTAAAAAACAGCAATAAAAAGACAATCAGTCCTGAAAAAGCCTGGAAAATTGCAAAAGAGGCAGTTAGAAAATATGGATTTTATGATGCAAAAAGAGCCAAAAAATCTACTCCACCTTTAGTCTGGAAAGCAATTAATTTAATAGGTGGTTATTCATATTTATGTCATAGTAAAGAACATGATACTTATCTTAGAAGTCAATTTATAAAGACCTATAGTTCTTTAATAGAGGAAGAAAAACCAGAAAGATTACTTCCTTCTGCTGTTAAAGAAGAGATTGAATCATTTAATAATAAAATCAAAAAAGATTTAATTGAAAAGAGAAAAAAATTGGTAGATGAAAAATCATATAAAAATGATGAAAGGGGAATATAATAATGGGGGTAAATTATTATTCTGACGAAGAGTTAATTGCTTTTTATGAAGATAAAACAATAGAGAAAGGAGCAAAACCAACAGTCAAAGAGATAAATCAGGATCCTTATATAGCTGATTATAGTACATTTTATCGTAGATTTGGGGGAGAAAAAGAAATTATAGATCAGAGTAAAATTCCTTATGAAGTTTTAAAAGAAATAAGAAAAATATGTAATGACTGTCAATATAATTCTGAAGAGTGTGGGAGAAAGCCTTATCAATGTCTAAAAGGAGCAGAAGAATATTTTCAAAAAGAATAAATAATTATTTAATTAAAAACTCACAGTTCATATGAGCTGTGAGTTTTAAGGAAAAGGAAAGTTTTTAATTTTCACTGTCAAGCAAACTGTTGATTTTTTCATAGTCTTTTGAGTCAAAATCATGATTTAAAGATTCGATTAAAGTTAGGTAATCTACTGATTTTTTTAGATTCAATATGATTGGTTCAATGCGGATAAGAAGGTAGATAGCAATAATCATTGAAAAGCCATAAGAACTAACCAGTTTTAAAATATCTTCCATAATTTTACCTCCTTTATATAAATTTCCTTAAGCTATATCTATCATATCAAATAGATGTTCGTGATACAAGTGTTCATGTTTGCAATTGAAATAGTTTTTATTTTAATCAGACAAAAAGAAAATACCTTTTAATTTATGATATTTAATGATATAATTATCCTATATTTACATAATTTAACATTGAATATTATTTATTAAAAGGAGATAAAAATGAATAAAGTTGAACCAATCCGTGATAAAAATAAAATAAAAGAAATAAAAAGCATTTTAAAGAAAAAGAGTTATAGAAATTATATGCTTTTTGTTTTAGGGATTAATACTGGTTTAAGAATTGGTGATTTATTGAGTTTAAAAGTTGAAGATGTCAGAAATAAAAGTCATATTATAATTAAAGAACAAAAAACATCTAAGAATAAACAGTTTTTAATAAATGAAAATTTAAGAAGAGAGTTAAATGAATATATTGAAGGGATGGCTGAGCATGAATATCTATTTCAAAGTAGAGTTGGCAAAAATAAAGCCTTAAGTAGGTTTCAGGCTTACAGAATATTGAGTGCAGCTGGAAGGGAAGCAGGACTTGAGAGAATAGCCTGTCATTCCACTCGAAAGACTTTTGGCTATCATCATTATAAAAGATATAAAGATGTAGCTTTACTACAAAAGCTTTTTAACCATTCTTCCCCATCTATCACTTTAGATTATATAGGAATTACTCAGGATATAATTGATAATTCTATTGAAGATTTCAATTTATAATAAAAAAATCCCTATAATTAATAAATTACAGGGATTGATAATAATTAATTTAGATATTTTTTGACTTCATCTAAAGAATCAATTTCAAAGATATTATCTCTTATTTTCTCCAGTTCTTCAATATTTGCAGAATTTATTTTTTTGCTAATATTATCTGGTAGTTTATTTAAGTTAAATTTATTTGATATTATTATTGAAATAGTTTCTCTGAGGTTTTTTAATTTACCTTCTTTTAAACCTTCTTTTCTACCTTCTTTTCTTAATTTTTCCCCAAGAGACATTAGATCACCACTCCTTTCAGGAATAGTCTTATTTACTTTAGTTTTTAGATTTTGGATACTAATTTCTCGGACATTAATGATATATCTC
>JBNJDK010000149.1:0-3195 GCA_051744805.1 Bacillota bacterium
ATGCGCATAATCAGTAATTTTTTTAATGTCATTGATTATACCTGTCACATTAGACATATGAGTTATACTTAAAATTTTAGTTTTCTCATTTATTTTATCTTTAATTTCTTTAAAAGGAATTTCACCATTTTCATTTATATCAAGATAACTTAATTTAATATCTTTTCTTTTTGCTAACTGCTGCCAGGGCAGGATATTACTGTGATGTTCAGCTGTAGAAATCAATATTTCATCTCCTGCTTCAAGTTCTTTTTCAGTAAATGAATAAGCTAACAAGTTAAGAGATTCTGTAGTATTTCTAGTAAAAATTATTTCTTTTGTTGAATCTGCGTTAATAAAATCTCGTACTTTTTTTCTTCCTTTTTCATATTTTTCAGTAGACTGAACACTTAAATAGTGAGCTCCGCGATGTGGATTGGCATTATATTTTTTGTTATATTCCTCAACAGATTCTAATACTGAATTAGGTTTTTGAGTGGTAGCTGCATTATCCAGATAATGAAGCTTTTGACCATTAACTTTCTGATTTAAGACAGGAAAATCATTTTTTATTTTTTTACTATTCAAGCTTCCTTTTGACTTCATTCATAACACTTCCTTTAAGATCATTGAGAGGAATCTTATCAAAAATAGGATTAAAAGCAGCTTCAACTAATAATTTTTTGGCTTCTACTTTTGTAAAACCTCTACTCATCAAATAAAATAGACTATTTTCATCTATTTGTCCGGCACTGACTGCGTGTTCTCCCTGAACATTATCTTCTTCAGTAAATAGAGCAGGTATTGAATCTGATTCTACTCTTTTGTCCATCAAAAGCACATGTTCTTTTTCTGAACCATCTGCAGCTTTTGCCTCTTTTTTAAAATGAAGATTACCTCTAAACATCTTCTTTGCTTTATCTTTAAGAACTCCTCTACTTTCAATTTCACTCTTACTATGTCTACCAAAATGTTTAACAGTATAATCTAAATCAAGTTTTCTTTCTCCATCTCCAAAATAGATAGATTTTATATCTGCTTTACTACCTGTAGATTTCAAGATATTAATATTTTTAGTAGTAGTTTCTCTGGCTCCTAATTCTACTGTAATCCAGTTTATTTCACCATCATTTTCAACAATACTTAAATTTGTATCAAAATTTTGGCTTTTATCATTAAGCCTCTGGATTTTAATGACATTAACAACTGCATTTTCTTTTACTAAAATTCTGGTTAAACCATTATGAATAACTTTTTTATTATCTTCATTTTTATAATCAACAACCAGATTTAATTCACTACCTTTTTCAGCAATAATTAAATTATTATCAGTTAATTTATTTCCTTCAGAACTTGTTTTATAATTCATTTCAAAAGGAGTTTCATATTTTTTACCGGCAGCTGCTTTAATATAAATACCATCTTTAGAGAAATCATTACTTTTTTGTTTGATAATATTTTTTAACTCATCATCTATATCTATATTTTCAAATTTTTCGAGATTTTTATTTAGTTCAGAATCAGAAATATTTCCCTCAGCCATATCCTCTATGATCAGATCAGCAAACATTGATTTTTTTTCTAAATATTCTTTTCTATACATATTATCACCTATCCTATACTTCCTTCTAATTCTAAATTAATCAGATTATTTAACTCAACTGCATATTCTAAAGGTAATTCTTTTGCAATTGGCTCTACAAAACCTCTAACTATCATTGCTTTAGCTTCCTCTTCACTTATTCCCCGACTCATCAAATAAAAGATAGCTTCTTCACTTATTCGACCAACCTTAGCTTCATGACCAATATCTATATCATCTGTATTTAAATCCATTACAGGAACAGTATCAGATTTTGATTCATTGTCAAGCATAAGTGATTCACAGGAAACAGTAGATTTAGCATGATCAGCAGAATCATTAACTTTTAATAACCCTCTATAAAAAGCATGACCTCCACCTTTAGCAATAGAACGTGCATTTATATTTGAACTTGTATGTGGAGCAGCATGAACAACTTTTGCTCCTGTATCAAGATATTGATCTTCAGCTGCAAAAGTAACACCTGTATATTCAGCTCTTGCTCTTTCACCATTTAAAATACTCATTGGATAAAGCATAGATACCTTTGAACCAAATGAACCAGAAACCCATTCAATTAATCCATCTTTTTCTACAATCGCTCTTTTGGTATTGAGATTATACATATTTTTTGACCAGTTTTCTATAGTACTATAACGTAGTTCAGCACCTTCTTTTACAAATAATTCAACTGTACCGGCATGAAGATTATTAACAGAATATTTTGGAGCTGAGCAGCCTTCTATAAAATGAGCTTTTGCTCCTTTTTCCAAAATAATCAAAGTGTGTTCAAATTGTCCTGCTCCGGCAGCATTTAATCTAAAATATGATTGTAAGGGTATATCAACTTTTACATTTTCTGGTACATAAACAAATGAACCACCTGACCAGACTGCACCATGTAAAGCTGCAAATTTGTGGTCATCTGGTGGAACTAATTGCATAAAATGTTCTTTAACAATATCTTCATGTTCTTTTAAAGCTCTTTCCATATCCATAAAGATTACACCCTGGTCCACTAACTCTTCTTTTAAATTTTGATAAACAACTTCTGAGTCATATTGAGCACCTACTCCAGCTAAGGATTCTTTCTCTGCTTCAGGAATACCCAATGAATCAAAAGTATTTTTTATATCTTCTGGAACTTCCTCCCAGTCATTCTGTATTTCTCCTTCACCCTTTATATATGTCAAAATTTCATCCATATTCAGATCGGAAATATCAGCACCCCAATCTGGAATTGGCTTATTTTGATATATTTCCAAAGATTTTAAACGAAATTCTGTCATCCACTCTGGCTCATTTTTTTCATTAGAAATTTCCCTGATTATTTTTGGAGTCAAACCAATCTTTGCTCTATTACTATAATCACTTTCATTTTTACTATCATGGATGCTTCTATCTATTTCATTAAGATTAACCTTATTTTCACTCATAAAATTTACCTCCTAACAATAACTGCATTCTTCTACTTCCTTTTTTAACTCTTCATACCCATTTTCTTCAATATCTTTTGCTAATTCCATAGTTCCGGATTTAACTATTTTCCCATCAATTAAAACATGAACATAATCTACATCTATATAATCCAAAATACGATTATGGTGAGTTATAATCATAATTCCATTTTCATC
>JBNJDK010000150.1:0-3145 GCA_051744805.1 Bacillota bacterium
ATATCAGTAAGTGAACTTTTATGGTCAGGGGCCAGATGCTGTATTAAAACAAAGGCCATACCTGGTTCAGTATCGTCAGGTATACCGGAGAAAAATTCTTTAAAAGCCTCAAGACCTCCAGCTGAAGCACCAATACCAACTATAGGAAAATCGGCACAATCATCTTCAGCTGACTTTTTACCTTTGGTCTTTTCTTTTTTTTCTATATTTTTTTGTGTATTCCCAGACTCAGTCTTATTATTTTTATCTTTTTTATTTTGTTTCATAAATATCCCCACTTTTCTGAAAAATTAAAGTCGTAAAATTTTGTGTCTTTATATGTATGTACAGTCTAATTATAGCATAAATAATAGCTTAAGAAAACTAAACTGCCAGAAGTGGCAGTAGTTCATATTTTGATAAAATCAGAAAGATGAGCCTGGCTGAGAAAGAAATTCAATTTCTTCCGAAGTAGAATTTCGTCCTAGTATTTCATTACGATGTGGGAATCTTCCAAATCTTTCTATTATATTCTTGTGCTTGATTTCATAATCAAAATAATCTTCCAGGCCGGGCTCGTTGAAAAGTCTAACTGCCTTTTTGTGTACCAGTATAGATTCACTGTGCATAAATGGCATATAAATGAAACTGCGCTTGAATGTTTCAAGTTTGATATGGAAGCCCTTTCTAATCGCTTCCTGTGCTAGAACTAAAGCAGCAAGATCGTTGGCGAATGCACCTGGCTCTCCTCGATAAATGTTTCGGAAGAACTGATCCAGCCCTTTAACTCAAATTCTAGTCAGTATGTTTCATAAGTTATCTATATATTAATTATAACTTCATTTTGATACTGATACCTTAGAAAAGACTTCAATATGGTTTCCTTCAGGATCTTTAAACTCAAAAACTATATTCTCAAGGATTTTCGTTAAAGGAAAAATGATCTTTAAACCACGGTCTTCTATCTTTTCTTTTGTTTTTTCAGCATCATCAACTTCAATACTTAATAAACAGTTATCTCCATACTTTACTTCTTCATTCTCTTTATTATGATCAAACAGGAAAAGGCGGAATCCACCTACATCAAAGAGATATAAACTCTCACCTTTCTTAACTGCTGATCTTTCTAAAAACCATTCATAAAAATTTATTGCTCTATTAATATTTTCTACAGCTATGTAAGCAGATTCTAATTTGGGTTTCATAAGTTTTTATCCTTTCTGCTAGAGATACTCTTAACATGCAATACGGGCTGTTATCCGAAGTGATTCTTCTTTCATCAATTCTTTCCCAGTCTTAGTTTTACCCGAATTAAAAATAAACTCTAAGTAATTACTAAGATCTTCTTCATATTATTTTACCTCCTAAAAAAATAATGAAGAATAAATCAAAAGATTTAGCAACTTTTGTAATTTAATAGTTTCTATTAAATTATATAACTAAACATGACTTCTACTTTAAATATCTTCTAAGCTTTTGGTGATTCCATACTTGAACTTCTATATAAGGGAAAAAATCATCTGGAAGATCTCCCCCCAACCTTTTTTCGGCAATCCTCTTTTTTTAAATATTGAATATATTTCAGATAATATAAAAACTTTTAGTAATGGGTTAAATATTTTATCATCAAATACCTCCCTTTAGCTATTATGAATTTAAATAGCAATCATGCTAATAATAATTAAAAGAAATCCAAAAAGACCACTAAGATACAACCTGCGTACATAAATCCGCCCCTCTTTTATTGCTTGACTTTTAATTAGTTTTATTCCCCAAAACAAGATCATAATATTTGTTAGAGAAATAATAATTAGATAACTGATTCCAAATACACCTAAAAACACAGGTAGAAAACTTAATATTATATAAATGAAAAATAAAAAGAATGAAATATTAAGAGCTTTTTTTCTACCAATCAATATTGCAATTGATTTTATATTTCTCTTTTTATCTCCCTCAATATCCATTGCATCGGCTGCAATTTCTTCTCCAAGATCAAAAATAAATAGCATCATGCTAAAAATCAAAATAGCTTTATTCCAGGGGTTACCAACCACTATACCTCCAAGAATAATTGTCACTGCAACTGAAGAACTAACAAATAAATTACCTACTAATCCTTTTTCTTTAAACTTCCAGTTATACAGGAAACCAATAATCCAGAAAACAATGTATAATAAAAAAGCTGCTCTATTAATAAAAAATGATGTAATTAATCCTAGCAAAGTTATAATGATAGTAAAGACTATAGCTGAACTTGGAGAAATCAATTCTGATGGTAAAGGTCTATTTGGTGCATTGATTTTGTCAACTTCAATATCAAAAAAATCATTTAAAATCATAGCAGATCCTGATAGAAAAAACCCCCACATGAAACCCAGAGATAACTCTGTTAAAGAAGGTAAATGGCCAAGTGTAATAATTTCTCCTATAATTACAGATATTCCTGCAGCAAATGGTAACTCTGGCCGTAATAACTCTATTAATCCCTTTATCTTTTTATAAATAAGCATGTTGTTCACCCTTTTGTCCCAAAGTTTATCTTATAATTTCTCTAGAGAGCTTATAACCCATTCCTAAACAAAAAGCCAGCAGTTCATATTTTGATAAAATCAGATTAAATAGTTTCTCCAAATTCAAATGAATAATGTCATTACTAATAAATTTATCTATTTATTGCAATATTTTCGTTATCTTGCTTTATTAAATTTAAGAGATAAACAGCATAGATAATAGCTAATGTAAACATCAAATAAGTAATTATTAGGTCTAATAATGTTTCATTATTAGTATTAATGGAAGAAACAACATTGTTTATATAATGATAAATAATCGGCAAAATTATATTATTAGTTTTAATCACTAATATTGCTAAAATAACTCCTATTATAAATGCATATAGAGTCTGAATAATAGTTGATTCTAAGTTTTTTGCCTGAAGTGTATTCATTAGATGAGCAACTGAAAACATAATGCTAGAACCAAATATTGCTGTAATAATTCCTTTTCTAGAAAGAATACGCAAAATTATTCCTCTAAAAACTATTTCCTCAACAAATGCAACTAATATCATATATACAAAAAAATACCCTATCTCTCTTAGAGTTAATTCTTGACTAATACCTGCAGATAAAGGCATAATCGCAAGGACTAAAAGAGGAATAAA
>JBNJDK010000151.1:0-3120 GCA_051744805.1 Bacillota bacterium
TATTATTTTGTTAAAACTTAACTGCTGTCCCATAGGCTACAATCTCAGCTGCCCCACTACTAATCGATGAAGTAGCAAAACGGACCCCTATAACACCATCTGCTCCCATTCTTTCTGCCTCAGCTTCCATTTCAGCAATAGCAGAATCTCGGGCATCAATTAAAAGTTCAGAATACTCCTTTACATCTCCACCAATTAATTTTCTAAAAAACGCAAAAATATCTTTGCCCAAATTTACAGCCTTCATCTCACTACCTCTTACCATTCCTAATACTTCATAATCACTATTTAAATCAGTTGTAGCTAATAACATAATAATCATCTCCTTTAAAATTTTTAAAAATCTCTTGTCTTAAATCTATAAAATGACAGGCCATAAAATACTATACCTATTAAAAACAACTTAATAATCGCTGTCCAGGGAAATATCCCATGAATATAAAATGGAGTTACTGGTGCATAACTAAAAATATTGAAAATAGATATATCCCAGAGTAAATCAGCTCCCCAGAAAAGCAATAATATAACTCCAGCAGAAATACCAGATTTTACCTGATCATCTAAAAATAAAGAGATAAGTAGAGCCAGACTATAAATTATAAAAAACTTAACAAAAAGTGGTAAAACTCCAAATAGCAGTCGCAATAAATCCAGTTCATAATTTTGAACCAGAGAAGTAATTCCTAATATTAAAGTTGTAGATATCATAATAATTAATCCAGCAACAAGTTGAATCCCGGTTTTTTCAAAAAATATTCTTCCTCTACTAAAAGGTCTGGTTAATAAAAACTCAATAGTGTTATCTTCAACTTCAGTAGCAATCACTGACATTCCAAATAAAATTGAAAATATAACTGTAATTTGTATTAAATTTTTATCAAACCAGTTGGAAGAAAGATAAATATTAAAGTCTGTCTGCTGGGCTGCACCCTGAACCATCCACTGTGGCATTCCTTCGAGTACTCCCTGTTCTAAAAGATTTTTTATAAAAGGATACTGAATAATTATTGTTACAGCCATTATAACTAGCAAAACAAAAAATATTACAAATTTCCACCTCGCAGCTTTAAGTTCTTTTTCAATTAACATTATCATCACCTCCAGTAACCTTTAAGAAAAATTCTTCCAGATCAGATTCTCCATATTCCAATTTGAAAAAAGGAAGTTTGTTGAGATGTTTCACTATTTTTTCTTCATTTCTATCATAATATATTACATATTTACTACCGTTTTTTTCTACAGCAGTTACCCCATCTATTACCAGCTGATTTTCATCAATTTTCTTTTGAGGGACAAAAATTATCCTGTTATCTTCCTGTTCTATAAATGACTTATCCTTAACCGCCACTATTTCTCCCTTTTTCATAAATACTACTCTTTTAGCCAGTTTTTTTACCTCTAATAAATTATGTGATGAAAATAAGACTGTTTTACCTTCCTCATTAATCTCCTGAATCAAAGAAGTTATTTCATTTTGCATTTTTACATCCAATCCGGCAGTTGGTTCATCTAAAATTATAATTTCTCCTTTATTTGCTAGAGATTGAACTAACCTTAAAGTTTGTTTCATTCCCTTCGAAAATTTAGAAACTTTTTCAGCAATTGGAATATCAAACTCCTGCAGCTTATTTAATGCCCATTCCCGGTCATACTTTTTATAAAATTTAGCAGCAAGTTCAATTATTTCTTCAGCTGTAAGATAAGAATATAACTGATAGTCTTCACCCAAAAAACTTATATTTTCTCTTATTTTACTTCTCTCATTATTTTCTCCTTTTATTTCTATTTTTCCTTTATCTGCACTGGCTATATTTAAAAGTATTTTAAATAATGTAGTCTTTCCAGCACCATTTTTCCCTAAAAGAGCCACAACCTCTCCTTTTTTAATCTGGAGATTAAAATCATTGATCACTCTTTTTTCTCCATAATTTTTAGTGATATTTTTAAAATCAATTATTATTTCATCTCTACTATTAACTTTATTTTTATCTTTATTTTTTCCTGCAGATTTTTTCATAATTTTCACCCCAGTTCTTAATTTTTCTAAACTCAATATCAATTTCTAAATTTATTATAGCATGTTTTAAAGATTTTGTAGTAAAAATAAAATAAATTGTAGCTTTCAGGCAATGAAATCACCTATTTAAAAATAAAATAACTGTTTTTAAAATAAAAAAAGAGAGAAAATGAATAAATCACCTTCTCTCCAGAATGAATATTTACTTTTATTTCTTTAAATTCCTAATATTTCTTCTAATTCTTTTACATTTGATCTACTGACCGGTATTTCTTCATCAGCAATTTTAAGATTATAGGTACCATTGAACCAGGTCACAACTTCTTCAATATAATTAAGATTGATTATATAACTACGATGACAGCGAAAAAATGGTGGAAAGTCAAGTCTTTCTTCAAGTTCTCTCAACAAAAGATTAACATTATATTCATTATCTCCAGTATGCAGAGTAGATTTACCTTTATAAGTTGAAATCCATTTTATATCCTTATGGTCTACTAAAAAAGCTTTTTCCTCATCCCAGACCGGTATTTTTTTGATTTTTTCTTCAATATCCTTCTTCTCTTCAATCTCTTTTTTAGTATCTTTAAGTTCTATACCTTCTTTTTTTAAAAAATAATATTTATTAAAATTATATCTTTCTATTTTATCTCTACTTAAAGTTAACAAAATGGCTTTATCGTCTTTTAATTCTTCTTCAAAAATATACTGTAAAAGGGAAGCTTCACTACCGGGTAAATTAGTTAAAGGCTCTTCCAAAAATAGAAGTTTTTGTTTTGTAGCTAAAATAGCTGCTATGCTAATTATTCTTCTCTGAAAATCAGGTAGTTCTTTTAATTTTCTTTCTAAAGGTATCTTAAACTCATATACTAATTCCCTTGCTTTTTCTCTTGAAAAATCATTATATAATTTTTCAAAAATATCAAATTGTTCAATTCCTGTAAAATTAGGATAATATCCACCTTTATCCGGTAAAAATGCTGTCTTATTTAAATCCAATTCTTTACTTTTAAAGTCTCCTCTCAGATTTAGAAGATACCTAAAAATATAGCCTAATTCTTTTTCCTCTCGAGGATAAACCAGAGGGTATAGATTACCTCCTC
>JBNJDK010000152.1:0-3081 GCA_051744805.1 Bacillota bacterium
TGATGGAAGAGGACACAGTATTGTCATTGATGAGCCAGAAGAACTTGGTGGTACTGATAAAGGTATGACACCTGTGGAAATAACACTGGCGAGTTTAGCTGGTTGTTTTTCTATAACTGCTTCTTTTTTAGCTAAGAAAATGAGAGTTGATATTAATAATATTGAAATGGAAGTTGAAGGAGATATAAGTGAGGAAGCAATGTCATCAGCAGATGTTTATTCAGGATTTCAGGAAGTAAGATTTAATTTTAAAATTGATGCTGATGCTCCTAAAGAAAAATTAGAAAAGTTATATAAGAGTATTGAAGATTATTGTCCAGTTTCTGATACTTTAAAGAACAATGTTACATTAAAAGGAGAGTATGAAGTAAAATAGTATTATTAAACAAAGTATAAAAAGGCAGGTGATTTTCCTGCCTTTTTTAGTGGTTAAAATTTTTAAAATATTAACTAAATTCAGGAGGAATGATAATGGAAAAATTAAAAATTAACAATTTAAAAGATTACAATTTTTTATCAAGTTTGGAGTTTTCACCTGAGGGAGATAAGCTCTGTTTTGTAAAAAAGAATGCTGATTTAGATGATAATGACTATTCATCTAATCTATGGATTTATGACCTTGAAGATGAAAAAATGTGGAAGTTAACTGCCGGTGAGAAAGATAGTAATTATATCTGGCTTGATAATGAAAATATTTTATTTACTTCAAAGAGAAAAGATGATGAAGAAGATGAAAGTTTAAAACCCAGTACTGAGTTTTATAAAATAAATGTTAATGGTGGAGAAGCAGAATTTTTTACTGAAATCCCTTATGCTGTTCAGGATTTCAAAAATAATGACCGCTCCTTATTAATAAAAATCTTTGCAAATATAGAAGAAAAAACTGAGGAAGAACTTAAAGAGGAAAAAGATTATGAAGTATTAGATGAAATTCCTTTCTGGGGAAATGGACAGGGTTTTACAAATAAAAAAAGAAGTCATCTTTTGAAGTTAGATCTGGAAGATAAAGAATATGAAAAATTAATTGATGGTAAAAAAGATATTTTAGGTTTTGATCTATTAGAAGATAAAGTAGTTCTAAATATGATGGAATTTAGCGATAAGATGGAACTCGAAAGTGAACTTTATTTATATGATCTCAAAAAAGATTATTTAGATCAGTTAACTGAAGAGGAAATGGAAATAGGGTTTGTGAAATTTAGAGATGAATCTACTATCTATTTTACTGCTACTGATATGGAAGCTATGGGATTAAATACTAACCAGGAAATATATGAATTTGATATAGAAGATAAGAAAGTAATAAAACTCAGTGATGACTTAGATAAAAGTATAGGAACTTCTGTAGGTAATGACTCTAGAATGGGTGGGGGAAAAGCCCTTGAGTTTGACGATAGTGAATTCTATTTGATAACTACAGAAGGGTATAATTCTTATTTGAATAGATTTAAAAATGGTGAATTAGAAAAAATTGTAGATAAAGATGGTACAGTTGATATGTTTGATATTAAAGGTGATAACATAGCTTATATCGGTTTTAGAGGAAATAAATTACAGGAACTTTACTTACATCAAAATGGAGAAGAAAAACAAATTAGTGATTTTAATAAAGATGTTTTAAAAGATAAAATGATATCTACGCCAGAACACTTTACAGTTGAAACTTCTGATGGCAGTGAACTTGATGCCTGGGTGATGAAACCGGTAGGATATACTGAAGGAGAAGAATATCCAACAATTCTTGAAATCCACGGTGGGCCTAAAGGTGCTTATGGAGAAATCTTTTTCCATGAATTTCAAATTTTAGCTAATGAAGGTTATGCTGTTGTCTTTTCTAATCCTCGTGGTAGTTCCGGTCGTGGAAATGAATTTGCTGATATCCGTGGAGATTATGGAGGAAGAGATTATAAAGATTTGATGGAAGTTATGGATACAGCTTTAGAAAATTATGATTTTATTGATGAAGATAAATTAGGAGTTGGTGGTGGTTCTTATGGTGGATTTATGACTAACTGGGTTATTGGCCATACTGATCGCTTTAAAGCTGCTGTTTCTCAAAGAAGTATTTCTAATTGGATTTCTAAGTTTAGTACAACTGATATTGGTTACTTTTTTGTTAAAGATCAATTTGATGGAGCTACTCCCTGGAATGATATGGAAAAACTATGGGATGGTTCACCACTAAAATATGCAGATAAAGTAACTACTCCAACTTTATTTATTCATTCTGAAGAAGACTATCGCTGCTGGCTTCCAGAAGGAATTCAGATGTTTACTGCTCTCAAATATCATGATGTAGACAGTAGATTATGTATGTTTAAAGGTGAAAATCATGAACTTTCTCGTGGAGGAAAACCTGAACACAGAATTCGCCGTCTGGAGGAAATGGTAGACTGGTTTAATAAGTATTTAAAAGAATAAATATTTAAGAGAATAAAATAATATTAGGATTTGACTGAGGAGAGAAATTTCTCCTCAGTTTTTATTTGACAAACCATATTTTTTTGTTATAATAAAACTGACCAGTCAGTATTGATGTATTTTGACCTTAGCAAAGGAGGAATAAACTATGAACAAACTAGCCAAATTTGTAAAAAATTATTCTACTTTCATTATAGTAATGGTAGCTATTATAACGGTCATTATGGGATATTATGCTTTACAGATAGAAATAGAAGCTGGGATCAAAGATATGTTACCAGAAGATAATAAAGTGGTGAAAAGATATGAAGATGTACAGGATACTTTCGGTGGGATGGCTTTTGCAGCAATAATGCTTGAAGATGAAGAAATTATTGATTCCCCTACTTTAAAAAAGATTGAAAATATGACTTCTGAATTAGAAACTATTGAAGGGGTTAGTGAAGTAAAAAGTCTTACTAATATTGAAAAAATAGAAGGATCAGCAAGTGGAATTGAGGTTAATGAGTTTGTTAAAGATCTACCGCAAAACAAAGAAGAATCACAAAAAATCAAAGATGATCTTTTAAGTCGTGATCAATATTTAGGAAAAATTGTAACTGAAGATTTTAAGTCTACTGTACTTTTAGCTGAAATTGAAGATGAAGATAAACCAGAAGC
>JBNJDK010000153.1:0-2962 GCA_051744805.1 Bacillota bacterium
AATTATCTTAATAATGAAGTGGCCAGAAATTCTAAAGATATTTATGTTATAAAAAATGAAAAAAATTAAATATAAGAGTTTAATAATATAGAATTATGACTCTCACCAGGTGTTTTCAAATCTACTGGTGGGAGTTTTTGTATATTAATGCAAAAAGCCTGCAGATGGTTCAATTCTGCATTTAGAAGAAGAGGTAGAGGTTTCTGTCGCTGATCTGATTCATTTTCTTGAAAAATAATAAATAATCACAACACTTTTAATATATTCTTTATTTATCGCTACCTTTCTATTTAAATTCTTTCTTTTTTATTATCCTTTAGTTTCGATACTTCTTTTTTTAGTTGATTTACTTCTTTCATTAACTCAGTTACTTTTTCAGAAAGATCTTCTCTAGTATAGACCTTATTATAATCAAAATAATCATCACCTTTTCTAAACATTATATCAGCTCCTTATTAGAGTATTTATTAAGCCGAAATTGAATACCAAATAATATTTTACATTATTAGCTCACTTAAATTTCACAACTAAGATTTTTCAGAAGATATTATCTTCTTCTATTATTTTATTTTCTCGATTTATACTATTTTTCCTTTTATTTTATAAAATTTTTATTTTGGTAGTCACTAAAAGACTTAATCAAGTTAAAAATAAATTTCAGAGAGTAGATATAATGAGTATCTAATTGAAGGTGGGTATGGCTACCTGGTATTTAAAGATGACGATGATGAACTATGATAAATTAGTTTTCTAGCTAACTTTGTCGAATTGATTGAATTAAGGAAGAAATTGCAATATAATATAAATAGCTATTCACAGGGAGAAATTTATATTATTGGGGGTCGACATATAATGATTGAATATTTATTAAAACTTTACAAAAAGCCGAGGTTAATTATTATTGATCTTATTTTAGTTAATCTGGCAGTACTATCTTCTTTTATTCTGCGTTTTGATGAAGCCTGGATGCAGTACTTTCAGATTAATTACTTAGTCGCAATCACGGTGATTTCATTTTTTGTTCTCTATTTTTCTTCACTCTACAATAAAATGTGGCAGTATGCCAGCATGTCAGAGCTTTACTCTATTTTTAAAGCCACAATTGCAATTAATACCCTATTTGTAATCTACATTTATTTCTTTAGAGTTGGTTTTCCCCGCAGTATTATTGCCATTAATTTAATGTCAGATATCTTTTTGCTGGGAGGAATGCGTTTTGGCCTCAGGTTATTAAAAGATTTTTTAAACCGCAATCAGACAAATAAATCGCAGAGTCGAGTTTTAATCATTGGTGCCGGTGATGCAGCAGAGATGATTATTAGAGAGATGCAGAAACACCCTGAAATTGGGAAAAGGATAATCGGTCTGGTAGATGATGATCCGGCCAAGCAGAAACTTGAGATCCACGGTCATCGAGTGCTGGGTAAAACTAAAAAGATTCCGCAGTTAATAGAAGAATATGATGTCGATGAAGTAATTATCGCCATTCCATCTGCTGAAGGTAAAACAATCAAAAGATTTTATGAGCTGAGCAATAAAAAGGATGTTAAAGTTGAAATCGTGCCCGGAGTTTATGAAATACTAAAAGGAGATGTTTCTTTAAATCAGATCCGTGAAGTCAAAGTAGAAGACCTTCTGCGCCGGGATCAGGTGGATTTGATATCTGATGAAATTTCAGCCTATCTAGCCGGTAAGACTATTCTGGTCAGCGGTGGTGGAGGCTCAATTGGTTCGGAAATCTGCCGTCAGGTGGCTAAGTTTGAACCTAAAAAAATTATAATTTTTGATATCAATGAGAATACTACTTATTTTTTAGAAAGGGACTTAAAAGAAAAGTATCCTGATCTTGATTTGATCTCTATTATCGGCAGCATTAGAGATAAAAATAAGCTGGAAAAGGTATTTAGAGAACATTCTCCAGATGTGGTTTTCCATGCAGCTGCCCACAAACATGTACCCTTAATGGAGACCAGTCCGGAAGAAGCTGTAAAAAATAATATCCTGGGCACCAGAAAATTAGCCCGAACTGCAGCTGAATTTGAAATTGACCGCTTTGTCCTGATTTCAACTGATAAGGCAGTTAACCCGACAAATGTGATGGGAGCTTCCAAAAGAGCAGCCGAAATGGTTGTCCAGACTATTAATAAAAAGTCTAAGACTAAATTTATGGCTGTCCGCTTCGGTAATGTACTGGGCAGTCAGGGCAGTGTAATTCCTTTATTTAAAAAACAGATTGCTAATGGTGGTCCGCTGACAGTTACTCATAAGGATATAACCCGCTACTTTATGACCATTCCGGAGGCCTCACAGCTTGTGATTCAGGCTGGTGCCTTAGGTGAAGGAGGAGAAGTCTTTGTCCTTGATATGGGTGAGCCGGTTAAGATTATGGAGCTGGCAGAAGACTTAATTTCACTTTCCGGACTGACACCTTATGAAGATATAGATATCGATGTTATTGGACTTCGCCCCGGAGAAAAGCTTTACGAAGAGTTACTCTGTGATACAGAAGATAACATAGCCACAGAACATGAGCGGATTTTCATTAATAATTTAGGTTCTGTAGATCAGGAATTTTTAGACCAGCACTTATCCAAGCTGGAAAAACTGTCCGAAAAGGCAGCCGGTCCGGAAATCGTTTCGGCTCTGGTTGATTTAGTCGACACCTATCAACCCAGAAGAGATAATGTAAAAAAGGTGAATTTTAAAAAGGATAAAAAGAGTTCTTAATTTAATGTGCATGCACCGGGAACTTGACGATTTGTGTATATTTTTGTCGAATAAAATATTAGTTAGGAATCTAACTCTCACTGGAGCTTTTAAATTCCGGTGGGAGTTTTTTGTAATATAGTTAAAATCAATTTTTAAAAAATTTTGACAAATTAAAAATTGAGTTATATAATATAATTGAACAAAAATTCAATTAATGAAATTTTGTAAAGGGGAGGTGGAGAAGTTTTCTGAT
>JBNJDK010000154.1:0-2817 GCA_051744805.1 Bacillota bacterium
TATAACGGTAGTAAAAACTTTATCTCCAAAAAGTTCTTTTAATTCTTTCTCAAATTCTTTTCCTATATTTGTTCTTCCATCTACCCTGGTTAATAATACCCCTCTTATGTCTAAATCAGGATTTATTTTTTTCTTGATTAGTTTTATCACATTAATTAATTGTTCTATACCATCAAGAGCAAATATACTTGGTTCCAGAGGAATTATTATACTCTGGGCTAAACTGAGGGCATTAACGGTAAGTAACCCTAAAGATGGGTTACTGTGAGTGTTATAATGAATTGTATAATAAATGTTAAATAAAATTCCCTAATTAATTTCATAATACATTCCAATTCTGATATGATTGTAGATAAATCTATCAGGATTGGAGGAAAAAGATGAAAGGATGGTATATGTATACTAGAATTCAGCAATTTAAAAATGATGGATTAACCAGACTGCAGGCTTCAAAAAAATTAAATATTGATTACAAAACTGTCAGAAAATATTGGAATATGTCTCCAGAAGAATACGCTAATTACAAAAAACAAACTAAAACAAGGAGGAAAAAATTAGATAAATATCAAGATGATATACTGGGACTACTTTTTAAACATAATGATTACAAAGTCAGCCAAATACTGGACCGACTCCATGAAAAATATCCTGCTCAGCAGAAAGAGATTAAATACAGTACTCTGAGGCTTTATGTTAAATACTTAAGAAAGGAACATGATATACCAAAGAAAACGCCCAGAAGGCAATATCAGGCTGTTGTTGATCCCCCGATGGGTTATCAGGCTCAGGTTGATTTAGGATTTAAAAAATTACAAACTGTAGAGGGTGAATTAATAAAATTATGTGTAATGACCATGGTTTTATCAAATTCCAGATATAAATATGCCGAATGGTTTGACCATCCTCCCAATACAACAGACATAATTAATTTTCATGATAACGCTTTTCGGTATTATGGTGGTAAACCTCAGGAAATAGTTTATGATCAGGATACACTGATTGTACAAGATGAAAACTTTGGTGATATCATTTACACTTTGAAATTTGAAACCTATCGTCAAAAAAGTAAATTCAGCACTTTTGTCTGTCGCAGTAGAGATCCTGAAACCAAAGGCAGAATTGAATCAGTAGTTAAATTTGTTAAAAATAACTTTGCTCATCATCGTATTTTTAATAATATTGAAAAATTTAATGAACTCTGTTTAGCCTGGCTGGACAGAACCGGTAATTACAAAATACATGGAACAACAAAAAAGGCACCAGTTAAGATGTTTAAAGAAGAACAAAAACACCTTAAGTCAGTGCCAGACATGAGGCTCCCTAAAACCTCTAAAAACATTATATCAAGAAAAGTTAATAAAGACAATACAATTCGATATAATGCCAACCGTTATACAGTCCCTTTGGGAACCTATGAGCCTGGCAAAGAAGTAGGAGTCAATGTTATTGAGGAAAAAGAAATTCATCTAATAGACTATGATACTGGCGAAATAATAGCTGAACATGAACTCTGTTTCCAGAGAGGAAAATTAATTCAAAACACAAATCATCTTCGGGATCACAGTAAAAAAATTAGGGAACTCTATCAAAATGTCATTGATAATATCGGTGAAAATGAAACTATAAAAAGATTTTTAAATGAAATTAAAAAAGATAAACCAAGATATATCAGAGATCAGTATCTTTTGATTATCGATACTGCTAAAAATACATCTCAGAAAGAAATCTTGAAAGCTATTAATTACTGTGTTAATAACGAGATTTGGAGTGCAACTGATTTAGTTTCAGTTGTGGATAACCTGGATAAATTACCAGCCAGTACAAATACCGAGGAAGTGACTGAAATAGGTGATATTTACAAAGTTAAAACCGCAACCAGAGATCTTACTGAGTATGAAAATATATTAAATGAGGTGAATAAATGAATAAAAAAGATAATATTAAAGAATATCTCTCTATTCTAAAATTAAATACTGTAAAAGATATGATGGATGAAATATTAATTAAAGCAGAAAAAGATAATAGTTCCTATCAAAATATTCTTCATGAAATACTGGAAATTGAAGTAAAAGCCAAACAAAAAAGAGCTCGAAGTAGGAGATTTAGGCAATCAAAATTAAATCCTGATAAAAATATAAATAGTTTTAACTTTAAATTTCAAGAATCAATTACAAAAAAAGAAGTTAATCAACTTCTGGATTTTGAATGGCTGGAACAGGCTTTCAATATTATTTTTTTAGGCCCACCAGGAGTTGGTAAAAGCCATCTGGCCAATGCTATTGGAATCAAAGCAGTCAACAGTGGCTATAAGGTTAAATTCTTTGATATGGAACATTTAATTAAAGTTCTGAAGACCCATGAAGTAGTAAAAAAGAGTCGCCTGGAATTAAAAAAGATAAGAAAATGTGATCTTTTGATAGTTGATGAAATTGGTTACCTGCCTATATCCAAAGAAGAAGCAAATAAATTTTTTAAATTAATCTCAGAATTATATGAACAAACATCACTTATTATTACTTCCAATAAAGGATTTAGTGAATGGACTGAAATTTTGGGAGAACAGGAAATAACCACAGCTATCTTAGATAGAATCATGCATTACAGTGAAATATTTAATCTCAAAGGTAAGTCCTATAGGTTAGAATACAGGGAGAACATATTAAAAGAAAAAAATAAAAAAACAGCGAAAGTATAAAATACCAAATTTTTCCTCCTTCTTTAAAGAAGGAGGAACCTTCTTTAAACCCTAAGTTCAAATACTTATATAATAGGTAATATTATTTCACTTTTTCTAACCAAATTTATTTGACATTCACA
>JBNJDK010000155.1:0-2785 GCA_051744805.1 Bacillota bacterium
AGAAATAGTGTAATATTTTACTCCATTATTATATTTATTTTCATGAACAGTATTAATAGGAGCAAATTGAGCCTGATATTTATTATCCTCTTCAGGAAAAATATCAGAAAATACAGGATTTAAATAATCAGCAATAGAATCTAAGGAACGGAAATTACTACTTAAACTTAGAACTTCTCCTCCACTATTTTCAATTAATTCTTTTACCTTTTGATAGATATCAATATCAGCTCTTCTGAACCTATAAATAGACTGTTTGGGATCACCAACTACAAATAATGACCCAGCTTCCGGCTGACATTTATCCCATCTTTTTTCCTGATAATCATTTGTTGTCAGATAAAATATGATTTCTGCCTGGACCGGATCAGTATCCTGGAACTCATCCACAAGCAAAGTTTTATATTTTTCATGAAAATATTTTCTTACCTCCGGATTTTCTCTTAACATTCTGGCTGTTAAAAGTAAGAGATCCTGAAAATTTGTTACTCCCTTTTCTCTTCTTTTTCTTTCATAAAAATTACAGGCCGGTTCTAAAAACTTATAGATATAGTAATGTAGATACTGTCTCCATTCTCTTAAAGCAGGATTAATATGGTTTTCTTTTAAAAATTTAGTTTTTTGATCACGATATTCTCGCGCAGTATCTCTATCTTTCCATCTATTTAAAGTAACATATTGATTAGTAGTAAATTGAGAGAGTAATTTTATAATATTTTTATCTTCATTTAAATCCAGATAATTTTTCATTTTTAAAACATAATTTACTGTACTCTGTAGTTTATCATAACCTTTTTCCGGTTCTTGATCAGGTATATATTCTGCTGCTTTTTTAGAAAATTCTATTACTCTTTCCATAACAGATTTTAAATCAGGCTTATCTATTTTTTTAGTTTCAATAGATACTTCCGGATATAAATTTATCTTTTTAAAGCTTTCTTTTAGTTCAAGGGGAGATATACCTAACTTTTGTAATTTATTCATAATCTCTTTGTTTTCTCTTGCTGATTTTTTTAAAAATTCCTGCCAGCTTTCTTCTCTTAATACCTTTTCTTCTATTTCATCAATCTCATCAAAATCAGGATCAATACCGGCCTCTACCGGTCTTTCTCTCAAAATTTTTGCACAGAATGAGTGGATAGTACCTGTAAAACACTGATCTAAATTATCTAAAGCCTTTTTCATATTATTTTTTTCTTCTTTATTTACACCTGTTTTTAACTCTTCTTCTAATTTAGATTCAAATCTTCCCTTTAATTCTGCTGCAGCTTTTCTGGTAAAAGTAATAGCTGATATTTCATCTATACTGTATTGACCGGATTTTATCAAAGCTACCAGTCTTTTAACAAGACTTGTTGTTTTACCAGAACCGGCCCCAGCTTCAACTAAAATATTTTTATCTAAAATTGTTGTTATCTTTTCTCTCGCCTTTTCATCTTTCAATTTTAGATCAGTCATATTGTTCTAACCTCCTTACTATATCTAATTCCTCTATATCTTCATCCTTTATAAGATCATTAATTTCATCATATTTTTCTCTACTACATATTTGATTATAATCACAATATTTACAGGGATTAGTATTATAATCACATTTACTCATGGAAAAATTACCTTTTGCTATTATATCAAGGAGATTATCTATTAATTCTTTTACATCTTCTCTTTTATTTAAACCATCTTTAAGGCGAATTATTTTTATACCTTCCCCTTTTAAAGTCGGAAAATAATATATAGATTTATTTACCTCAACTTCATTATCCATTAATTTTTCAAAAGCAAGAGCATAAACAGCATGCTGTAATTGGCTACCCTGGTTAAAATAATCATTATTATTATAGCTATAGGTGCTACCTGTCTTATAATCAATGATATTATATAAATCTTTATCTATTTTATCTATTCTATCTATTTTACCTCTTAATTTTATACTTTTACCGGAAGGAAGATTTAATTTTACTTCTTCAGAATTGTTTTCTCCATAATTAAAACCAAATTTAAACTCAAAATATACTGGTTTTAAATTTTCATCATTTTCTTCTTCCATTTTTAAAAATAAATCGGTACTGTTTTTTATTTCTTCTACTTCACTTTCATAAACCAGTTCACTTGGTGGTATAACTTCTTTTTTCAATTGTTCAACTTCTCTATCAACAATAGAATCCATAAGTTTTTTATGTTTACTGTATTTTACTCTTTTTTCACCATTTTCAGTAATTTTTTTATAAAACTTTTCATAAATACTGTGTAATAAACTCCCTCGCTGCAGAGGATCAAGCCAGTTTTCATTATCAAATTCTTTATCTTCAGGTGGCTCAATACCTAGAATATAATTTAAAAAATAACCATAAGGACATTTAGCTATACTTTCTAATCTGCTAACTGAAAAGGTTTTATCATTGAGTCGGGGATCTACATCAACTGGATTAATATTTATATTACCATTAAACTTATTAAAACCTTCTTTCATTTTTGCAAGAGCCTTTTCTCCTCTCACAATATTACTATATTGGTTGAGGAAAATATCATCCATATTTTTAATTTTACTTTTCCTATCATAAAATAACCATTTTTCTTTTTCACTAAGAATTTCGTTATTATCTTCTGGTATAAAGGTATTTATTTCATTGATTTCATCCTTAAAATCACCATAATCTATAGTATCATCATTTTCTAATGAGCGGTAAAGTTGTAGTAAATAAGAAGAAGGGGCAATCTCTCGATTATCTATATTATCAAAATTAGTATAATAGAGATAAATTCTACTATCTATATTTTCAAGTAA
>JBNJDK010000156.1:0-2724 GCA_051744805.1 Bacillota bacterium
TATTAACTCAAAATTCAATAATATCCTGGCTGTTCTACCGTTTCCCTCAATAAATGGATGTATTTTAACAAAATTAGTGTGTAATCTGGCAGCTCTTTCTATAGTATGAAGAGTTGATCCTTTATCATAATACCAATTAATTAGTTCTTCCATTTGATCGTGAATAAAAACAGGTGCAGTAGGTATATGCTCAGCGCCACTTATTACTACTTTTTCACTTCTGTATTTACCTGCATTTTCATCATCTATTCCTTTGAGTATTAAATAGTGTATATTTTTAATTTGTTTTTCTGAAAGTTTCTCATCTTTATTAATGATATCCTCCATATAATTAATAGCTTTTTTATGATTTACAACTTCTAAATGTTCTTTTAATGTTTTTCCACCTATAGTTATACCATCCTCCAGCACTACTTTTGTTTCTGATAAGGTTAAAGTGTTACCTTCAATTGCATTTGAATTATATGTCCATTCCAAAAGGAGTTTTGCTCTTAAGCTTTTTAAAGTGTTTTTGGGTAGTGGTCTCTTTTCATCAATTTTTCTCTTTTTCTGATCAATAGTATCAAACATAATTAAGGTCCTCCTTAGATACCTGAAATCCTTGAATCTTATTTATCTGGAATAGGTTCGTTTTCAAAAGCGCCGTATAGTTTTTCTATTCTTTTATTTAATTTCTGTTCTTTAGTCCCTTTTTCCTGCTGCTTTTTTAATTCAGCTAAATATTTTTCTACAATATGGGAAATAGACTGATTGGTTTCTTTTGAAAAATCATGAGCAAAATTAATAAGATCATCATTAATACTTAAAGTGAGTTTCTTTTTCATTAGTATCACCTCTTCACGTATATAATTATATCACGGCATGTGGTGCTAAACAACGGTAGTATTTAAGATTTTTTACCTGGCTTTCGCTTAGAATCATTGATATAGACAAATTTAAGGTATATAATCAATATATACGATAGTTTCCCGAAAGCAACGGAAAACTGAAAAACAGAGAATATTGCTTAGGTGTATGGTTGACCTACGCAAATGACGGGGTCGTAAAAAATAATATCATTTTATAAACCAAAACAAAGAAATTAGTTTCCCGAGAGTAGCGGAAAACTTTAAAAGAGAGAATACTACTCAATTATATTCCCCCCATTAAGGAGGATTTTTTTAGGAGTTGAATTATATTTTTCAGGCACCAGTTTCGGATATCAAAATGGATGTAAACAAAGATTTTTCACTAATATTGATAGAATTTATTTAACAATTAATTCTTAACCTGACTGTTTTTCTTTTATATATTCAGTAATAATATCGATTGCTTCCTCGCTTGATATTTCTCCCTTTAAATATTTTTCTCCGATGATCACACTAAGTTCATCCACTTCAATATTTTCTACAGCCAGTGATGCTCTGACATTTTCTATTGCCTCTTTAATTTCTTTGCTGCTCATTCTTTTCATTGAGATTATCCTTTCTTTATTAATTATATTTAGAATGATATAATATCAGTTTTTAATATTGATGATCTGGATGAACTGAAAAAAGATTTGGGAAATTGTTCAATGTGCAAAGGTGATTTAGAAATAGGAAATGTAAATCATATTGTTGATCTTGATAATTTCATTATTATTATTAAAAATGTTCCTGCTAGTGTTTGTAAACAATGTGGTGAATATTATTTAGAGCAGAATGTTGCTTTAGAAATTGAAAAAATAATTGATAGTTATAGAGAATGTGCTGCTGAAGTAATAATTATTAACTATTTTGATGTAGTTGCTTAATGATTTAATAAGTAGATGACTGATAGCAGTGATTACAAATGGAATACTTCTTTTTAGTTTAAGTATTTTTCTAAATCCTCAATTGATTCAATGGTTAACAGATTATCTCTAATTATTTTTAAAGTTTCAAGCCCAGTATTGTTAAGTTTTCTTTCTATCTCAGGAGAAAGTGAATCAATTTCTAATTTTATTGTCGTAAAAAGTATTATAGTTTCTATAAGTTCTTCTTTTCTTCCTTCTTTAATTCCATCTAATTTTCCCTCTTCACGCAATTTATCAGCTGTGGACATCAAAGTTTCACTCCTTTCGGGGATAATTAAATTAAATTTCATATCTATATTATATCTCTCAATTATATGATAAATCAAGATGAAATATTGCTGGAAGTTTCCTGAAATTATTTAGTTTCAGATACAGATTTCAGATTTTAATTAAGTACACCAAAAAATAATTTTACTAATACACTAAAATTAGATATAATTATAGCGTGATAGTAAAGAGGTGTAAATATGGATCATCAAAAAGAATTAAAAAAATTAATTGATAAAAATAATGGTATTATTATGAGTAAAGATTTGAAAGAATATAATATCCCCCGGCAGTATTTAAGTCGTTTTTTAAAAGAAGATAAGCTAGAAAAAGTAGAACGAGGAGCCTATACTACTCCTGAGACTTTTAATGATGAGATGTATATTCTGCAGCAAAAAAATAAAAGGGTTATATTTTCTCATGAAACATCATTATTTTTACATGATTTAGTTGACAGGGACCCCTTAACTTATACTGTAACAGTTCCATATGGATATAATGCTTCTCATTTAAAAGAACGAGGGGTTGAAGTCCATACTGTTAAAAAAGAATTTTACTCTATTGGAGTTATTGAAAAAGAAACAAATTTTGGCCGGACGATTAAAGTCTATAATAAAGAAAGAACTATTTGTGATATTTTA
>JBNJDK010000157.1:0-2715 GCA_051744805.1 Bacillota bacterium
AGTAAAAATATAGGGGCTTTCCCCCAGAAGTTCATCCATGGTATAACCAAATAACTTTTCTCCTGCCTTATTAATATACTGAATTTTAAAATCAGAATCTGTTATTATAACAGAATCAGAGATATTTTTCATAGTGTTGGCCAAAATTTTAAGTTCTTTTTCTTGTTCTTTTCTTTTAGTTATATCTTTAGCAAAACCTAAATACCTGTTTTCCTTTAGACGAACTGCATCTATAGTAATAGTTAATTCTTTATTATCTTTAGTTAAAACCTTAACTTCAGTATTCATATACCCTGTTTTAAATAATTTTTTGGTAGCTTTAAGCCCTTTTTTTAAACTCTCATCTGCTACCAAATCCCTAATATTTTTAGTTAGAAATTCCTGCCTGCTGTATCCAAACATTTGGACTGATTTTGAATTAACAGCCTGATAGTTTCCATTTTGATCAATAATGAAAATAGGATTAGGTGCAGATTCAAATATTGTTTGATACCTTAATTCATTTTCTTTTTCCTCAGTAATATCCCTTATATTGCCGTGCCATAATATGCTGCCATCACTTAATTTTTCAGGATTTGCATTTCCTTCAAGCCATTTTAATCCCTGTTCTGGTAAAATTACTCTAAATTCATCATGCCAATTATCTAAATTATTAGCAGATTTTTGAACAGAATTAACAACCTGGTCATAATCATCAGGATGAATTCTATCATAAACTTTAGTTATATCTTCCTTTACTTCTTCTGGAGTTACTTCATATACTTCATAAATTCCTTTTGAAGCATAAGGAAAGCAAGAACGACCGTCAGGAAAAATTTGATGCTGATAAATAGTGCCTGGAACTTGATCAGTTAGACTTTTCAATAATTTCTTTGTTTTCTTTAATTTCTTTTCTTTTTCCTTCCTTTTCGTAATATCAAGATGGATTCCAAACATTTTGAGAGGCTTCTTGTCTTTTGTCCAGGAAATCACTCGACCTCTATCATTAACCCAGATCCAGTGTCCATCTTTATGCTTCATTCTTATTTCTACATCATACTGATCAATTTCTTCCTTGAAATGTCTCTCTAAGTTCTTTTCTGCCTTTTTTAGGTCTTCTGGATGAGTATATTTCTTCCAGGTGCTAATGGAAGTTGGCTTAAGTTCTTCTAATTCATAGCCCAACATTTCTGCCCATTTATCATTAAAGTTTGTTTTCCCTGTCTGCACATTCCATTCCCAGGTCCCTACATCTGTACCTTTAATTATAAAATCTAAACTATCTTTTTGCTGTTTTACTTTTTTGTTTTGCTTTCGCAAAATTCTTTCTTTTTCTTTTCGTTCTGTTATATCTTCAAATGATGCCATCATAAACACTTGTTTATTGTTATTTTTGACCAGGCTTGTAGAAATTTTAATATCAATTACCTTTCCATTTACCTTTATAGCTTTTGATTCTCCCTGCCACTCGCCTTTTTCTATTGTAGCTGCAATGGCCTTTTTTATTTTTTTAAATTCTGTTTTAGGAATTAGGTCAAACGGAGTAATACTAGCATTGTAAATTTCTTCAGCTTTTTTATGGCCAGACATCTCCAAAAAAGATTTGTTAGCATAAATTATTTCTCCCTGCATATTCAAAAAACATATACCAGCAATTGCAGTTTCTACTGCTTTACTTTTGGTTTTTAAATCTTGTCGGTTTATTAACAAATTCAAATCATCTTCAATAATATCTCTAAAATCTTCTAATAATTTTTTTTGATTTTCATCTAACTCCATAGTTTTATCATCAAGAATACAAATCGTTCCAAAAATTTCTTGATCAGGCCATTTAATAGGCAAGCCAAAATATGAAATCATATCTAAATCAATGTCTGGATTATCCTTCCAGTCTTTATTTTCAAGTGCGTTTTGGATATATAATTCTTTATTATTTCCAATTGTGGTTTCACAATAAAGATCATGACCTAAAGAATCATTACCACCAACTTCATATGGATTATCTTTATTTTCACTTTTTAATACTACTTCCATTGTTTCTGAAGTAATTCGTATTAGTAAACCAGCTGACACTCCAATAATATCGACAATTATATTTATTATATACTGCCATTTATTTAACATCTCATTGCTGATTTCTGGTTTATCAGAATCAGTAATTTCAACCTCTTTAAATTTATTTACTTCCCTTAAAAAAATATTTATTTTCAAAGTAAAAGCCTCCTCTCAGATATAGTTATAAGTAATGCTATATTAATATTCAGAATACGATTCTTCAATAAATAAATTTTATTCTATCGAATTCTGTCGATTTTTGTTATAAAATTAAATAATTAGATTTATTTTCCTTATGTTTAAATAATTAATTCAATAAAAAATAAGCAAACCCTTTTTTATTATAAGAAAATTAAAATTTTTTCAATATAAATTTATAATGAAAAACTCTTCATTGAATCATCTTGAATGTCTTGGTTTATTCCAATATAATCAAGAGTTACCGATGGGGCTGAATGGTTGAATAACTGTTGAAGCAAAGCCACATCCTTATGCTGCTTGTAATGATGATATCCGAAAGTTTTTCTTGTACTGTGGCATCCAATAGAATCCAGCCCAACTTTTTCTCCAGCTCTATTTAGTATCCTATAAGACTGACTTCTGGATAGGGGCTGATTTGTCCCGTTCCGACTTTGGAAAAGATATTCGTGATCGGCCATGTTAGCAATATATTTATCCAGT
>JBNJDK010000158.1:0-2687 GCA_051744805.1 Bacillota bacterium
AGATCCTGGACTAGGATTAAAAATTAATGAAAAAAAGATAAGTGATTATATAGTAAGTTAAATAATAATTTTTAATGTAATGCTAGATTTAAATTAAGGGAATATTTCAACCTTTATCAGTTCTCACATTTTTATTAAATTTTTTAAAAATTTTGATTATTAGGTTTTATGTTTGGTTTTTATGGTCTTGAATTTGTATAAAGCTCAATTATTAGGTAATCTCTTCGGATATTGAAAAAATTCCAGTGTTGTCTTGTAATCAAACATTTTCTAGGCATAAGTATTTATATATCCTAGATGTATCTAAAAATTTTCCTTCTTATACATTTAAAAATAATCCCTTTGGGAAGAAATCTTTTATTAAATTTGTTATTATTCTCATTAATTCCTTGTTGCAAATTACAGCAAAATCACATTAATATACTTCAAATATTTTATACTGCTTTTAGTAAATGAACCCTTTATTCTATACTATCATATCTATATTATAATAATCTTAAAATAAATGCCCTGCTATTAATGGAACTGTTAATATGGCAGTAGAATTATTAAATTTATTGGATTATTCACTTAGGTAGGTTTATTTTTTATAGATTGATCGAGAAAGAGATTTTTATAACAACAAGTTTTAGTCATAATTGGAATGATTGGGAGAGAGCTATTAAGATCTTAAAAACTGGAAAATTGGAATTGGATAAGTTAATTACAGTGATGGATTTAAAGGATTGGAAATCAGCTTTTAATAAATTAGAAAATAAAGAAGCTGCAAAAATTGTATTTGATAATTTCGGATAAATAATATTAGATTTATTAAGGAGGATTGATTTTAAAAATGAGTGATGCAAAAAAGAAGATATCAGAGATGATGAAAAAAGCAAGGGTAGCTCAGAAAGAAATAGAGAACTACTCTCAGGAGAGAGTAGATGAATTAGTTAAGGCTGTTGCCATTGAATGCATGAAAGAAGAGAATGCAATGGAAAATGCTAAACTTGCTGTAAGAGAAGCAAAAATGGGCAAGGTAGAAGATAAGTATAATAAGATATTAGCAAAGGTAAAAGGAACTTATAATGATATCAAAGATATGAAGACTGTTGGCAAAATAGAAGAAGACAAAGAAACTGGTATTTCTAAATATGCTAAACCGGTAGGTGTAGTAGGAGGCTTAATCCCCTCTACTAATTGTGAAGCTACTCCCCCCATTAAAGGTCTTTTCACAATTAAAGGCCGCAATGCATTAATAATGGCTCCTCATCCTCGCACTAAAAAAACATCTTGCATGATGGCTGATTTAATGAGAAAAGTCTTAAAAGAAAATGGAGCTCCCGAAGATATCATACAGTGTATAGAAGAGCCTAGTCTAGAGTTAGCAAATGAGCTTATGAGCCAGTGTGATTTAATAGTAGCGACTGGTGGTACTAGCATGGTAAAAGCTGCCTATAGTTCGGGCACTCCTGCTTATGGAGTAGGTCAGGGTAATGCAACGGTTATAGTAGATGAGACAGCAGATATTGAGGCTGCAGCAGAGAAAGTACAAAAGAGCAAGACCTTTGATTATGCGACCAGTTGTTCAACAGAGAACTCTCTTGTAGTAGAGGAGAGTATCTATGATCAATTTATGGAAGCATTGAAGTCCGAGGGGGGTTATTTAGTAAACGAAGAAGAGAAAAAAAGATTAGGTAAAGCATTGTGGCCTGATGGAGAGCATTTAGATAAAAATATTGTTGCGAGGTCACATAATGTAATCGCAGATGCAGCATATATAGAACTTCCTGAAAGCAAAACCTTTTTTATAGTAGAAGAAGAAAATGTAGGTCCCGATTTTCCATTTTCTCGCGAGAAGCTTTCGGTTGTAGTTGCAGTATATAAATACAGTGGTTTTGAGAATGCTTTAGAACGGTTAAATGAGATAATATCATTTGAAGGATTAGGACACTCTTGTGGAATACACAGTACAAAGCAAGAAAATATTGA
This sequence comes from Bacillota bacterium, assembly GCA_051744805.1. GTDB lineage: Bacteria > Bacillota > Halanaerobiia > Halanaerobiales > DATFIM01 > DATFIM01. The sequence goes on from JBNJDK010000158.1 coordinate 1,972, forward strand.
AAGATTGGGAGAAGTAGCGAAAGCTAGTCGTATAATGGTTAACCAACCTCAGTGTTTAGCAAACAGTGGTAATTGGTTTAATGGTATGCCCTTTACACTTAGTCTAGGTTGTGGTACTTGGGGAGGAAATATTACTACAGAGAATATTAGAATGAAACACTTTTTAAATTTAAGTTGGCTTTCAGAATGGATAGAACCTAATGAACCAAGCAATAAAGAGTTGTTTGGTCAAGAGGTTTAATTCAATAAATAATAATAGGAAGTAGATAACAGATGTGTTGATTGCTATAATTCATTATATAAGATTAATATGAAATATAACTATTAAGATAACAACTCATCTGTTATTCCATTTATTTAGTAATTTTCATGAAGTCTTTTAGTAGTTTTCTACTAAACTATATAATAATTGATAATACATATATAAAGTTGATAATCTAAAATCACAAAACATCTTATAAAAATTTATTTAACTGCTATTATATTATTATTTAAAGAAAGTTGATTATAACTAGAATTGTCTTGAAATCAGTTTAAACCGAAAGCTATCGACAAAATTTAGTTTTTTGTAGATAAATAGTTTTTTTCTTAAAGCGCCTTTCTTAGGTGTTTTTTTATTTGTTAATATAAACATTATTTTTATAAATTTTAATTATAAAGTTTGTTGCTTGTGATTATATATTTACTGATGGTTGTTAATAAATATAAAAAAAGAT
>JBNJDK010000159.1:0-2654 GCA_051744805.1 Bacillota bacterium
CTGTTATTGGTTGCATTTCTGCCTTCTGAGCTATTTCAATATCACTTTTCATTTCTTACTCACTCCTTTTTTTATTTGTTTTATATTAATAAACTTTTATATTAATAAACTCCATTATATTCATTTTTAACAACAGCTGAATATACATAATTAATCATTGAAATATAATCAAATACAGGAAGTTTAGTTTTCTCCTGTACCGCCTTTGCATAAGGAGGTAACACACTACATTCTAGCAAAAATGATCCTATATTTTCATTTTGCTTTACTAATTTTTCTGCCTCCTCAACTACTTCAGTTTTAATCTCAGTATAGTCTAATTTACCGGTCTCTTCAATAATAGCATTATAAAAATTTTCTCTTTTTTCAAGTCCATGAATAATTAATTGGTCTTTATTTTTTATACCAACTTTTTTTAAAAGTTTTTCATCATTTAATGATTCACCATTTGCAGAAAGCACAGCAATTTTTTTGTTTTCAGCAATTATATTTATAATAAAAGGGACCTGTAACATACTTGATAAAAATACAGGAACATTAAGTTCATTAGCCAATCTTTTTTGAAAGATTGCCATAAAACCACAATCTCCAGTAATTGCTCTTACTCCCTGTTTTTCTAATTTTTTAGCTGCTTTAAGTAAATTATTATAAGCACTTTCATCTTTTTTAAAAATTCTTTTCACAGTAAGACCTTTTACTGTTTCATATCTTACTGGAAAATCATAGGTTGAAGCATTACCAACATCTCCTGGTATAAATGGAGTATGGGTATCAAGCATCAATATTCCAATCACATTACCATAACTGGTCTGTCCTTTGCGAGCCTTATATAACATTTAAGGCCACCTCTTTTAAATTTATTATATTACTTAAGCGTAAAATTTTTGTAAAAAAGATGGGAAGCTTTTAAACTTCCCATCCTATTTTTATAAATTATTCTTCACCATACTCTTCTTCTGCAGCCTTGATTTCTTTAATTAATTTGTCTAAGATTTCTGATCCTTCTTCACCAACATCTTCTCTATATGTTTCCCAGACGTTTCTAGCTTTTTCTTCAAAAGCAGCCTGCTGTTCTTCAGTCAATTTTACAACTTCAAGAGATGGCTTATCTTCTAACATCATTTCAAGTCTTTCTTGATTTAAATCTCTTTGAAGTTCAAAAATATAATCAGTCATACCTCTTGCAGTTTCAGTTATCATATTTTGATATTCTTCAGGAAGACCATTAAAGAAATCCTGGTTAATTATAACTCCAGTAATAAATGGAAGCTGTTTAGCTTCAGTTAAGTATTCCTGTTGTTCATAAAACTTCATTTCCTGATTAGCAAAATAGGGCTGTACCTGAGCATCAATTTGATTTAACTGTAAGCCACTATAAACCTCAGAATAAGACATTCTTACTGCATTAGCTCCATATTCCTTATATGTTTCAATTAGAATTGGATCTCCCATAACCCTTATTTTTACACCTTTAAAATCATCAGGTTCAGTAATTTTCTTGTTAGAAGTCCAGATTTGCCACCCTTCATGGAAAACAGTAAGTAGTTTTAATCCTTTATCATTATATATATTTGAAAGATCACTATAAATGGCATCACTATTTTCCATTACCTCTTTATTTACCTCCATATTATTTGACCAGAGATAATGTAAAGAAAATAATCCTGCTTCAGGAATAGTTGTGGCAAACCAACTTGGAGTTGAAAATGCAAATTCAATTATTCCATTAATAGTCTGATCTGAAATATCACTACTACTTCCTAAAGCCCCATATGGATAAATATCTATATTAATTTCTCCATCAGACTTTTCTGCCAATCTTTCTTTGAATTCTAACGCCCACTCATGCTGCACACTACCTTCTATCTCCTCTAATGCCAATTTCCAATTATATTTAGCTGCCTCAGCATTATCGGTAGTTGCCAGACCAAAAACCATAATCAATACTAATGACAAAATAGTAATTTTTGCAATTGCTCTCATTATAAATTCCTCCCATTTTATTTTTGTTGTTTGCTTCTCTACTTCTTTTTAACTTATTTATAAGTTAAACTACTTTTACAACACCTCCTTTATTAAACTATTTAGTAAATAAACTTTTTATTTTAAATAATTTAAGGCACTTCTAACATGCATTTCTACTCCAGTTTTTAATGTATCTTCATCTATATCAAATTTTGGATGATGATGGGCATAATCTGTGCCTTTTTCTTTATTACCTGTTCCTACAAAATAGAATGTACTTGGAACTGCATCAGAAAACTCACCAAAGTCTTCTCCAGCCAAATTAGTATAATCTACTATTTTATCTTTATCATCTAATACTTCTAAAGCTGTTTCTTGAGCTTTTTTTACCATTTCACTATTATTATAAACAGGTGGACTTTCAACAATATATTCTATATCATAATCCGCATTATGTGTATTACATACATTATCGACAATCCTTTCAAACCGTCTCTTGGGTTGAGCAGGATTTTCCTCTATATCGCGATACAAATATCTGATAGTACCTCTCAATTCAGCCTCTTCTGGAATAATATTGGTAGCTGTACCTGCTTTAACTTCACCAAACATTATAGTTGTTGGTTTTAGAGGGTCAATCTCTCTAGTCTGTATTGATTGTACTGTCTGAATAAGATCACTGGCTGTTA
>JBNJDK010000160.1:0-2614 GCA_051744805.1 Bacillota bacterium
ATTCAAATTTTACTATTATGTTCTTTTTTTCTGGATAGAACAATTTTCATATGAACAATTCTCACAATCACTTTTATTAAACCAGGCTATATATATATCTGTCTTTGTCAAGTAAAAAGTACATAGTTTGGCAATTAAAAAATACATAGCACCCTTAGTATTAATATTTCTTAGAGGAAGGGAGTTTCTTCCCCCTTCTTAGCTAAGAAGGGGGAAGAAAAAAATGGAAATTATTTGTGGTTTTCCTCTCCCTTTTTACGATTGGTCATTGCCTGTTGAAAACGATGACTTTTTCCTGTAAATGCTAATATATAAGCATGATGTACTATCCTATCTACCAGAGCAGCAGTTAATCTATCATCACCAAAAACTTCATTCCACCTCCCGAATTCAAGATTTGAAGTTACTATTATACTCTGCTGTTCATAACAATTAGAGATCACTGAAAATAATAATTCAGCTGCTTTCTTGGAAAATGGGATATATCCGACTTCATCAAGAATAAGAACATCAGTTTTTGCAATTTTTTTAATTAATTTTCCTGCTTGACCATCTTTATGTTTTTCTAATAGTTCATTGGTTAAATCTGCAGCTCTATAAAATTTAACTTTTTTGTCCTGAGAACAAGCTTTAATCCCCAAAGCTATAGCCAGATGAGTTTTGCCAGTTCCTACGGATCCTAACATCAATACATTTTCTTTTTTATCAATAAATTCCAGGTTGAGTAAGTCATCTTTGTCTATATTATCTGGAAAAGAAATTGGTTCAAAATCATAATTATCCAGTGTTTTTGCTGTAGGAAATCCTGCTCTTTTTATTAACCTTTTTACCCTGCGGTTCTTTCTTTGTTCTACTGCTAATTTTAGAATATCGATTAAATATTGTTTTGGTTTTTCAAATTCTACTTCTGTTATGATATCTTCCAGGTTGCTGATTCTAAGTTCTTGGCAAAGTTTTTGAAGCTGGCTCATTTAGAAATCACCTCCTGGCATAATTCATTATAATCTGAAAGACCAGGTTGCCAATCATTCACACCGGCAGGAGTCCAGGATTCATCTATAGGAGCCCTATTTTCATTTTGTGTACTTTGATAGTATAATATTGCTTCAATATCACCAGGAGCTGTTTTTGAGCTTTCTAAAGCTTTTAAAATAGCATCTGCTATTTCACTAATTTTATAATCAGCAAGTAATTCAAGTAGTATTTTAATACGTTCTCTTCGTTTTGACATTTCTTCTACCAGAAGATATTTCTTTATTACTTGAGGTAATGCTTTTAGATATGTGGCATGCTCAATTGCTCTGGGTTTATTTTTGAAAATTTGTAGTTCTGATTTCCAATCAATATCATCTGTATCTCTAACATATTTTCGGGGACATTGGGTAAGCTTTTTTTCTCCATGTTTATCATAGATTTTAATTATATCCCAGTAAATTTTCAATAATAGTTTTTGTTGTGGATGTGCTGGACCAATATGATAGAGATTATCATCTACTGAAATTTCGCTATATTTATTAGTTACAGATGTTTCTGTTCGAATTATTTCTTTGGGATTTGAGGGTAAAATCAATAAATTATTTAAATCATCCTCAAATAATTCAGAGATTAATTTATTTTTGGAACTATGTTTTCTGTCTCTGTCATTTACCAGCTCCTTTTTTAGATAATTATTGAATTCAAAAATATCTTCAATTATTGGTGGCGGTGACATCCAGTTTCTTCTGATGTAACCAACTCTATTTTCAACATGACCTTTTTCATGACCATTTCCGGGATTACAAAAAATGGCTTTAAAGTGATAGTACCATTCGAATTCTTTAAATGCATCAGTTAGTTTTCGTTTTCCTTCTTTGAAAACTTTACTTACAGCAGAGGAAAGATTATCAAACCAGATAGTGCGAGGAACTCCTCCTATTTCTTCAAACATATCTTTTAGTGCTTCAAGAAAGCACTCGATATTTTCGGAAGGAACTACCCGACAGAGTTGTGCATTACTGTAAGGAAAAGACAATACTAAATATGGATATGTCACTATTTCCTCTTTTCCTGGATTTATAGCTTGAAATTCTCCAAAGTCTGCCTGGGCTTCTGCTGGTTGATGAGTTAACTTAACATATTGTTCTTGATGCGCATTAATTATTTTTTTGCGCATTTTACTCACATATAATCTAACTGATCTGGCAGACCCATCAAAATCAGTACTCTTTTTTAATTGTTTATAAATTGCTTTAGCTGTTCTTCTTTGTTTTTTAGGCATTCGTAGATCTTCTTCTAACCAGGCTTCAATTAAATTTAAATACGGTCCCATTACAGGTTTTTCTCTTTGTTGTTTGGTTTTATTTTGAATCTTCACTTCTCCATCAGCATAATTTTTGGCAGTTCGCCAGTTGATTTTTACTCTTTTAGCAATTTCAGAAATAGAACATCCTTCATTTTCTCTTAAATGTTTGATATAATCAATTTGGGTCACTTTTAACATCCTTTCTTTATCCCTCCTGAATTTGGTGTATTCAAGAGGTATATTCTAGGATGCTTAAAGGTGTCCCTTCTTTTTCAAAAAAAATATTTAAGAAAAATACACCTCTGTACTTTTAGTTGCCATTCTCTGTATTTT
>JBNJDK010000161.1:0-2588 GCA_051744805.1 Bacillota bacterium
TAGGAATGATGAAGGAGCTTTATATCTTCCTATTCTTAATGTTAGACCTGATTATCAGGGGAAAAGCATAGGGAAAGCTCTTGTTTTAAAAACAGTAGAAAGAACTATTGAATTAGGCTGGCCAAGATTGGATCTTTATTCCTGGGCTGGAAATACAAAGGCAGTACCACTCTATAAAAAGTGTGGTTTTTTCTGGGAAAAGAGAGAGGATAATGTACATCTTATGAATTTTATACCTACTGTTTTACAAACTGAAGCTTTAGTTGAATATTTTAATGAAATTGATTGGTATCAGGATAGTTTGCGAGATATAGAGTTAGAAGAAGATGGTGAAGAAGAAAATGAATATAATCACTATGAATATATCTGGGAAATAGCTGATGATAGATTAAAGGTTGGGTTTGAAAGGCTGGCCCGGGGGATGAGAAAAATTGAGACTCCTGATTATCTTATAGAAACAATTTTAGATAATTATAGTTTGGTTTATGGAGAAAAATATAAAATAAAGTACAGAGTTATAAATAAAAGTGATAAAGATTTAAATATTGAAATCAATGGAGAAAATGATAAGAGTATTGATTTTAGTTATCACAAAAATAAAGATGTAAAAGATGAAGAAATATTTGAAGCTGAATTTTATTTAAATAAAGTTGAAGATGCAATTTCTGGTGATAAAACTCATCCAGCAGTTAAAGCAAATATTAAGATTAATGGAAAAAAAGCGGTATTTAAACAAGGAATAAAAATCAAATCACCTTTAGAAGTGAATTTGAATATTCCTGCAGGACGAAAATTTGAAAAAACTGAAAATAAATTATATATAGAAATAAAAAACAACTATAGAGAAAAAGTGAATTTTTCTTTTGAACTTCCTTCTACATCTGAAATAATTTTTAGTCAAAAGAACTTTAATCTTGAACTAGAGGCAAAAGAAAAGATTGTCATTCTTCTTGATTATTATCTGCTAAAAAGTTGTTTTTACAAAAAGAAAATTGAAGGGAAAGTTGTTTTGAAAGGGAATGATATTATGAATGAAAATGAGTTTGATTTTAAGGTTTCGGCTGTTTTTAGAGGAACAAAAAGCAAATTTGGTTTAAGAATAGATGAAGGCTGGATTTTGGCAAATGGTTCTCATGCTGTTTTACTTAATAAAGAAAATAATCATTTAAGTTATTTGGATTTAGATCAAGAAGATAGAGAAATATCTTTCATTCATCCTAAAATTGGGATGCCTTTTAGCCATGAATTTTCTAAAAAGGAAGCAGATAAGGTTGAGTTTTATGAAAGTGATGATGCTTATTGTATGAGAGTTATTTTTGAATCAGAAGAACATAAAGGTCTTCACCTTATTTCAGTTATAAAATTAATGAGTGATGGTTTAGTAGAAAACTATTATGAACTTTATAATTTAGGAGATAATGTATACCAGGATTTAACATTAAGTCACAGTTTTTATTATGATTTAAGTAATACTTATCTACCTTATGAAAATAAAGTTGTCAAAAATGATGGTTATGATAGTTCAGATTTTGATTACTGGAATAACATAGATATTACAGAAAACTGGCTTCTTTCAGTTGATAATGAAGGTTCAAGTAGAGCAATAATCTGGCCAGAAGGGAAAAAGTTAAACTTTAATGGCTGGTATATGTCAATTAATTTTGAAATAGGAGAATTAAAAAAAGATGACTGTTATAAAACTGATCCCCTATTTCTTGCAATTGATAATTTTGATGACTGGACTGATCTTAGAAAATTTGCTTTAAAAGAAAGTGATTTAGATGAGATTAAAGAAGAAAATGATTTTCATTATGAGATAAATGAAGATAATCCTTTTGTTAAAAATGAATTTCAGGTAAAATTTAAAGAAAATAAAAATAAAAAGATGAATGGTAAAATATATCTTAAGTCTGAAAATCATAATTTAGTAGAAAAAGAAGTTAATTTAAGTGAAGATAAAGAGAAGACAGTCAATTTAAAATCTAATAATGATTTTAATAAAGATATTATGCAAATAGATTTTGATTTTGAAACAGAAAAATTTCAGGAAAGAAATTTGATTTATCTAAAAAAAGAAAATTCTAAATGTAAAACTCTTGAATTTGAGGATAAAGGTAAAAAAATCTATGAATTTAATAATGGGAAAATCAGTTTTAAGATTGCTCCTGATTTTTCCCCATTTCTTTACTCACTTAACTATAAAGAAAATGAATGGCTTGCCAGTTCTTTTCCTAAAAAAGGACCTAAGTCCTGGTGGAGTCCCTGGGCAGGTGGCATTAACTTAAGGCCTGAAAGATTGAGATCAGCTTCTTTATTTGAAGAAAAAGCTGAAGCAGATTTTGTTAAAATAACAGATAAAAAAGGTAATCAATGGCAGGGTATAAAAAGTGAAGTGAAAATCAAAAAAAATGATGATTATAAAAATACTATTTTAAATCATTATTATATAACAATGCCTGATTTACCAATTCTCTGTTCAGTTGCTAAAATTAAACAAAATTCTAATAGATATTTTAACAGAGAAAAATTTGTTAGAGAATTTTATTTTAAATTAGCTAATGAACTAAAAAATAGTTATTTTGAAATTA
>JBNJDK010000162.1:0-2534 GCA_051744805.1 Bacillota bacterium
TCTATTTCCCATAAGAAATTCTGTGTCTTTTTCAAAATCATATCCAGGGAAGTTATGACCAATTTTCATATGGGCCTGATCGGCATCTTTTTTATCAACAATTACAATCTTATTTTCATTATAAACCATTTCTTCAATTTCATCTTCTCTAATCTCTATATCCTGTTTACTCCAGTCAGCAAAATTATCTTCCAGTACTTTTTTGCTTTTTTTAATATTAATATCTCCTACAACTGCAATTACCATTTTTTCGGGCCCTATACTATTGTTATAAAAATTCCTTATTTTTTTGGCACTAAACGAGTTTAGTTTAGATCTTTTTAATTTAATATTATTAGCAAAAGAATAAGGGTGATTTTCATAAATGTTTTTAAAAAAATTACTATTCAAAAGAGGATCTGCCTGAACAGTAGCCTGAGCTAAATACTGATTTTGCTCCTGTAAGATTCTCTTTAAATAGGAGGTAGAAAAATCTGGATTTTGTAATGACCTCGCCAGAAGAGAAAGTAATTTATCTGTTTCACTGCTTAAAGCACTACCCTCAAAATCAAATGAATCATTATTTACCTCAAAACTAATATCAATGCCATTAACTTCTTTTTCTCTGGCATATTCCTCTTCACCAAGGTTTTTAGTGCCGGTACTCATCATTTTTACCATAATTTCTGATATACCAGCAATATCTGATCTTTCCTGTCTTCTACCTCCTTTGATAAAACCTGTCACTTCAACAACTGGATATTCACTATCTTTTACTAAATAAGCAATTAGTCCATTATTAAATTCAATTTTTTCATAATCTGGTATTTTTATTTCCGGTTTTTCATTTTCTGTTTTTATTAATTCATAAAATAAATCTTTATTTAATTCTTCTTCAGCTTTTACCGAAGGAATAAAAATGATTGATATAAGAAGCAAAGAAATTAAAATAGCAAATTTTCTTTTAAACATATTTACCATCCTTTCCTAAACTCTTTTTTAACGATTAGGTATTATATTTCCTATTACCCTATTATCAGGATCAAAATACTTTTGCGCAGCTTCTATTATGTCATCTTCAGTTAAATTATAAACACTTTCTACATATTCTACATAAAATTCTGGATTATCATAATTAGCAGCTCCTAAACCTAGAAGCTCTGCCAGACTTTCACTATTACGCTGATTAAAATTAGCAGATTTTAATTCTTTATTTTTTATAATTTCTAATTCTTCCTCTTTAAGACCATTATTAATAATTCTTTCAATTTCAGCATCAAAGGCTTTTTGAGCTTTATCTAAGTTCATTTGATTTGTTGGTACAAAATATGTCATAGCATAACCTGGAACTTCCAATTTTGTATTTAAACCAGCAGTTTCTATTATAAGTCTTTTATCGCGTTTCAATTCTGATTTAACTCTGGCAGTTTTGTTATTAACTAGAATATTCAATAAAGCATCAATGGCAACCTGATCTTTATGGTCTCCCGCTGTAGTATCATATAACATCATAACAATAGGTACCTGTGTATTTTCTTTATATTCTAATTCCTGACCAGCCTTAAATTTCCAGTTTTTTTCTTTCAATTTTTCATTTTTTTCAATATCAGCTGCTTTAAAGTCTCCAAAATATTCTTTAGCCAGTTCATGAGCTTCATCTGAATCAAGATCACCACTTAATACTAAAACGGCATTATTAGGAGAATAATATTTTTCATAAAAATCCTTTATTTCTTCTAAACTAATTGATTTAATATCTTCTTCCCAACCAATTACCTGATGTTCAAGGGCATTATCTTCGAAAGCTTTAGCCTGTATTTTTTCTAGGTTTTTAGAAAAAATATCTGATTGAATCCTTGTCTTTCTTTCCTGAACAATAACTTCTCTTTCCCTTTCCACTTCATTTGAATTAAATTCTAAATTAACCATTCGTTCTGCTTCAAGGGACATTATCAATTCAAGCATATTAGCAGAAACTTCACCATAATATGTAGTATAATCATGAGTTGTCATGGCATTTGATTCTCCACCAACTTCATTAATTATATCATTGAACTCCCCTTTATCTAAATTTTTACTTTCTAAAAACATCATGTGTTCGAGAAAATGGGCCTTTCCAGTTTGCCCACTTTTTTCATTAATTGAGCCTACATCGTAATAAAGAGAATAATTAATAACTGGAATACTATCATCTTCCACAACATAGATTTCAAAACCATTGTCTAATTCAAAATTAGTATAATCAATCTCTGGAATAAATTCTTTTTCTACTGCTAAAGCTGAATCTGAAATCAGATTCATTCCCGTTAAAGTCAATATCATAATTAGAACTAAAATCGTAGAAAATGATTTTCTTTGCTTGCTCATTTCTTTGCCTCCATTTCTATTTTGTTATTTTAAATTATTATTAAATGCTAAATAGATCTTTAATCAAATTAATTACTTCTGTCATTCTATCTTTACGCAATTTATAATACTTCTTTTTTTCTGCTTTTTCTATTTCTATCACCCCTGATTCAATAAATTTTTCTAAATGATATTTTACAGTAGGACTG
>JBNJDK010000163.1:0-2519 GCA_051744805.1 Bacillota bacterium
ATTCAATTTAAAGGAGAGAGAAATAAGTGGAACTCATTTTCTTGAAATTATAAAAGAAGAAGAGATCTTTGAAGCTATTAATGAAACTTTAGAAACAGGAAAAGAGATTAAAGGACAAAAAAACAGGGTTGTAAAATTTACCTTTGATAACAAAGATCATTATTATAGAATTACTACTAATCCAGTAGAAGATAAGTTAGGCGAAACCAGTCTAGTAGTTACTATCTTAGAAGATATTACGCATTTAAAAGAAGTTGACCGGATGAAATCAGAGTTTGTTTCAATGGTTTCACATGAATTTAGAACTCCTCTTACTTCAATGAATATGAGTATTAATATGTTACTTGAGGAAAGTTCAGGAGAAATAAATGAAGATCAAAGAGAACTTCTTGAAGTGGCCAAAGAGGATACAGAGCATTTAAATAATTTAGTAGATGATTTATTAGATTTATCAAAACTGGAATCTGGAAAGATTGATTTAGATTTTGAAAATGTACTTGTAAATGATATCTTTGAAAGTTCAGTAAAACCATTTGAACAAAAGGCTGAAGAAAAGGGGATTGAATTAGTAAAAGAAAATGTTAATAATCTAAAAGTATATGCTGATTCTAATAAAATCACCTGGGTTATTACCAACTTGATTGGAAATGCTTTAAGATATACAAATAAAGGAGATAAGATAATGCTTGATGCTGATAAAAAAGGTCATAAAGTACACATTTCAGTTTCTGATACAGGTGAAGGTATACCTAAAGAGTATCAGCATAAAGTATTTGAAAAGTTTGTAAGGGCAGGTAATGATCAAGATGAAAGTACTGGTACAGGTTTAGGTTTACCAATTGCCAAAGAAATTGTTGAAGCACATGGCGGCAGAATCTGGGTAAAAAGTAAAGAAGGAGAGGGAAGTACATTTACATTTTCTCTTAAATTACCCAAATAGGAGTTGATTTGTTTGAGTAAAGTTCTATTAATTGAAGACAATAAAAATATAATAAAAGTGATCTCAATGTTATTAAAGTCTAAAGGATTTGATGTAAAAGTTGAAACAGATGGAGTTAGTGGTGTAGAGACTGCAATTGATTGGGAACCTGATTTGATTTTACTAGATATTAAGTTACCTAAAATGAATGGATTTTTAGTCTGTGAAACCTTAAGAGATAATGAAAAAACAATAGATACAAAAATTATAATAATAAGTGCAAAAGCTGAAGAAGAAGATATTCAAAGGGGTTATGATTTGGGTGCAGATGAATATCTAACAAAGCCCATCAATCCTGATGATTTATTAAAAGTTATAGATAAGCATTTAAAACAAAAATAAATAGGAGGAATTTAAAAATGACTGACAAAAAAAATATTTTGATTATTGATGATGAGAAAAATATAAGGTTTACTTTAGAAAAAAGTCTTGAGAAAGACTATAATATTGTTACAGCTGTAAATGGAGAAGACGGAATTAAAAAGTTTGGTGAACAAGATTTTGATGTAGTTTTATTGGATATGAAACTACCAGGCATTGATGGAATTGAAACCCTAAAACAAATCAAAGAAAAAGATAAAACAGCAAATATTATAATTATTACAGGCTTTGGTTCAGTTGATAGTGCTGTTGAAACCATGAAATTAGGTGCTATAGATTACCTGAAAAAACCATTTACTCCTGAAGAAATTAAAGAAGTTGTAAATGATGTTATTCAAAGAAAAGAACAAAATATTAATGAAGAAGATCTAGAAAGTTATGAAGATTATTTAACTTATGCTAAAAACTCTATTACAAATCAAGATTTAGAAAAAGGGTATGAATATATTCAAAAGGCAGTTAGTTTAGATACTTCAAAACCAGAAGCATTTAATCTTTTAGGAGTTATATTAGAATATAAAAATAAACCATTAGAAGCTCAAAAACAGTATAGAGCTGCTTTGGCACTTGACCCATCATATAAACCTGCACAGCAGAATTTAGAACGAACAAGTCAGTTTGAGTATTCTAAAAGAGATATTAAGATGGATGATGAAGAAGATAAGGAGAGTTAAAGATGTATATAGTTATAATAGGGTGTGGTAAAACAGGAACAGCTATAGCTGACCTACTTTCTAAAAATGGTGAAGATGTAGTTGTAGTTGATAAAAAACATCATGCTTTTGACAAATTATCTCCAGAATTTACTGGTTTTACTATTAATGGGGATGCTACTGAGATTGAAGTATTATTGGAAACAAAAATAAATAAAGCAGACATGGTAATAGTTACAACAGAAATTGATACAGTTAATTCAATGGTTTCTCAAGTGGCAAAAAGAATATATAATGTACCAAAGGTAATAGTAAAAATCAATGAACCTGATAAAGCAATTATTTATAGAAATACTGATATTATAACATTAAGCCCAACTGATTTATTTATTGATAAACTAAGAAATAGACTATCAAGCAGTGATGTTGTAAATGAGGAGAGTTTGCTATGAGAATAATAATAGTTGGAGACGGTAAAGTTACTTATCACTTAATAAAAAAGTTTA